>NZ_JBYSYC010000008.1:0-202280 GCF_058782875.1 Cupriavidus sp. FW305-F7 | reverse complement strand
CGCACTTCAGGGCATCTTCGGAGGCAACATTCCTACACTTAACTGTGAGAGGTGCATTATGAGATCACCGTCGGGATGCCCAGTGTCCTCACCCCGCCCGCAGGCTTGGGAATGTCCACCGCACGCACCGCCTGCGGGATGTACTGGCCGACCAGCAGCGCCGCTTTGACGCTCGGCCAGTGCACCTTCAGCCAGTCGCGCAACGCCGTCACTTCCAAGGCATCCACCCCGGCCGCGCCACCGTTGCTGACCACCTTCCGGTACGCCAGCCACATGTTGCCCTTCTCGACCACCGCTTCCATCAGCGATGGCGCCTGCGCTTTCGTTTGCCCGACAGCCGCCGTGCCAGCCTCCGCACCCCCATCGGCCCCAGGCAGGTTCCGCCCGCCTTCCTCCGCTGTGGGCTGCACTCGTTCGTGCATTTGGGCTTCGTCGGTTCGCATCGAGGTCTGTCGTCCTAATCGCGCTCGTTCATGTTCGGCCCTTCAGTGCCAACCGCGCACCTAGTATGGCCTCTGCTGACTTCTGCACCGCCATCCCAACACCTCTCGACGTCGGTAGCACCATGGCAGCGATGCAGATCTCCCCGGGTATGACGCACTCAC
Source organism: Cupriavidus sp. FW305-F7 (assembly GCF_058782875.1). Taxonomy (NCBI): domain Bacteria; kingdom Pseudomonadati; phylum Pseudomonadota; class Betaproteobacteria; order Burkholderiales; family Burkholderiaceae; genus Cupriavidus; species Cupriavidus sp. FW305-F7. Next base: position 201,675 of record NZ_JBYSYC010000008.1, on the reverse strand, counting down.
CTTCACGCTTATGCCTGTCGGATTTACGCCGTATCGTTCCGCGCAAGTACTGGGCTTTGGCAATTTGGGCTACCTCACCCCGATACGTCGCCTCGTATCCGCTTCCTGTTCGTCAGGCCAGCGCTTTGCCTCGGACTTCCTTCAGACTCCCGGTCGCCCGGGAAACCCTTGTCTCTGGCTAACACTTCCCCTTGCCGGGCGTGTAGGGGACTCCCACCCCCAAGTCAGTGCGCCCTGCCGGGCGCACCCAAAGAAAAACGGCCGGGAAATCCCGGCCGTCTCGGCTCAATCAGTGTGCAGCGCTGTTGCTCAGGCAAACCCCGCCTGATGCGCCTGTTGGTCAGCATGGTACGAGCTGCGCACCATCGCGCCCACCGCAGCGTGGGTGAAGCCCATCTTGTAAGCCTCTTCCTCGAACATCTTGAACGTGTCGGGATGCACGTAGCGCAGCACCGGCAGGTGGTGGTTCGACGGCGCCAGGTACTGGCCGATGGTCAGCATGTCGATGTCGTGGGCGCGCATGTCGCGCATGACCTCGAGGATTTCCTCGTCGGTCTCGCCCAGGCCCACCATCAGGCCGGACTTGGTCGGCACGTTGGGGTTGCGGCGCTTGAATTCCTGCAGCAGCTTGAGCGAGTGCGCATAGTCCGCGCCCGGGCGGGCCTGCTTGTACAGGCGCGGCACGGTTTCCATGTTGTGGTTCATCACGTCCGGCGGGCACGCCTGCAGGATGTCCAGCGCCTTGTCCAGGCGACCACGGAAGTCGGGCACCAGCACTTCGATGCGGGTAATGGGCGACAGCTCGCGCGTCTGCGAGATGCAGTCGACATAGTGCTGGGCGCCGCCATCACGCAGGTCGTCGCGGTCGACGCTGGTGATGACCACGTAGTTCAGCTTGAGCTGGGCGATGGTGCGGGCCAGGTTGCCCGGCTCGTTCACATCCAGCGGATCGGGGCGGCCGTGGCCGACGTCGCAGAACGGGCAGCGGCGCGTGCACTTGTCGCCCATGATCATGAAGGTGGCGGTGCCCTTGCCGAAGCATTCACCGATGTTCGGGCAGCTGGCTTCTTCGCACACCGTCACCAGGTTGTTGGCGCGCAGAATGTCCTTGATCTCGTAGAAGCGTGAGCTGCCGGTGGCGGCCTTGACGCGGATCCAGTCCGGCTTCTTGAGCTTTTCGGCCGGCACGATCTTGATGGGGATGCGTGCGGTCTTGTCGGCCGACTTCTGCTTGCGGGTCGGGTCATACTGCTCCGCGGGGGACTGCGGGGCTTCGCTGGAAGTGGCGATCAGGGCGTCGCTCATACATTTCTCCGCACGCGCTCAGCGTGCATTTCGCTTTTGACTAGGAGGCCAGGGCCGTCTCACCCGGCTGCTTTGCTTCAGCCGGGGCGGCAGTTCCTTCGGCAGCCAGCGCGCGGGCTTCATGCGCTGCCAGCACCTCGCACAATGCTGCCGCCAGGCGCTGTGCGATTTCCGGTTGTTGTGCCGCGGTCACGGGCAAGGGGTCGCCGTTGGCATCCGCCGCCGCGAAGGTGGCGCCCGCGCTGGCCATGTCGACTGTTTCCAGCCCGGCATAGCCGCAGGGATTGATGCGCAGGAACGGCGACAGGTCCATCTGCACGTTGAGGCTGACGCCGTGATAGCTGCAGCCGTTGCGGATCTTGAGGCCGAGCGCGGCAATCTTTGCGCCCTGGTGCGGCCCGTCGGACAGGTAGATGCCGGGGGCGCCGGGCTTGCGTTCGGCTGCGAGATTATACGCCGCGAGCGTGTCCAGCACCGCCTGCTCGATGCTGTGCACCAACTCGCGCACCATCAGGCGGCGGCGGCGCAGATCGAGCAACAGGTAGGCCACGACCTGGCCGGGACCGTGATATGTGATCTGCCCGCCACGATCGATCTGGACGACGGGAATCTGGTCGTCCGGGGCCAGCAGGTGCGCGGGGTCGCCCGCCTGGCCCAGGGTATAGACCGGCGGATGCTCGACCAGCCAGACCTGGTCGGGCGTCTCGGGCGTGCGTGCGGCGGTGAAGGCGCGCATCGCGTCGAAACACGGCTGATAGTCCTCGCGGCCGCGTTCGATGACTTGAATCGGATGCATGGCGAGAGTGTAACGAAAAGGGCCGGCTTGCGCCGGCCCTGCCTCGGTCACTTCTGCTGCCCGCTCAGGGCGTCAGTCCGGAGGGAATCGTCCGATGCGTCACGCGACCAGACCAGGCGCAGATGCCCGCGGTCGCGATGTGATGTGGACGATGCTCCGTCAGCCTTTGCCTCAGGATGCGGTGACCTGGTCCTGGTTCGGCGTCCACTCCGTGCCTCGAACCAGGCGGCGCAGGCTGCGGTACACCAGGTGCGGCACGTCAGCGAGCGCCAGCGCCGGGCGGCGCGCTTCCGCGATCAGGGCGAGGCGCACCGGGTGCAGCGCACGCGGGTCTACACTCAGCACCACCTCGTCACCCGAGCGCAGCAGCAGGCTGCCGCCACAACGCAGCCAGTAGTCCTCTGAATCTTTCTCGCGGGTCAGCCATACGTCGGTGCCGCGGGCCTCTTCGACATGCAGGCGCTGGGCAGCATGCACCGACAGCGTGGTGACTTCGCCAGGATTCAGTGTGAACACGGTCGTTGTGAGCACGGTTTTCATGGTGGTTCTCCGTTCAGCCGGCCTCGGCGGGAATACGCTAGGCGCAGTACGAATTCGCGGCGGGCCACCGGAACTGGCCCGGCAAGGGGACCAGGCCAGTTAAATCCTACGAATATCGCCGTGAAGTAAATAAGTACTGCGGGGGCCGGTGATGGAATATTAGTGATTGCCCGGCCACTATCAAAACGATATATTTTCCTTGTTCTTGTTAGACAAATTCACATACACACGACCGCCTGGAGACCACCATGGCCTGGAAGAGCGCCTGGGAAAAGGACCTGCCGCGCGGCTGGCACCGCGAACTGCCGCGCCTGCCGGCGCTGACCGCGCTGCGCGCCTTCGAGGCCGCGGCGCGGCACGAGAGCTTTTCGCGCGCGGCCACGGAGCTGTTTGTCACGCACGGCGCGGTCAGCCACCAGATCCGCGCGCTGGAAGAAGAACTGGGCATGCCGCTGTTCGAGCGCCACGGCAAGCGCGTCGCGCTGACGCCGTCGGGGCGCCTGTATGCCGAGCGCGTGCGTGACGCGCTGCTGCAGATCGCCGATGCCACGCGCGCGCTGCAGGCCGGCAACCGCGACAAGCGCCTGACCATCAGCACCATGCCGTCGTTTGCCGCGCGCTGGCTGACGCCGCGCATCGGCAGCTTTATCGAGCGCCACCCGGAGCTGGATGTCGAGCTGCTATCGTCGAACACGCTGGTCAACTTTGCGCATGAGGAAGTCGATATCGCGCTGCGCATGGGCAGCGGCGACTATCCCGGCCTGTATGTGGAACGGCTGCTGGACGACGTCTTCTTCCCGGTCTGCAGCCCCGGCTTCAATGGCGGCCGCCTGCCCGAGCGGCCGCAGGACATGGCCGGCCTGCCGCTGCTGCGCGGCGAGGGCGATCCGTGGAAGCCGTGGTTCGAGGCCGCCGGGCTGGATTGGCCGGAACCGCGCAAGGGGCTGCTGCTGGAAGATTCCTCGCTGCTGCTGCAGGCCGCATCCGAAGGCCAGGGTATTGCGCTGATCCGCTCCTCGCTGGCCTACAACGACCTGCTGGCCGGGCGCGTGGTGCGGCTGTTCGATGTCAGCATCGCCTGTCCCTGGCTGCTGTACTTCGTATGCGCGCCGGGCTCATTGAACCTGCCCAAGGTGCAGGCGTTCCGCGGCTGGCTGCTGCCCGAGATCGAGCGCTTCCGCGAGGTGCTGGCGCAGTGGGAGTGAACTAGTCTTCCGACGCTTCGTCGGCGTCAGCAGGATCGGCGGCCGCCGCGTCTGCTGCCGGCCTGGCGCGCGCCCGGCCGGCCCGCGGATGGGCCTTGTCGTAGACCTTCGCCAGGTGCTGGAAATCCAGCGCGGTATAGACCTGCGTGGTCGAGATGCTGGCATGGCCCAGCATCTCCTGCACCGCGCGCAGGTCGCCCGACGACTGCAGCACGTGGGTGGCAAACGAATGCCGCAGCATATGCGGATGCACATCGGCCGGCACGCCGGCGCGCAGCGCCTGTTGCTTGAGCCGCAACTGCACCGTGCGCATCGACAGGCGCCGCCCGCGCGGGCCGAGGAACAGGGCGTGCGCATCTTCCGGCAAGGCGCCGGGGCGCAGCAGCGTGTCGCGCACCGCCAGCCAGTCGCGCAGCGCCTCGACGGCCTTGCTGCCGACCGGCACCGAGCGCTGGCGCGAACCCTTGCCGGTCACGGTGACTTCCGCCCCGGCCAGGTCGAGCCAGCCGCTGGAGCGGTAGCCGTCGGCATCGGCATAGCGCAGGTCCAGCTGTACCAGCTCGGACAGCCGCAGCCCGCTTGAATAGAACAGCTCATAGACCGCATGGTCGCGCAGTGCCTGGGCATCCGTGCCAGCAGGATGCGCGACGAGTGCCACCGCGTGTTCGACCGACAACGCCTTGGGCAGCGCGTGGCCCGAGCGCGGCGCGCGCACGCCGTCGACCGGATTCACCGTGACGCCATGGCCGTGGCGCGCCGCCCACTGGAAGAAACCGCGCCAGGCCGACAAGGTGCGCGCGATGCTGGTGCCGACCAGCCCGGCGCCATGCAGCCGCGCGGCAAAGTTGCGGATATGGTGGGTCTGCAGTGCCAGCAGGGCCACGCCAGGCGCGTAGCGCGCCGCGTGCCCCTGCAGCACGCGCAGGTCGCGGCTGTAGCTGGTCAGCGTGTGCTCAGCCAGCTTGCGGCTGCCGCGCAGCCAGTCGAGGTAGCGCGTGACCAGCGGCTCGGGTGCCGGCGGCGGGGTGTCGCTGGCAGGCGCGACATCCGCAACCACGCTGCGGGGCGGCCGGCGTGCAGTCATGGCGTCAGGCGTGGGCCGCCGCGCCTCAGTCGCGCAGCCGGTGCAGCGCGGCGCCGGCGACTTCGCCGATCTGCGACAGGTAGGCGGTGCCCATGCCTTCGTGGAAACGGCGCGGATCGGGCGAGCCCAGCACCAGCAGGCCAAAGGCTGCGCCGCGCACGTCGGCACCGGGCTCGGCATCCCCCGCGCGCACCGGCACGCGCAGCGTCACCATCGCCAGCGAGGTGATATCGTCGCGCTCCAGTAGCCCCGCCGCCTCGAAGCCGCCGTTGCTGCCGCAGTACGGCGCACGCAGGCCTTCGGCAAAGATGCGCAGGTCTTCGCTGGCGCCCTGCGCCACTTCCATATGGACGTATTGCTCGGCCACGTCCCACAGCCTGAGCGCCACCGCCGGCACGTCGAACACCTGCTGCAGGCCGTCCTGCACCGCATAGGGCAGCGCGTGCGAATCGGCTTCGGCCAGCAGGCGCAGCTGCCAGGCATGCATGCGCTGCTGGGTGCGGTCGTTGTCATGGCCGTGGCGGACCAGGTCCGCCAGGCGCAGCTCAAGGCCCTTGTTCTTCTCGCGCAGGATTTCCATCTGGCGTTCCTGCAGCGACACGGCGCGGTGGCTGTGCGGGCTGGTCAGCTGCACCGCGGCCAGCAGCTCGGCGTGTTCTTCGAAGAATTCGGGGTGGCTCTGCAGGTAGGCGGCAACGTCTTGGGCGTTCATGGGGCGTGGACCGGTAGAGGTAAAGTGGGTGGCAGTTTAGCAAAGGGGGCCGGCGGCACAGCCGCGGCCCCCTTTTTACGCCGGCTGCGCTACGTCTGGATCAGCCGCTTCTGCCGCGAAATACTCATCAGAATGCCGATGCCCGCGCCCAGCGTCACCAGCGCGGTGCCGCCATAGCTCATCAGCGGCAGCGGCACGCCCACCACCGGCAGGATGCCGCTGACCATGCCCATGTTGACGAAGGCATAGGTGAAGAAGATCAGCGTGATCGATCCCGCCAGCAGCCGCGAGAACAGCGTCGGCGCATTGGCCGCGATAAACAGGCCGCGGAAGATCAACAGCAGATACAGCACCAGCAGCACCGCATTGCCGATCAGGCCGAACTCTTCCGAGTACACGGCGAAAATAAAGTCGGTGTGCTTTTCCGGAATGAACTCCAGGTGCGTCTGCGTGCCCTTGAGCCAGCCCTTGCCCTCGACCCCGCCGGAGCCGATGGCGATGATCGACTGGATGGTGTGGAAGCCCTTGCCCAGCGGATCGCTGGTCGGGTCCAGCAGCGTGCAGATGCGGTGCTGCTGGTAGTCGTGCAGCACCGGCCAGTTCACGCCCGGCGCGCACATATCGTTCTGGAACGTGATCAGCAGCGTGACCGCCACCACCAGCAGCCCCAGCAGCGGCAGGATCAGCTTCCACGACAGGCCCGCGAAGTAGATCACGTACACGCCCGCGGCCATCACCAGCAGCGCCGTGCCCAGGTCGGGCTGCTTGGCGATCAGGCCGACCGGGATCAGCAGCAGCACCAGCGCCACCACGAAGTCGAACCACTTGACCACGCCCTCGCGCTTCTGGAAGTACCACGCCAGCATCAGCGGCATCGAGATCTTCATGATCTCGGACGGCTGGATCACCATGCCGACATAGAGCCAGCGGCGCGCGCCCTTGCGGATCAGCCCGAACATGGCGACCGCGATCAGCAGCGCCACCCCGACCGTGTAGATCGGCACCGCCACCCGCATCAGCGTCTGCGTGGGCAGGTAGGCGATCACCATCATCACCACATAAGACAGCAGGATATTGCGCAGCTGGTCCTCGACCCGGCCCGGCATGTCGATGGCGGCCGAGTACAGCGCCACGATGCCGGTGGCGAACAGCAGGAAGACGATCAGCGAGAGTGGTTTGTCAAAACCGGTCAGCGCGGTCTTGATCAGGGACAGGACGCGGCGTCGATCCATGCGCGTCTCCTTCAGCGAGTGGCGTCGGCACCGCTGGCTGCCTTGGCAGCCACGGGCTTGACGCGTGGTTTGGGCGCGGGCGCCTTGGCCGGCACGACCGGCACGGAAGCCGGCGGCACCTTCGGCTTGCTGTGGCCCAGCGCCTGCAGCATGCGTTCATCCAGCGTCTGCACGGCCGAGGCCGGTGCGATCGCGGCCGGGTCCAGCGCCGCCGCGATCGCGTCAGACGCCGCGGCGTGCGCGCCCGAGGCCGCGGCCACCGCGCTGGCGGCCGCGCCGCTGGCCGGTGCGCTACCGCCCGACATCACGGTAGCGCTGGCGATGCTGGCAGTCTGGCCGGTGGTAAACACGCTCGGCGTGGCCACCGGCGGGCGGCCCGCCATGCGCTCGGCTTCCGGCGGAGCGATGGCTTCCAGCTCTGCCGGCCATTTGCCGGTCAGGTAGTAGTCCATCACCTTGCGCGCGATCGGCGCGGCCACCGCGGCGCCGAAGCCGGCGTTCTCGACGATCAGCGCAATCGCGATCCTCGGGTTGTCCGCTGGCGCGAAGGCCGTGTACAGCGAGTGGTCGCGCTTGCGCTCGTCCAGCGCGTGGTGGTTGTACTTCTCGCCCTTGCCCAGGCTGTAGGTCTGCGCGGTGCCGGTCTTGCCCGCCGATTCATAGGCCGCACCGGCGAACACGCGCGCGGCCGTGCCGGAGTGCGTCACCGCCACCATGGCGCGCTTGATCACGTCGATATCGGCCTGCTTGAGCGGAATGCGATAGCTTTCCTTTGGCACCGTCAGCGTGCGCTTGCGCGTGACCGCGTCTTCCACGGCCTTGACCAGGTGGGGCTTCATCACGCTGCCGTTGTTGACGATGACCGAGGTGGCCTGCGCCAGCTGCAGGATGGTGAAGCTGTTGTAGCCCTGCCCGATGCCCAGCGAGATGGTCTCGCCGTCGTACCACTTCTGCTGCTCGGGCTTGCGGTACGCGCGGCGCTTCCAGTCGGTCGACGGCAGGATGCCGCGGCTTTCGCCCTCGATGTCGATGCCGGTGATCTGGCCGAAGCCGAGCGGCTTCATGAAGTCATGGATGCCGTTGACGCCCATGTCGCGCGCCAGCGCGTAGTAGTAGGTGTCGCACGATTGCACGATCGAGCTGTGCATGTCGACCCAGCCGTGGCCGCCCGGCTTGTCGTCGCGGAAGGTATGGTTGCCCAGCGTGAAGAAGCCGGGATCGTGCATGCCCCAGGCCGCGGTGCGCTTGCCGGTGGTCAGCGCCGCCAGCGCCATGAACGGCTTGTAGGTCGAGCCCGGCGGGTAGGTGCCCCTGAGGGGCCGGTTCAGGAGCGGCTTGTCGGGCGAGTTGTTGAGCTCATTCCAGGTATTGGTGTCGATGCCTTCGACGAACAGATTGGGGTCGTAGGTCGGCTTGGAGACAAAGGCCAGGATGTCGCCGGTGGCTGGCTCGATCGCTACCAGCGCGCCGCGGCGGTCGCCGTAGAGCGCCTCGGCCAGCTGCTGCAGGCGGATGTCGAGCGACAGGATCAGGTTGTTGCCGGGCGTGGCGGGTGAGGTCGAAAGCGTGCGGATGGGGCGCCCGCCCGCGCTCACTTCCACTTCCTCGAAACCGGTCAGTCCGTGCAGCTCGCTCTCGTAGCTCTGCTCCAGGCCGATCTTGCCGATGTAGTTGGTGCCCTTGTAGTTGTCGGCATCCTTGCGCGGATCGTACTTGGCGCCCTCGGCATCGTTGGCCTCGTCCATGGCCTCGATGCGTTCCTGGTCGCGCTGCGAGATGCGGCCGAGGTAGCCGATCACGTGCGAGGCCGACTCGCCCAGCGGGTACTGGCGGAACAGCCGCGCGCGCACGTCCACGCCCGGGAAGCGAAAGCGCTGCGCGGAAAAGCGCGCCACTTCCTCGTCGGTCAGCTGGCTGCGGATCGGCAGGCTTTCAAAGCTGCGCGACTCTTCCATCAGCCGCTTGAAGCGGCGCCGGTCGCGCGGCTGGATATCCACCAGCCCGGACAGGCTCTCGATGGTGTTGTCCAGCGTATCGGTCAGCTTGGACGGCGTGATCTCCAGCGTGTACGCCGAATAATTGCGCGCCAGCACGAGCCCGTTGCGGTCCATGATGATGCCGCGGTTGGGCTCGATCGGCGCCACCGAGATGCGGTTGTCCTCGGCCTTGGCCGAGTACTGGTCATGCTTGTACCACTGCAGCCACAGGAAGCGCGTGAACAGCAGGCCAAAGCAGATCACCGTGAACAGGGCCGCAGCCGCCACGCGGATGCGGAAGCGGCCGATTTCCAGTTCGACGTTGCGGATTTCGGTCATGGTACTGCGTAGGCCAGGGATGAGCGTTTAGGTGCGGTCAGATGCGTGCGGCGTCAGATCGGACGCGTCTCGTCGACATCGCTCGAACGGCGCTGCGGCGCCAGCAGCAGGCTGGTGGCCAGCGGCCACAGCAGCGCCTCGATCGCCGGCGCCAGCAACAGTGGCCAGCCCGGCAGCGGCGCGCCCATGGCCAGCCGGATCAGCACCGGCACCGCATGCACGATGAACAGCAGCGGCAGCACGTGCAGCGCCTGGGTATAGACGGTGAACCACAGCACGCGGCGGTGGATGGTGATAGCAAAGTAGGCCAGCAGGGTGTAGGCCAGCGCGTGCTCGCCCAGCAGCCGGGCATCGTGCACGTCCATCAGCAGGCCCAGCAGGAAGGCCACGCCCATGCCCACCTTGCGCGGCTGGTGGATGTTCCAGAACACCAGCACCAGCGCCACCATGTCGGGGACCCACAGCGTGGTGCCCCAGGGCATCAGGTTGAACAGGAACGCCAGCACGAAGCTGAAGGCGATAAAGGCGGGATTGACCGGCCGCAGCAGGTATTGGGGATTGGTCACCGTGGTGCCTCCTTGGCGGGCGCGGCCTTGGCAGCCGCCGCGCTGTCGGCGGCTGCGCGCGCCGCGGCGGACTTGGCGCCCCTGACCGGCGCCTCCGGCTTGGCCTCGACCGTTTCGCGCGCGGGGATGGCCGCGTCGTAGCGCACCACCAGCAGCTGGCGGTGCGCGCGCACGCCGGCCACCGGCTCGCAGTACACGCGCGAGAACGCGGTATCGGCCTTGCGCTCGATATGGATGATCTTTGCCACCGGCAGGCCCGGCGGGTAGGTGCCGTCCAGGCCAGAGGTCACCAGCAGGTCGCCCTGCTGCAGGTCGGCGGCGGCGGCCATGAAGCGCAGGTCCAGCTGGCCCGCGCGCGCGCCGCCGAAGGCCACGCTGCGCAGGCCGTTGCGCACCACCTGCACGGGGATGGCCTGGTCCTTGTCGGTCAGCAGCGTCACCTCGGACTGGAACGGCGACACGCGCGTGACCTGCCCCACCACGCCGCGCTCGTCGATCACCGGGTAGCCGGCACGCAGGCCGTGCTGGCTGCCCTTGTCGATCACGATGCGCTGGCTGTAGGGATCGCGCGCGTCATACAGGATCTCGGCGGCCGTCACCGGCGTGGCCGACTGCTGCGCCAGCCCGAGCAGCTTGCGCAGCTGGTTGTTCTCGGACTCAAGCTGCGCCTGGCGCACCGCGGCCTGGGCCTGCTGCACGGCGTTCTGGCGCAGTTCGCGGTTCTCGGTGGCGAGCATCGCCGACGACTGCGCGTAGTCGAACATCGTGCGCAGCGCGTCGCGCGGCGTCAGCACCAGGCGTTCGACCGGCATCAGCACGGTGGCGGCAACCTGGCGGCCCACGCTGAGCGCGTCGAAACGGGCATCGACCACCAGCAGCGCCAGCGCGATGGTCACGTACAGGACCAGCCTGGCGACTGCCGAGGTGCCTTGCTTGAAGAGCGGCGGAGGGGAGTAATCCATTTACCCGAACAAAGGCCGGAGCCCACGCGGAAACGCCCCGCCGCCCGCCGTGCCGCGCCCGAGGCCCTTGCGGGGACGGGAGCGGCACAGTCGGGCGGCGGGAGCTGCCGGGGCCTGGCCCCGGCGGATGAGGCGCCGCGACACCGCCCTGATCGCTGGATCCGGCAGGCCGCGCATCGCCACGTGAGCGTCCTTCTTACTCGTAGGAGAAGATGCTGCCGAGCTTGTCCATGCGTTCCAGCGCCATGCCGGAGCCGCGCACCACGCAGGTCAGCGGGTCTTCGGCCACCAGCACCGGCAGGCCGGTTTCTTCGGCCAGCAGGCGGTCCAGGTCGCGCAGCAGCGCGCCGCCGCCGGTCAGCATCATGCCGCGCTCGGCGATGTCGGCGCCCAGTTCGGGCGGGGTCTGTTCCAGCGCGATCTTCACCGCCGACACGATCTGGTTCAGCGGATCGGTCAGGGCTTCCAGGATTTCGTTGGAAGACACCGTGAAGGCGCGCGGGATGCCTTCGGACAGGTTGCGGCCCTTGACTTCCATCTCGCGGACCTCGGAGCCCGGGAAGGCCGAGCCGATTTCCTTCTTGATGGCTTCGGCGGTCTGTTCGCCGATCAGCATGCCGTAGTTGCGGCGGATGTAGTTGACGATGGCCTCGTCGAACTTGTCGCCGCCCACGCGCACCGAACCCTTGTAGACCATGCCGCCCAGCGAGATGATGCCCACCTCGGTGGTGCCGCCACCGATATCCACCACCATCGAGCCCGACGGCTCCGACACCGGCAGGCCGGCGCCGATCGCGGCCGACATCGGCTCCTCGATCAGGTACACCTGGCTGGCGCCGGCGCCCAGCGCCGATTCGCGGATGGCGCGGCGCTCGACCTGGGTCGAGCCGCACGGCACGCAGATGATGATGCGCGGGCTCGGACGCAGCAGCTTGCTGTCGTGCACCATCTTGATGAATTGCTTGAGCATCTGCTCGGTGACGGTGAAGTCGGCGATCACGCCGTCCTTCATCGGGCGGATCGCCTCGATATTGCCCGGCACCTTGCCCAGCATCTGCTTGGCTTCCTTGCCCACCGCCGTGATGGTTTTCTTGGCGTTGGGGCCGCCTTCCTGGCGGATCGCGACGACCGAGGGCTCGTCCAGCACGATGCCCTTGTCGCGCATGTAGATCAGCGTATTGGCGGTGCCGAGGTCGATCGCCAGGTCGTTGGAGAAGTAGCTGCGGAGAAATCCGAACATCAGGAATCCTGTCTGTGGTGGTGTTCGCGGGTAGGCGAAGCGGCCGGCACCGCGGGCGGTCCGGCCACGAAATACGTTGTGTTGAATACGGAATGGTTCCCGGCTTCCCGGTCCGCCCGCCGTCCGGCACGGGGCCTGCCCGGGCCGGGATGGGATTGGGAACGGCACCGCCGGCGCACTGTGCGCGCCGGCACTACGGGAACCTTTGATTAGACCCCGCGGAAAAGTTCGCGGAAATGTGCAGGCACCGGCGCACAATGTCGTTGACATGCGACATGCGCTGGCCGGTTGCAGAGGCCTAATCAGAGGACCCAGGTTCGCCCTTCGGGCGCCTGTGGATGCCAGGCGCAGGCGTGCCGGCCAACGGCCGCTTTGCGGCCATGTGACGTGGGCGTTGCCAAGGGTCGGTAACTCGCAATGATACCTTATAATTCCTGCTGCTTCGGGCGTTTACGGCCTGAAAATACCTGTAATTCCGACGACTCCGGGGCGCCACTCCGGCGCCCCCGGTCAGGCCACGGGCCGTGCGACTCAGCCGCCCCATGAGCCAGCCGCCGGCGCAGCCCGCGCCCCCCGCATCCGAGCATCCGAACCACCACGCCATGGCCCTCGCTCTATCCGACGTCAAGCGCATCGCCCACCTGGCCCGCATCGAAACCAGCGATGACGAGGCCGCCCAGACGCTTGCGCAGCTGAACAACTTTTTCTCACTGGTCGAGCAGATGCAGGCGGTCGACACCACCGGCATCGAGCCGCTGGCCCACCCGCTGTCTGCCGTGCGCGACATGGTCCAGCGCCTGCGCGAGGACGTGGTCACCGAATCCGACCGCCGCGCCGACTACCAGCGCCCCGCGCCGGCCACCGAAGACGGCCTGTACCTGGTGCCCAAGGTCATCGAATGACCGCCGCCCGGCCCGGACCCGACGCACCCGTGCATGCCTGTCCGCCGCCGGCCACCCGCCAGTACGCTACCCCTGATGCCAACCGACTGTCATGCCCTTTTCCGCTGATTCCGTGACCTCCCTGCGCCAGCTTGCCGATGCGCTGGCCGCGCGCTCCGTCTCCGCCGAGGAACTCGCGCGCGAGTACCTGGCCCGCATCGAGCAGGCCGCCGCGCTCAACGCCTTTATCCACGTCGATGCCGAGCGCACTCTGGCCCAGGCGCGCGCCGCCGATGAACGCCGCGCCCGCGGCGAGGCCGCGCCGCTGACCGGCGTGCCGATCGCGCACAAGGACGTGTTCGTCACGCGTGGCTGGCGTGCCACCGCCGGCTCGAAGATGCTGGGCAACTATGAAAGCCCGTTCGACGCCACCGTGGTCGAACGCATGGGCGCGGCCGGCATGGTCACGCTGGGCAAGACCAATATGGACGAGTTCGCGATGGGCTCGTCCAACGAGAACTCGCATTTCGGCCCGGTGCGCAACCCGTGGGACACCAGCCGCGTGCCCGGCGGCTCGTCGGGCGGCTCGGCCGCAGCAGTCGCTGCGGGCCTGGCCCCCGCCGCCACCGGCACCGACACCGGCGGCTCGATCCGCCAGCCGGCGTCGTTCTCGGGTATCACCGGCATCAAGCCGACCTACGGCCGCGTGTCGCGCTACGGCATGATCGCCTTCGCCTCGTCGCTGGACCAGGCCGGCCCGATGGCCCATAGCGCCGAAGACTGCGCGCTGCTGCTCAACGCCATGGCCGGCTTCGACCCCAGGGACTCCACCAGCATCACGCCCGCGCAGGGCGGCGTGGACGAGGACTACACCCGGCTGCTGGGCCAGCCGCGCGCCGGCGCCACCGCCGAGCGCCCGCTGGCCGGCCTGCGCATCGGCCTGCCGAAGGAATACTTCGGCAAGGGCCTGTCGGCCGACGTCGAGCAGGCCGTGCGCGCTGCGCTGGCCGAGTATGAAAAGCTGGGCGCCACGCTGGTCGAGGTGACGCTGCCCAAGACCGAGCTGTCGATCCCGGTGTACTACGTGATCGCGCCGGCCGAGGCCTCTTCCAACCTGTCGCGCTTTGACGGCGTGCGCTACGGCCACCGCGCGGCCGAATACCGCGACCTGCTCGACATGTACAAGAAGAGCCGCGCCGAAGGCTTCGGCGCCGAGGTCAAGCGCCGCATCATGGTCGGCACCTATGTGCTGTCGCACGGCTACTACGACGCCTACTACCTGCAGGCGCAGAAGATCCGCCGCATCATCGCCGACGACTTCCAGCGCGCCTTCGCCCAGTGCGACGTGATCATGGGGCCGGTGGCGCCGACGGTGGCGTGGAAGCTGGGCGAGAAGACCTCGGACCCGGTGCAGATGTACCTGGCCGACATCTTCACGCTGTCCACCAGCCTGGCCGGCCTGCCCGGCATGAGCGTGCCGTGCGGCTTCGGCGAAGCCGGCATGCCGGTGGGCCTGCAGCTGATCGGCAACTACTTCGACGAAGCACGCCTGCTGCAGACCGCGCACGCGTTCCAGCAGGCGACCGACTGGCACCTGCGCCGTCCGGGCAAGGCATGAACATGACCGCACGCTCCTCGCTGACCCTGCGCCTGATGGCCGCGGCCGCGCTCGCCGCGGCGGTGGCCGGCTGCATCCCGCTGCCGGGCGGGCTGGGACGGCCCGCGCCTCCGGCTCCGATCGCCAGCCGCAACATCGACCTGGCCGGCGATTGCCGCCGCACCGAGGAAGACGGTTTCCGAGAAGATGCCCAGCTGCGCGTGTCGGACAACAGCGTGCAGCAGCTGTCGTGGAAGCTGTGGGTAGGCAAGCGCGGCTCGTGCAGCTTCAACCTGGCGGACTTCCGCCAGGTCCAGAAGAAGCCGCATATCGAGCTGCGCGCCAATGACGGCAGCGGCTGCAAGCTGATGGTCTGGCAGGACCCGCGCCGCGTCACGCTGGCGCACGCCAATTGCCAGCAGCGCTGCACCCCCGGCATCTACGAAGAAGCCTGGCCCGTGATGTTCGAGCCGGGCAGCGGCGCCTGCGCCCGCACGCGCTGAAGCCACCGAAGCCAGTCATGACCCACGCACCCGCCACCCCGCAACGCTCACTGTGCGCCGCCCGCCCGGCGGTGGCGGTGCTGCGCGCCGTGGTGGCACTGGGGCTGGGCGCATGGCTGGCCGGCGCATCCGCGCATACACCGGACCTGCCCGCCCCCGCGCTGGCACAGCCGGCGCCGCTGACGCCTGCCGGCGTGCTGGCGCCGAATGCGGTGAGCCGGGCCGCGCCAGGGTCTGCGGTAACCGCATCCGTGCCCGCGCAGCGCGTCGAGCTGCGCGGCGATGCGGCCACGCCCGCGCTGACTGCCTACTGGTTCCTGCCGCGCGAAGGCATCAGCCAGCGCGCACTGCCCGTGGTAGTGGCATTGCACGGCTGCGGCGGCCTGCTGTCCGCGCGCCCCTCGCGCGCGAGCGCGGCAGGCGCCGCGGGAACCGACAAGGCGGACGTTTCCGGACTGCTGCAGCAACGCTACCGCGAATACGCACACTGGCTGACCGAGCGCGGCTATGCCGTGCTGATGCCCGACAGCTTCAGCGCGCGCGGCAGGCCCCACGGCATCTGCTCCGACCCCATCGACACGCGCGGCATCGACGACCGCACGCGCCGCGCCGATGCGCTGGCCGCACTGCGCTGGGTGGCGCAGCAGCCGGCGGTCGACACCGCGCGCATCGTGCTGCTGGGCTGGTCCAATGGCGCACAGGCGGTGCTGGCCACCGTCGATGCCAGCCGCCCGTGGCCGGCCGGCACGCCCCAGGTGGAGCGCGCCGTGGCGTTCTACCCGGGCTGCAAGCGCGCGGTGCAGCAGCACAACTACCGCCTGCGCGCGCCGATGCTGCTGATGATCGGCGGCGCCGACGACTGGACGCCCGCCACCCGCTGCGCCATGCTCCAGAGCGCGGTGCTGGCGCGCCAGCCGGGCGCGCGCTTCCGGCTGGAGATCTACCCGGGCGCCTACCACGGCTTTGACGGCACCAGCGAGCTGCATATGCGCCGCGACGTGCCGGCAGGCATACGCAAGACCCAGGGCGTCACCGTCGGCGGCGATGCGGTTGCCCGCGTGGCCGCGCTGGCCCAGCTCGACTCATGGCTTGCCAGCCCCGACCCTTGAGGACCGGGGCAAGACCAGACTGAACCCCGGAGCGGCGCCGCCGCTCCACCGCAACAGACAGAACCGAACAGGAATACCGCCATGCAATGGGAAGTGGTGATCGGCCTCGAAACGCACGCTCAGCTTTCGACGGCCTCCAAGATTTTTTCCGGCACCTCCACCGCCTTCGGGGCCGAGGCCAATACGCAGGCCTCGCCGGTGGACCTGGCGCTGCCGGGCGTGCTGCCGGTGCTCAACAAGGGCGCGGTGGAGCGCGCCATCCAGTTCGGCCTGGCGATCGGCGCCACCATCGCGCCGCGCAGCATCTTTGCGCGCAAGAACTACTTCTACCCCGACCTGCCCAAGGGCTACCAGATCAGCCAGTATGAGATCCCGGTGGTACAGGGCGGCACCATCACCATCCAGGTCGAAGGCAAGAAGGGCGAGTTCTACGAGAAGACCGTCAACCTGACCCGCGCCCATTTGGAAGAAGACGCGGGCAAGTCCCTGCACGAAGACTTTGCCGGCATGACCGGCATCGACCTGAACCGCGCCGGCACCCCGCTGCTGGAAATCGTCACCGAGCCCGACATGCGCAGCGCCGCCGAAGCCGTGGCCTATGCCAAGACGCTGCACTCGCTGGTGGTGTGGCTGGGCATCTGCGATGGCAACATGCAGGAAGGCAGCTTCCGCTGCGACGCCAACGTGTCGGTGCGCCCGCTCGGCCAGAAGGAATTTGGCACCCGCCGCGAGATCAAGAACCTGAACTCGTTCCGCTTCCTGCAGCAGGCCATCGAGTACGAAGTGCAGTGGCAGATCGCCGAGATCGAGGACGGCCGCAAGATCCAGCAGGCCACCGTGCTGTTCGACCCGGAAACGGGCGAAACGCGCGCCATGCGCACCAAGGAAGACGCGCACGACTACCGCTACTTCCCCGACCCCGACCTGATGCCGCTGGAGATCGACGCGAGCTGGGTCGAGCGCGTGCGCGGCGAGTTGCCGGAGCTGCCGGCAGCGATGCAGGCGCGCTTTGTCTCGCAGTACGGCCTGTCGGCCTATGACGCCACCACGCTGACCGCCACCAAGGCCTTCGCCGCCTACTACGAGGCAGTGGTGGCCGACGCCGGTGCCGCCAACGCCAAGCCCGCAGCCAACTGGCTGATGGGCGACGTGGCCTCGCAGCTCAACCGCGAAGGCATCGCCATCGATGCCGCGCCGGTCACGCCGGCGCAACTGGCGAAGCTGCTGACGCGCATTGCGGACGGCACGGTGTCGAACAACACTGCCAAGAAGGATGTGTTCCCGGCGATGTGGGCCGGCGAGCATGGCGGCGATGCCGATGCCATCATCGCGGCCAAGGGGCTGAAGCAGATGTCGGACAGCGGCGAGCTGGAGAAGATCATCGACGACGTGCTGGCGGCCAACGCCAAGTCGGTCGAGGAATTCCGCGCGGGCAAGGAGAAGGCGTTCAATGCGCTGGTCGGGCAGGCGATGAAGGCCACCAAGGGCAAGGCCAATCCGGCGCAGGTGAATGAGCTGCTGAAGAAGAAGCTGGGGTAATGGGAAAAGGGCGGGCTGACAGCCCCAGCGAACCGCCAGCGGCAGGCGTATCCTACTGGCCTGCCCTAAGCATCAGGAGATCCCCATGAGCTGGTCCGCCCACCAATACGTCGCCTTCGAAGACGAACGCACCCGCCCGGTCCGCGACCTGGTGGCTGCCATCCCCAATCAGACCGCGCGCAGCGCGGTGGATATCGGCTGCGGGCCGGGCAATTCCACCGAGGTGCTGCTGGCGCGCTATGCGGGGGCGTCGGTGACCGGGCTGGACAGCTCGCAGGACATGGTCGACGCGGCGCGCAAGCGCCTGCCCGACGTGCAGTTCCGCGTGGCCGACATCGGCGCCTGGGACGAGGCCGGGCCCTATGACGTGATCCTGGCCAATGCCGTGCTGCAGTGGCTGCCTGACCACGCCAGCCTGTTCCCGGCACTGGTATCCAGGCTCGCTCCCGGCGGCACGCTGGCCGTGCAGATGCCGGACAACCTGGAAGAACCCGCGCACCGGCTGATGCGCCAGGTGGCGGCGGATGGCCCGTGGGCCGAAAAGCTCGCCGGCGCCAGCAAGGCCCGCGCCGAGCGCGCCCCGGCGCAGTGGTACTACGAGCTGCTGCGCCCGCTGTGCCAGCGCGTGGATGTATGGCTGACCACGTACCACCATCCGCTGGCGGGCGGCCCAGCCGCTGTGGTCGAGTGGTTCAAGGGCAGCGGCCTGCGCCCCTTCCTGCAGCCGCTGGACGAGGCCGAGCGCGCCGCCTACCTGGCGCGCTACGAAGCCGAGATTGCCAAGGCGTACCCGGCGCTGCCGGACGGGTCGGTGCTGCTGCCGTTCCCGCGCCTGTTCATCGTCGCGACACGCTGAGGCCCTACGCAGGCTTGTGGCAGACCGCTTCGATGTTGTGCCCGTCCGGGTCCAGCACGAAGGCGCCGTAGTAGTCGGAATGGTAGTGCGCGCGGATGCCCGGCGCGCCGTTGTCGCGCCCGCCCGCGGCCCGCGCCGCGCGATAGAAGGCATCGACGGTCTCGCGGCTGTCCACGCGGAAGGCCACGTGCAGCGGCGGCTGGTTGGGCGTGCCGCGGTGGATCCAGAAGTCGGGTTGCCCCGGCGGGCCGAAGCCGGCCACGTCGGTGCTGCCGGTGACGCTGGCCGGGAACTCCTTGTCCAGCACATAGCCGATGGCGCCCAGCGCCGCCTGGTAGAAGGCGCGGCTCTTGCCGTAGTCGCTGACGCTTACGCCGGTGTGGTCGATCATGGGTCGCTTCCTTTCAAGGGTGGGAGGGCGCTCAGGCCAGGTCCAGCACGCTCATGGTGGCGTTCAGGCGGCTGACCAGCACGGATTCACCGTGGACCTCGGCAAAGACATCCGCCTCCACCACGATGATCGCGCGGCCGGACTTGAGCACATCGGCACGGCAGCGCAGCCGTTCGCTGCGCACGGCCCTGAGCAGGTTGATCTTGAACTCCGCGGTGACCACGTGCTGGCCTGCCTCCAGGATGGTCGATGCCGCCGCGCCCGCGGTGTGGTCCGCCATGGTGGCCTGCACGCCCGCATGGACGATGCCGCCATGCTGCAGGTGGCGCGGCGTAATGGCCAGCGTGGATTCGCACCAGCCTGGCCCGCAGTCCGCCAGCGAGATGCCGACGTCGTTGACGAAGGCGGTCTGGCGGAAGCCCGCCTCGATGGTGTCGCGCAGCAAAAGCCGTTCCTGTTCGGTGGTCATGGCTGTTCCTTGTCGGGTCACTGCATCACCGGGATGTGCGCATTGCAGCGTGAAGGCACGGGGCTGTCAACCATCCATGCGTCTTTTACGCCGCGCCGAAGCGGGCCGGCGTGCTGTCGCCTACACTGGAAGCATCCGCGACCCGCATGCGCGCCTGAGCGCATGCAGCCCGCCATGATCGCCGACGCCCATCCCCCCACACTGCACCGCAAGACGCGGCCCGCCGCCGCCTTTGCCGCGCTGACGCAGGCAAGCCTGGCGCGCATGGAAGCAAGCCTGGCCCAGTTGCTGCACCGCGACGAGGCCGAAGACCTGCACGCGCTGCGCGTGGCGGTACGCCACGCGCGCGCGGTGCTCTGGGCCCTGGGGCCGTCGTTGCCGCGGCAGGAGCGTGATCGCTGGAAGCATGACCTGCGCATGCTGGCGCGCGCCACCAGCGATGTGCGCGACTGGGACGTGTTCCTGGCCGAAACCATTGCCCCGGCACGCAAGCTGGAACCGGACGATACCGTGCTGTCGGCCATCGCCGACACCGCCCGTGAGCGCCGCGACACCGCACGGCAAACCATGCTGTCGGCCCTGGCCGGCTACCGTGACTGGCCACTGCCCGCGCTGCATCGCGACCTGGCGCACCTGGACCATCTGGCCGCCCGCGCCCGCAGTGACGGTGGCCGCCTCGGGCCCCTTGCGCGCAAGCGCGTGCGCCGCGGCCGCAAGCGCCTGCGCGCGCTGGCAAAGGCTGCACGCCGCGGCAATCCTCGCGCGGTGCATGAACTGCGCATCGCCGGCAAGCGACTGCGCTATGTGATCGAGGCGTTCGCGCCGGTGCTGCCATCCCGCTACAGCAAGGACCTGCATCGCAAGCTGGTCAAACGGCAGGCGAAGCTCGGCCGCTTTGTCGACGGCATCGTCGCGCGCCGGCTGCTGGCCGACTGCCTGCAGGCGCAGGCAATGCCGGACGAGGCGCCGCCGCAGCCGCTGCCCGGCGCCAGCTGACCACCCCGCCCGCCATGGCGGCCTGCCCACCGCGTGCCACGCCAACTGCACCCGATCTGCGACAATACCGCCATGACTGCTCCCCAGGTTCCCATTGCCGCCATCGCCACCGCGCCCGGACGCGGCGGCATCGGCGTGGTGCGCGTGTCGGGCCCCAATGTCGGCCCGGTGATGCGCGCCGTCTGCGGCCAGGCGCTGAAGCCGCGCCACGCCACCTACCTGCCGTTCCTCGATGGCCATGGCAAAGTCATCGACCACGGCCTGGCGCTGTATTTCCCGGCGCCCAACTCCTATACCGGCGAGGAAGTGCTCGAGCTGCAGGGCCACGGCGGCCCGGTGGTGATGCAGATGCTGCTGACGCGCTGCCTGCAGGCGGGCGACGGCATCGGCCTGCGCCTGGCGGAGCCCGGCGAGTTCACGCGGCGCGCCTTCCTCAACGACAAGCTCGACCTGGCCCAGGCCGAGGCTGTCGCCGACCTGATCGAAGCCAGCACCGAGGCCGCGGTGCGCTCAGCGGCGCGTTCGATGGAGGGCGAATTCTCCAACGCCATCCGCCAGCTTGTGGATAAGGTCATCCACCTGCGCATGCTGGTGGAAGCCACTCTGGACTTCCCCGAGGAAGAGATCGATTTCCTGGAGCAGTCCGACGCCCGCGGCCAGCTTGCCACCATCCGCACCGAACTTGGCGGCGTGCTGGCGCAGGCGCGCCAGGGCGCGCTGCTGCGCGAGGGCCTGTCGGTGGTGCTGGCGGGCCAGCCCAACGTGGGCAAGTCGTCGCTGCTGAACGCGCTGGCCGGCGCGGAGCTGGCCATCGTCACGCCCATCGCCGGCACCACGCGCGACCGCGTGCGCGAGACCATCCAGATCGACGGCATCCCACTGCATATCATCGACACCGCCGGCCTGCGCGAGCACGCCGCCGACGAAGTCGAGCGCATCGGCATCGAACGCACCTGGGACGCCATCCGCCGCGCCGATATCGTGCTGCACCTGGTCGACGCCACCGACTACCTGCGCCACGGCCTGTCCGAGACCGACGACGCCATCGACGACCAGCTCAGCGGCCAGCTGCCGCCGGGCTCGCCGATCGTGCGCATCGTCAACAAGATCGACAAGGCCCCCGCGGTTGGCGATGTCGTCTTCGGCGGCAACCGCCCGCATGTGGTTGCGGCCAACGGCCCCAACCCGACCGAGATCTGGATCTCGGCGCGCACCGGGGCCGGCATTGAACTGCTGCGTCGTGAACTACTGCGGCTGGTGGGCTGGCAGTCAGGCAATGAAGGCAACTTCCTGGCGCGCGAACGGCACCTGACGGCGCTGCGGAATGCGCAATCGCACTTGGATATCGCCGCGGAGCAGGCCGAGCACCAGGCGCAGGCGCTGGACCTGTTTGCCGAAGAGCTGCGGCTGGCGCAGGATTGCCTGAACAGCATTACGGGTGAGTTCACCAGCGATGATCTGCTGGGGACGATCTTTACGCGTTTCTGCATCGGCAAGTGATACCCGCAGCCGCGGCCCCATGTCGCGGCGCGGAAGGCGCCGGTACAAGTAAACTGCAGGCTACTCGCTGACATGCCGGCGCCGGGCCCTTCGGCGCCTCTCCCGCCATGCGCCTGACCCTCATCACCTTCGGTACCCAGGGCGACTGCCGCCCCATGGTCGCGCTGGGCCTCGGCCTGCGCGCCGCCGGCCACGACGTGCTGATGCTGGGCGAACGCTCGGCAGCCACGCTCGCGGCAGAGCACGGCCTGGCCTTTGCGCCGATGGCGGGCGATATCCAGCAGACGCTGGCGCCCGGCGGCGCGCTGCACAAGCTGATGACCGAAGGCGGCAACGTCGCCGAGGCCACGCGGGCATTCGCGCGCATTGCCGAGGACAACACCGAGGCGTGGATGGCACAACTGGCGGAAGCCGCGCGCGCTGCCGATGGCATCGTGTTCTCGGGGCTGACGGCGTATGTGGCGCTGTCGGTGGGCGAGCAGTTGGGCAAGCCGGTGATCGGCGCGGGCATGTTCCCGATCTCGCCGACGCGGGCCTTTCCGTCCGCGCTGCTGCCGCCGTTCAGGATGCCGGGGTGGGCCAATCGCGCCAGCCACCACGTGATCAACTTCGTGCTGTGGCGCATGTTCCGTAGCGCGACCAATGCTGCGCGCTCCAGGCTGTTCGGCGCGTCGGCGCGCAAGGCGATGTGGGCGGACTTTCCGACGCTGTACGCGATCTCGCCGCAGCTGGTGCCGCGTCCGCATGACTGGCATGACGACTGGCTGGTGAGCGGCGCGTGGACCATGCCGCCGCAGCCGGACTGGCAACCGGACGCGCCGCTGCGCGACTTCCTGGCGGCCGGCGAGGCGCCGCTGTATATCGGCTTTGGCAGCATGGCGGGCTTTGACCGGGACAAGGTGGTGACGGCGCTGATACAGGCGGTCGATGGCCGGCGCGCGCTGTTCTATCCGGGCTGGAGCGGCATCGACGTGGCGGCGTTGCCATCCAGCTTCCACGTGGTAGGCGCCACCCCGCATGACTGGCTGTTGCCGCGCGTGTCGGCGGCAATCCATCATGGCGGTGCGGGCACCACGCATGCAGCCGCGGCAGCGGGCGCCCCATCGATCGTGCTGCCGTTTGCGGGCGACCAGTTTTTCTGGGCGGGCCGGCTGGCGGCACTGGGCGTGGCGCCGCGCTATGTCGCCGGGCACAAGATCGACGCGCCGCGGCTGGCGTCGATGATCGCCTTCGCGGAGCAATCGGCCACGCGCGAACGGGCCGCCACGCTGGGCCGCGCGATGGCCGCCGAGCGCGGCGTCGACCATGCCGTGGCGGCGATTGAGCGCTTTTGCGGCAGGCAGGGCGCATAATCCCGTTCCGCCTTCCGCATTCACTGACGCAGGACCTTCCGATGTTGAACCGTACCCAGCAAATCCTTATTGCCATCGTCGCCGTGGCTGTCCTTGGCATGTTGTGGTTTGCCGGCAATGACCGCCGCGACGATGTCGGCGGTGCCGCACCCGAGGCGCAGGCCGAAGCCAGCGCGGTGCCGGCAAGCGTCGTGCGCGGGGTGCCGCGCGATGGCACGCTCGACCCGATCAGCATCGACCCGGAGCGCCCCGCGGACCGGCTGCCGCAGCTCCAGGCCGACACGCTGCTGAATGACTACCGCGGCAACCCCAAGGAAGCCGACACCCGCTACCTGGACCAGTACCTGATCGTCGAAGGCGTCGCCAGCGGCATTCGCCGCGAGGGCAACCAGGTCTTTGTCGATATCCGCACCAACGATCCCGGCGTGAATGTGCGCGCACTGCTGCTGCAACGCCAGATCTGCGGCCCGGCAGGGCGGGTGTGCGAGGTGGAAGCCCGAGCCACCATGGTGCGGCGCGGCCAGAAGGTCGCGCTGGAATGCAACGGCGCCGGGCTGGCGGATGGCGCACCGCTGCTGCGCGACTGCCTGCTGCGCGGCGGCGCCAACTGATCGCGCTTGTCCTAGATTCCGGAGTCCCGCCATGCAATCCGTTCTGTCCGTCCTAGCCATCCTGATCATGGTTGCCACCATCGTCGGCGTGGTTTCGCCCGCCTGGCTCAGCCAGACGCTGTTTGGCGGCAGACCCGTCACGCGGCTGCAGGTCGTAGTCATCGGGGTCTGCCTTGCCGGGCTTTGCCTGGTCCTGGTGGGTCGGCTGGCGCAAGGCGGCGGCGCGGGCGGCTGAGCCGCCACCCCGGCGCAGAAGCGGCCGTTTTGCGCTTCTGTTTGGACGATTGGATCGGCGTACCGGCGCCTACAGTGTGAAGGTATGCGGTGGCCACTGTGTCTTGCAGGGCAGCCCGCCCCAGCCACACAGGACATCCATGTACAAAACTCTGCTGGCCGCAGGCCTTGGCCTGCTGATCACCGCTTGCTCGACCTACCAGGCAGTGACCCCGGTCGACCGGCCCGACCGCACCGATCCCCTTGTCGCGTTCCAGGTGCCGGCTGGCGGCGGCCCGCTGGGCAACTACGGCGCCAACGGCACGCTGCTGTGCGTGGTGGTGAATCCGGTCACGGGCAATGACTTTGTCGAGAGTTTTCTCTCATCGCTGCGGCGGCGCAATTTCGAGGTGAAGGTGCTGCAGGCGCAGACCTCGATCGCGGCGTGCCCGGTGGTGGCGCTGTACACGGCGCGCAGCGCCTGGTACTGGACTGCGTACCTGAACAGCGCCGATATCACCGTGTTCCGCAACGGCGACCGTGTCGGCAAGGCCATTTATAACGCCAACCGCAGCGCGGGCGGGCTCAACCTGAGCAACTTCGTGCAGCCGTCGTCCAAGCTGGATGAACTGGTCGAACAGCTGTTCCCCGGCATGCTGCCGCCGCCCCCGCCGCCGGCGGGCACGGCCGCCCCGGCGGCCTAGCCTGTCTGCAGTCAACCGAAGGAGGGCCGGACCATGCCGCTCTGCGCAGCCTCTTGCCGGGCGCAGCCGCGCCCGGCCCAGCGTACCCGCATCAGCGCTCCAGCCGGCCCAGGCGCACCACGGTCACGCCCGGGCGCAACTGGCGCAGCGACGGCATCACCAGCACGCAATCCGGATACGGCGTCACTACCGGCTCGCCGTCGCGCCAGCCGATTACGGTCCCGGCCTCGGTAAAGGTCTCCAGCCCGGTATAGGGGCCGGCAAAGCGGAAATCCATGCTGGTGGCCACCACCGGCTCGGTCACGCGCACCACACGCTGCGTGGCGGGCAGCGGTTGCAGCCAGCCCGCGGGCAAGTCCATTGCATCGATCACGCCGGCATGCAGCAGGAAGCGCGCGGTGCTGTCCTGCGCCACGGTCACGGCGGCGGGCTCCCAGTGCTGGCCGCATTCGATCAGCAGTGCATTGCGCGCGCTGGCGGCATCGCCAAAGCCATCGTAGTCGCGCATGCGGCGGCCTTCGGGGTGGCCTTCGTCGACGATCACATCGGCCGGCGCGCCCAGCGCGCGCGCCAGGGCGATGCCCTTGTCGAGCGGGCCGGAGACGATCAGCGGCCGGCTTTTCTCGTGCATCGAATGCAGGTCCAGCAGCAGGTCGACGGTATCGATCACCGGGCGCATGGCGCGAGCGCGGCGCAGCTCCGATGAATCCAGGCTGGCGTCATCCAGCACCCTGGCGGTCCATACGCGGTTGAAATCCTGGTCGACAAAGCGCGATGCGTCGGGCCTGGCGGCATCGAAGCGGTGGTACGCGTCAACGTTGGCAAACGCCAGCGTCAGCCGGCCGCGGCGCGGGCGCAGGCCGTGGTCCAGCAGCGCCTTGACGGCGATGGCGCCGCAGACCTCGTTGCCGTGGGTCAGCGCGTTGACCATCACGTGCGGGCCAGGCTGGCCGCTGTCGAAGGTGAACAGGTAGGGGATGCCGGTGTTGCCGGCGGCGCAGGCGCGGATGTCGGGGAATGCGACATTGACGGGGTAGGCGTCGATCGGTGCGGTGGGCTGGGTCATGAGAATCGGTGCGTTCAGGGTGCCTGGCGGGTCGGTGCCGCCGGGTCGTGTTCTGGGGATCAGGTTGAGGATGGGCGGCGGGATCTTGCCAGCGCCGCCTGCCCCAGCTCTTACTCGTGAATGCCAGCCGTCTGCACGATGGTGCGATAGCGCCCCGTCTCGCGCTTGATAAAGCTGCCGAACTGCGCCGGATTGGCCGGCGCCACTTCCACGCCGGCTTCTGCCAGCTTCTTCTTCACATCCGGCATGGCCAGCACGGCCTGCATCTCAGTGTTCAGGCGCTCCACCACCGCTTGCGGCAGCTTGGCCGGGCCCATCAGGCCGAACCACACGCCCATGTCGACGCCCTTGAGCGCGGGCGTCTCGGCCAGCGCGGGCACGTTCGGCGCCACCGGCGAGCGCTTGGCGTTGGTCACGCCGTAGGCCTGCACGCGGCCGGCCTGGATATGCGGCAGCGCCGACGACAGCACCATCACCGCCAGGTCGATCTGGCCGCCGAGCAGGTCGGTGGCCATGGCCGACGCGCCCTTGTATGGCACGTGCGTGATATTGACCTTGCCCTGCTGCTTGATCAGCTCGCCGGCCAGGTTCAGCGGCGTGCCCACGCCCGACGAGGCATACGCCAGCTTGCCCGGCTGGGCCTTGGCCAGCGCGATCAGCTCGGCCGCATTCCTGGCGGCCAGGCCGGGCTTGCCGACCAGCACCATCGGCTGGGTGCCGACGAAGGTCACCGGCGCCAGGTCCTTCTCGCCGTCATAACGCACGGCGGGGTTGGTCAGGCGGGCGATCGACACTTCACTGCCCGAGCCCATCAGCAGGGTGTAGCCGTCGGCCTCGGCCTTGACCACCTTGGCCGCGCCGATGGTGCCCCCGGCGCCGCCCAGGTTCTCGATCACCACGCTCTGGCCCAGGCGCTTGCCCAGTTCCGGGGCGATGGTCCGGGCCACCAGGTCGACGCTGCCGCCGGCGGTGTAGCCCACCACCAGCGTGATCGGCTTGGCGGGCCAGGCGGAGGCAACGGCGCCGGCGGAAGCGGCAAGGCAGAGTGCGGCAGCGGCCGCGCGCAGGATGGTCTTCATGGTCTTGGCTCTGGGGGTCCCGGAATGGTTGTTGTGGAGCGATGGTAGTGAGCGCGCAACCGGCCCGGCGTGCAGCTTTGGCAAGGGGGGTTGCCGATTCGGCAATGGTGGCCGAAGGCGCATCAGCGCGGTGCCCGCACCGCCGCCTGCCAGAAGGCCTCGGCCAGCGGGCGCATCGGCGCGCGCGGGCGGTACAGGCGGATATCGAGCGCCAGGTCGCCGCCATCATCGCTGCGTACGCCGCCGATGGCGCGCACCAGGCGCCCGGCGTGCAGGTCGTCGGCAATCAGCCGTGCCGGCAGCCAGGCCAGGCCCATGCGCTGGCGCACCATCTCGTGCACCGACTCGGCAAAGTCGCTGACCGCGATCACGTCCAGCCGCGGCGCCAGCTTGCGGCGCGCGATCTCCTGGTTGACCATGCGGCCAAGTGTCAGGGTCTCGGCGTAGGCGATCATCGGAACCGGCTTCGCCGCAGCTTTGCCGGTCGCCAGCCGGTGCAGCGGCGCGCCGCGCCCATCGGCAGCGCTCACACACACCAGCCGCTCCACGCCGGCCAGGTGGAACTGGTAGCGCGCGTCATCCAGCATCACCGGCAAGTCCGGCGGGCTGTAGCAAAGCAGGAAGTCGGCATCGCCCTCGGCAAACATGGCCAGCGCGTCATGCATCGGGAAGGTCGACAGCCGTGTGCGGAAGCCGGCCGCCGCGGGGTCGTGCCGCAGCGCCTCGCGCAGGCCCGCCAGCCACACCGGCACCATCGAGCGTGCCAGGGTCTTGCCGGTGGCGATGGTGACCGTGCTGGCGTCGGCGCGGTGCGCGGCGCGCAGCGCCAGGCGGGTCTCGTCCAGCGTGCGCAAGGCGCTCTGCGCGGCTTCAAGGAACTGGCGCCCTTCGGCGGTCAGCCGCACCGGGAACGCGCTGCGGTCGATCAGCGGAGCGCCGGCCCAGACCTCAAGCGCTTGCATGCGCCGGCCAAACGCGGGCGGGGTCACGTTGCGCAGTTCGGCGGCGCGCGCCAGGCTGCCGGCCTGGGCCAGGCAGACGAAGTCTTCGAGCCAGCGGATATGCATGGAGGGCGGACCGTTGAGGGTGGGGCGGCAATGCCCTCATTATCGGCAAAACCGGCCGCCACCTTTGCCTGCCGCATTCCTCGGTTAGAATTTTTCGCATGACACTGATCCGGCGCCGCCACCCATCGTCCCCGACCAGCCAGGCGTCCGACACCACGCCGCCCGCCCCGGAATACACCATCGACGAGCTGGCGCGCGTGGCCGGCACCACGGTGCGCAACGTGCGCTCCTACCAGGACCGCGGCCTGATAGATCCGCCGCAGCGGCGCGGGCGCGTGGGTATCTACACGCAGGCGCACCTGGGGCGGCTCAAGCTGATCCACCACCTGCTGGCGCGCGGCTACACGCTGGCCAATATCACCGAGCTGCTCAAGGCCATCGTCGAAGGTCACGACCTGCGCTCGATCCTGGGGCTGGAGACCGCCATCAGCAGCCCGTGGACCAACGAGACGCCGCGACACTACTCCTACCTGGCGCTGGCGCGGCTGTTCGGCCGCGCGATCTCGCGCCCGGCCCTGGCCAAGGCGATCTCACTGGGACTGCTGGAACCGGACGGCCTGGGCTATCTCGCGCGCAGCCCGCGCGCGCTGGCCGCGGGTGCGGAGATCGCCCAGGCGGGCTTTGCGCTGGAAGACGTGCTGGAGATCATCGCCCAGTCGCGCGGGCATTTCCAGGCGGTATCGGACCATATCGTCGCTACCGTGGTGCGCGAGCTGGACCGCTTCGGCGTTGGCAAGCTGCCGCCGCCGCAGGACGTGCCGCGGCTGGTGGAGATCCTGTGGCGCATCCGCCCGCTGGCGCTGGTGATGGCGGAGACGGAGATGATGCGGGCGCTGGAGATTTCGGCCAACAAATACCTGGGCGACCGGGTGGCGGCGATCATCGAGCATCTGCATGATGAGGAAGGCGGGGGCGGCGGACACAGGTGACAGGCATGCGAGGACATGGTTAACGCTTCCGGGCACAGTCAGCCCGCTGCGCTACCTCGCTGCCCTTCCCCGCACCGACTCCTCCAGCAACGACCGCAACTTCGCCAGCGCGCCCGGATCGCCGTGCGCGGCTGAGCGCGCATACCAGATCTTGGCCTGCTCGAGATCCCGGTCGACCACCCCGGGCTCGCCGTGCTCGTAGAAGCTGCCGACGATGTATTGCGCACCGCCGTCGCCGGCACTGGCCGCGCGGCTGTACCACGTGAACGCCTGTCCGTAGTCGCGCGGCACGCCCCGGCCAGTGAAGTAATTCGTCGCCAGCGCCATCTGTGCCTGCACATGCCCACCCTGTGCGGCCAGCGCATACCAGCGGTTGGCTTCCTCCAGTGACTTCGGCACCAGTTCGCCGCGCTCATAAAGGTCGCCCCAGGTGTACTGGGCATGCGTCATCTGGTTGTCGGCCGCTTTTTTCAGCCAGACCAACGCCTCCTGCGGGCGGGCGGCGGTGCCCTCGCCGCGCAGCAGCATCATTGCGTAGTTGAATTGGGCCAGACGGTTGCCCCGCCGGGCCGCGTCGGCAAAGCCGCGCAGGGCCTGGTCGAAGTTGCCCGCTTCATACGCGGTGACCGCGTCGCGGGTCTGGGCCTGCGCGGGGGCAGACGGCTGCGGTGCGGAGGTCGCCGGCTGCATGCACAACAGCCATGCGGCGGTGGCGCCGGCGAGCAAGGCGGCAATCGGGGGGCGGGCAATCGACATGGCGGACTCCGGGTACAGCGCCTTCCTGATTCCAGTGTAGGAGTCAGGGCACCGCGCCGGTAGGCAGGCGCGGTATCGCCGGAATATCCATGCGAATAATCAATCAGCCACAATATCTGCCACGATCATTCATCGTGCAGATAAAACCAGGTATTCAGATCCACCCGGCCCGATGCAGCCGCCGCCACAGTCCCCCGCAGGCGACCGCGGTCACGCCGATCACCGCCGGGTAGGCGAAGGGGACTGTCAGCTCAGGCATGAAATCGAAGTTCATGCCGTACAGGCTGAAGATCACGGTCGGGATCGCCAGGATCGCGCCCCAGCCAGCCAGGCGCTTGACCACCTCGTTCTGGCCCACGGTGACCAGCGCCAGGTTGACCTGCACGGCGGTGGTCAGCATTTCGCGCACCACGTCGAGGGTGCGCACCAGCCGGCTGGCGTGGTCTTCGATGTCGCGGAAATAGGCGCGCAGCTCCTTCGGCACCAGGTCTTCGTGCAGCCGGATCAGCTGGCCGCACATGTCTTCCACCGGGCTGACCGCATTGCGCAGGCGCAGCACCTGGCGCTTGATCTGGTACAGGCGCTCGATCGCCTTGCGGTCGAACTCGTCGCGGAAGATGCCCTCCTCCAGCGCCTCGAAGGTGTCTTCCAGGCGCGTGACGATGGGCATGTAGTGGTCGACGATAAAGTCCATCAGCGCGTACAGCACATAGCCCGGGCCATTGGCCAGGCCGTGCGGGTCCTGCTCGCAGCGCTCGCGCACGGGCGCATAGGTGCTGCTGACACCGTGGCGCACCGAAACCACATAGTTGGGGCCGACAAAGAGATGGGTCTCGCCGACCACGACTTCATCTTCCACCAGTTGCGCCGTGTTGAGCACCACGAAGACCGAATCGCCGTAGGACTCGAGCTTGGGGCGCTGGTGCGCATCGAGCGCATCCTCCACCGCCAGGTCGTGCAGGCCGAACGCCTGCTGGGCCTGGCGCAGCAGCGCGAGGTCAGGCTCATGCAAGCCCAGCCAGACAAAGGTGCCCGGCACGTCCAGCACTGTGCGGATCTCCGCCATGCCCACCGTGCTGAGCCGCTTGCCCTGCCGGTAGGCCACGCAATTGACGATGGCGCCCATGGAAAACTCCGCTGATCAGATGGCGCAATCGTAACAAGCCTTTACGCTGCGCCGGACTTGATGCGCGTTGCCCCGCGCGGCAAACCACGCTGGCCGCACTTACCCGGCGCTACGGTGTGCCGTGCACGCGCATATGGAACCCACGCGCCACCTGCTGTACATATCGATCCAATTGTTACAGTTCGCGACAGATACGACGTTAGAATGTGGCATTTCCACGGTCACCCGGCTATGTCCCAGAAGAAATCGCCACGCTTCGAGCTGCGCAGTGGCAACGTAGACGCCCTCCTTCTCGCCCTCCAGACCGCCGACATGGCTGCGCTGCGGGATGACCTCCTCTCCCGCTTTGAAGCCACCCCCGACTTCTTTTCCAATGACGTGATCGCGCTGGACCTGCGTGCGCTGGAAGATGACAGCGAAGTCGCGCTTGGCACCGTGATCGAGACGCTGGCCACGCTCAAGGCCCGCGCCATCGGCGTGGTGGCCCGCCCCGGCCAGCGCGAGTGGGCCGAGCGCTTCGGCCTGCCGCTACTGGACAGCCAGGCCCGCCGCGGCAGTGGCGCCGATCGCGCCACCGACCGCGCCACCGACCGCGCCGCCGAGGCCAGGGCCGCAGCCGCGGCGGAACAGTCCGCCGCCGAACAGGCCGCGCGCGAGGAATCCATCCGCGCCGCCGCGCAGGCCACCACCGACGCCGCCGTGGCCGCTGCCATCCGCCAGACCCAGACCATGCTGATCGACAAGCCGCTGCGCTCGGGCCAGCAGGTCTACGCGCAGGGCGACGTGGTCATCCTGGACGTGGTCAGCTACGGCGCCGAGGTGATTGCCGAAGGCAACATCCATATCTATGCCCCGCTGCGCGGCCGTGCGCTGGCGGGCGTCAAGGGCAACACCGGCGCGCGCATTTTCAGCACGTGCATGGAGCCTGAACTGATTTCCATCGCCGGCATCTACCGGACCGCGGAGCAGACGCTGCCGGCCGATGTGCTCGGCAAGACCGCCCAGGTGCGCCTGGCCGATGAAAAACTGATTCTCGAAGCGCTGCGGCTCAAGTAACCGCGCAGCCCTCGGGACCGAATTGCAGAGAGCGCAAGCTTCAACTTATTACTGGACCAAAGAGCCATGGCAAAAATCATCGTTGTGACCTCCGGCAAGGGAGGCGTCGGCAAGACCACCACCAGCGCCAGCTTTGCCGCCGGCCTGGCCCTGCGCGGCCACAAGACTGCCGTGATCGACTTCGACGTCGGCCTGCGCAACCTTGACCTGATCATGGGTTGCGAGCGCCGCGTGGTGTACGACCTGATCAACGTGGTGCAGGGCGAAGCCAACCTGCGCCAGGCACTGATCAAGGACAAGAAGTGCGAAAACCTGTTCATCCTGCCGGCCTCGCAGACGCGCGACAAGGATGCGCTCACGCGCGACGGCGTCGAGAAGGTCATCAACGGCCTGATCGAGATGGATTTCGAATTCATCATCTGCGACTCGCCCGCCGGCATCGAGTCGGGCGCGCTGATGGCGATGTACTTCGCCGACGAGGCGCTGATCGTGACCAACCCGGAAGTGTCGTCGGTGCGCGATTCGGACCGCATCCTGGGCATCCTGGCGTCCAAGACCAAGCGCGCCAGCGAAGGCGGCGACCCGATCAAGGAACACCTGCTGATCACCCGCTACAACCCCAAGCGCGTGCATGGCGGCGAAATGCTGTCGCTGACCGACATCCAGGAAATCCTGCGCATCAAGCTGATCGGCGTGGTGCCGGAGTCTGAAGCCGTGCTGCACGCCTCGAACCAGGGCACGCCCGCCATCCACCTGGAAGGCAGCGACGTGGCCGACGCCTATGGCGACGTGGTGGACCGCTTCCTCGGCAAGGACAAGCCGATGCGCTTCACCGACTACCAGAAGCCGGGTCTGCTCTCCCGCATCTTCGGCAACAAGTAACGGTCAAGGAGGGCTCACCCCATGTCGATCCTTTCCTTCCTGCTGGGAGAGAAGAAGAAGTCCGCGTCGGTCGCCAAGGAGCGGCTGCAGATCATCCTGGCGCACGAGCGCACCGGCCATTCCGCGCCCGCCGACTACCTGCCCGCGCTGCAGCGCGAGCTGGTGGCGGTGATCTCCAAGTACGTCAAGATCGGCGACCAGGACCTGCGCGTCAGCCTGGAACGCCAGGACAACCTCGAGGTGCTCGAGGTCAAGATCGAAATCCCGCAGAACTGAGGACGGATCCGGCGCTGCCGGATTCGTTCCTCCTCCTTCGGTTTTCCCGCACTTCCCGTCTTTCCGCCGACCGCGGCGCCGCTTGCGCGCCGGGGTCGGCCGGCCTCCGTTCTCCCTTTCGTGATTCCCCGCCAGCCCAGTGTGCAGGCCAGCTTGCCAGCGCTGCCAAAATGCCCCAATTCGGAATTCTGTAGCGGCGAGACAACGGATTTGCACCAAAATCCTGCTTGAAAGCGCAGCTTGGCGGAGTTTTGTGTCCTTGTAGCTTACGTTTTGTTAAATTTTCGCGGCGTCTACAAGACACGTAGACCTCGTCCACGCCGTGATCCGGCGGAGAGAACAGTACAAGACAGAAAAGGAGCACCATGAAGAAATCGGCCATCGTCCTCGCAGCCGGCAGCCTGTTGGCAGGTTCGGCGTTCGCCCAGTCGTCCGTTACCCTGTACGGTATCGTTGACCAGAGCATTCGCTTCACCACCAATTCCGACGCCCAGAACCACAGCCAGACCCAGCTGAGCAACGGCGCGGTCACCAACAGCCGCTGGGGCCTGAAAGGCAGCGAGTCCCTGGGCAACAACCTGAAGGCCATCTTCCAACTGGAAAACGGCTTTGATCCGGATACCGGCAAGGCCAACCAAGGCGGTCGCCTGTTCGGTCGTCAGGCATATGTTGGCCTGAGCGGCGATTTCGGCGCCATCAAGCTGGGCCGCCAGTACACCGAAGGCTTTAATTTCTTCGGTGACTACGATCCGCTGACCATCGGCAACTACGACCAGAACGCCTGGCCCTTCTTCCTGACGCAGTTCCGCAGCGACAACGTGATCAGCTACTCGGGCAAGTTCGGTGGCCTGAACGTTGGCGCCAGCTATGGCTTCGGCGAGAAGCCTGGCAGCTTCACGCACGCACAGACCAACCCGCCCAATGGCAACGCACCGTATTTTGGCGCCCGCGCTGCATACGAATCCGGCCCGTGGGGTATTGGCGGCGTGTACCAGGAATTCCGTGACACGAACGGCAACAAGCAGCAAATGTGGGGTGCCGCCGGTAAGTACGCCTTTGGCCCGGCCAAGGTTTTCCTCGGCTACATCGGTGGCAAGGATAAGACCGGCCTGATCGACGCCGCTTTCTTCACGCCGGCGAACAGCGCAAATCCGATCCCGGCTGGTGGCAATTACACGGCAAGCCCGCGTAAGGACAACATCGGCTACATCGGCGCGACCTACCAGGCCACTCCGGCTCTGGCGCTGACCGGCGTGTTCTATGGTGATCACATCAAGAACACCAACGGTCTGGCCGATGTCAGCGGCAACCGCTACACCGGCGTTCTGCTGGCCGAGTACTCGCTGTCCAAGCGTACCCAGGTCTACGGCACCGTGGACTACAACAAGGTGACCGGCGGCGCGAAGACCCAACTGCCGGGCAGGGACAACCAGCTCGGCCTGGGCGCAGGTATCCGCCACATCTTCTGATCGTTGTCTGATCAGTCTGGCGCAAAGGCACCTTTCGGGGTGCCTTTTTTCATGCGCGCGGCCGGCGCCGCAGCCACAGGTACCAGCCGGCCGGCGAGGCGGCTTCGCCCATCGACTGCAGCGGCACCAGCACGCCGCCATGGCCCGCCACCACGCGCTGCGCGCACAGCAGCGCCAGCCGCGCGGCGCTAACAGGACACCAGCGGGACAATTAAGACCGCGTTGCCTTCCGCACGAATAGGAAAGACCTCAATCTCGACTTTCAACAATCTTTTACTTCTCGCCTCAGCGGGCCGCTCCTACCATGGGCTTCGCTGCGTGCCGAGCGGGACCGCAGTGCCATGCTCTGTCCATCCATCGGCGCATTCCGATGCGCCCGCGCAGGAGCCACTCTCGTGAACATCGCCGCGCTGCAGGCGGACCCGACCCTCGCCGTCAGCATCGAACAGACCCTGCGCCTGAACGGGCACCAGTGCGCGCGCTATCTCAGCGGACGCACCATGATCGGCGCGCTGCGCGGCAGGTCGTTCGATCTGCTGATGCTCGATTGCGATGCGCCGGGGATCCCGGCCCTGGAAGTGCTGGCATGGGTGCGCCGCACGCTCGGCAACGAGATGCCCGTAATTCTGACCGGCACCTCCAACGAAGAAGCCTTCGTCGCGGCCTGCTTTGCGCAGGGCGCCGACAGCTACGTGCCCAAGCCGCTGCGCACGGCCGAGCTGGCCGCGCGCGTGCTGGCGCTGTTGCGCCGCGCCAGGCCGGCGCGCGACGAATGCGACCTGGAGCACGGCGTATTCCGCTTTGCCACCGCGGAGCGGCGCGTGTGGGTCCAGGGCAAGCCGGTGCTGCTGGCCCCCAAGGAATTCGACCTGGCGGTGCTGCTGTTCCGCAACCTGGGTTCGCTGGTGCTGCGCCAGACCATGGCCGACCAGGTCTGGCGCTACCACATGGACCCGGCCTCGCGCACCGTGGACAGCCACCTGTCGCGCGTGCGAACCAAGCTGGCGCTGTGGCCGCACAACGGCGTGCGGCTGTCGTCGGTGTATGGACTGGGCAGCCGACTGGATGCGGCTTAGAACCCGTTTCAGAATGAAATGGGTTCTAAGCCTCAATCGGCCTTGATGCCCGCTTCCTTGACGATTCGGGCGTTCTCCGCGGACTCTTCGCGGATGGCCCTGGCAAACTGCGCCGGCGTGCCGCCGGTCGGCACCTCGCCGCCCTTGAGCAGGCGTTCATGGACTTCCGGCTCGGCCAGCGCCTTGTTCAGTTCGGCGTTCAGGCGGCTGATGATGGCCGCGGGCGTCTTGCCCGGCGCGAAGATGCCGAAGGTCGAGGTCAGGTTGGCCTTGGGGTAGCCCAGCTCGGCCAGCGTCGGCACCGAGGGCAGGCTCTCCAGGCGCCTGGGCGCGCCCACCGCCAGCGCGCGCAGGCGGCCGGCCTGCATATGCTGGGTCAGCACCGGGCTGGCGTTGGTGCTCATCACCTCGAACTGGCCGCCGAGCGCGTCGTTCATCTGCTGGCCCGCGCCCTTGTACGGGATCAGCGTGATATCGGCCTTCGACTTCTGCTTGATCTGTTCCAGCACCACATGGCCGACCGTGCCCAGGCCCGACGTTGCCCAGCGCACCGAGCCCGGCTTGGCGCTGGCCTGGCCGACCACGTCGGCAAAGCTCTTGCCGCTGAAGCCGGAGGTGGCCACCACCAGCACCGGCGAGTACATCACGCTCATCACCGGCGCCACGTCCTTCTGCGGATCGTAGTTGACGCGCCCGACATGCGGGTTGAGCGTCAGCGGGCTGGTGGCGGCAAAGCCCAGCGTGTAGCCGTCCGGCGCAGCCTTGGCGACGGCATCGATGCCGATGCTGCCGCCCGCGCCGGCCTTGTTCTCGACCACCACCGAAGTGCCCATCTGCGCCGACAGCCGCTCGCCGAGCGCGCGCGCCACGGTGTCGCTGATGCCGCCGGTCGGGTAGGCGACGATCAGGCGGATCGGGCGGCTGGGATAGGCGTCGGCAGCGGCGGCAGGCAGTGCGGCAGCACCGCTGGTCACGCACAGGGCGGCCAGCAGGGACGAGCGGAAGGGGAAGGCCATGATGGAAATGCGGGAGAGATTTCGACAGGAAGGCGCCGGGCGCGGCAGCGGATTGACGGCCTGGCGCGGAGCAGTCGCTATCTTAGCCGATCGAAACCTGCGCGCTCAGCGCACCAGCGGGCGTTCCGGCACCCACGAGACAAAGAGTTCATTGGCCCGGTCATACAGCCGCCATACCGTGCCGCAGTCGCGGCAGGTAAAGGAAAGCATGCTGAACGGCACGCCGGCGGCGCTCTGGCTCACCAGCGGCACCGTGCCGCGCAGCGCCAGGCAGGACGGCGGCTCGCGCCGGCGCGGGTCGGCGGCGAGCGCCAGGCAGCGCTCGCAGGCAGGCGTAGCAGACGGTGCTGACGCGGCTTGAATGGATGGCGGGGACGGGGGCACGGCAGACTTCATGCCCGCCATGATGCCGCAAAACGCCGCCCGGCAGCAGCCGCTGACGCAATCGGATCAGGCCGGCTGCGTGCGCGCCACCGCGGCGGGCGTCGCCGCGCGCTGGCCCAGCCACACGCTGCCCAGCACCAGCAGCGCGCCAGCGGCCTGCATCGCCGTCAAGGCCTGGCCCAGCACCAGGAAGCCGAGCACGGTGGCACTGACCGGGCTCAGCAGCCCCAGCGCCGCCACCGCGGACGACGGCATGCGCCCGACCCCGCGGAACCACAGCGCATAGCTGAAGCCGGCCCCGACAATGCTCAGCCACGCATAGCCAAGCCAGTTGGCCAGCGTGAAATGCCCGGGCAGCGGTTCCAGTACCAGTGCGAACGGCAGCAGGAACAGCCCGCCCGCGCACAGCTGCCATGCCGTCAGCACCAGCGGCGAGACTGGCGGGCGCCAGTGCCGCGTCAGCACCGTGCCCACCGCCATCGATACCGCCCCGGCCGCTGCCGCCGCCACGCCGATGGCGTCGAGCCGCGCGGCCGGGCCCAGCACCAGCAGCGCCACGCCCAGCAGCCCGCCCACGCCGGCCATCCAGGCGGCCGACCGCGGGCGCGCACCGAGCCAGGCCCACGCCAGCACCACCACGATCAGCGGCTGGATCGCGCCGACCGTGGCGGCCACGCCGCCCGGCAGCCGGTACGCGGCGATAAACAGCATGGCCTGGAAGAAGCCGATATTGAGCACGCCCAGCACCGCCGCGCGCCACCACCAGCTGCCGCGCGGCAGTTGCCGACCGAAGGCGAGCATCGCCAGCCCGGCCGGCAGGGCCCGGATCACGCCTGAGAGCAACGGCTGCCCCGGCGGCAGCCACTGGCTGGTGACCAGGTAGGTGCTGCCCCAGATGGCCGGGGCCAGCCCGGTCAGCAGGATGTCCCTGACGGTCACGCCACCGGGAGCGGTCCGGATGGAGGATGCAGTCGTCTTCATTTCAAGTTTCTTGACATCAAGATAAATCAACTTTACGAAGCCGATTGTTTGATGTCAAGATACTTCGATGTTCCTGCCACCCGCGTATCCGCACGCCTGCTCCTCGATGACTACCCGCCGCAAACCCGAAGACACGCCTGACCACGTCGACGGCATTCTCGCCCAATGGGCGCGCGAGCGCCCGGACCTGGATGCCTCGCCGATGGGCGTGATCGGCCGGCTGGGACGGCTCAACCGCCATACCAGCCGCGCCATTGAAGCCGCGCTTGGAGAAACCGGCCTGCAGCCGTGGGAATTCGATGTGCTGGCGACGCTACGGCGCGCGGGGCCGCCGTATACGCTGTCGCCGGGCGCGCTGATCGGTTCGTTGATGATCACTTCGGGCACCATGACCAACCGGCTCGACCACCTGGAGCGGGCCGGGCTGGTGCGGCGCCAGCCCAATCCGGAAGACCGGCGCGGGCTGCTGGTGGAACTGACCGAGGCCGGACGCGAACGCGTCGACCGCGCGCTGGAACTGCACGTGGCCAATGAGCACCGCCTGCTGGCGGACCTGACCGCGGCCGAGCGCGCGCAGCTGGCCGCGCTGCTGCGCCGCTGGCTGCGCATGTTCGAGCCGCCACCGGGCGGTGGCGGCGAAGGCAACGAACCGGCCTAAGCGTCAGGCCCGCTGCGGACGCTCGCGCAGGTCGGGCAGGAAGACCGTCAGCAGGCCCAGCAGCGGCAGGTAGGCGCAGTACTCGTACACCGCGCGGATGCCGTGCGTATCGGCCATGCCCCCCAGCACCGCGGCGCCGATGCCGCCCATGCCGAAGGCAAAGCCGAAGAACAGGCCCGACACCATGCCCACCTTGCCGGGAATCAGCTCCTGCGCGAACACCAGGATCGCCGAGAACGCCGAGGCCAGGATAAAGCCGATGATGAAGGTCAGCACCGTGGTCCAGAACAGGCCCACGTGCGGCAGCATCAGGGTGAACGGCGCCACGCCCAGGATCGACGCCCAGATCACGCGCTTGCGGCCGATGCGGTCGCCGATCGGGCCGCCCAGGATGGTGCCCGCCGCCACCGCGGCCAGGAACATGAACAGGTGCAGCTGCGCGTCCTGGCGCGCCAGCCCGAAGCGCTCCATCAGGTAGAAGGTGTAGTAAGAGGTCAGGCTGGCCATGTAGAAGTACTTGGAGAACACCAGCACCATCAGCACCACCATGGCCCGCACCACCACGCGCGTGGGCACCGGGCTGGCCACCGCGCCCGCGGCCTTGCGCTTGCGCGCGCCCTGCGCCAGCTGGCGCGCATACCAGCCGCCGATGCGCCACAGCACCACCATGCCCACCAGCGCCGCCAGCGAGAACCACGCCAGGCTGGCCTGCTGGTGCACGATCAGCGCGGCCAGCAGCGGCCCCATGGCGCTGCCGCCGTTGCCGCCGACCTGGAAGATCGACTGCGCCAGCCCGTGCTGACCGCCAGAGGCCATGCGCGCCACGCGCGACGACTCAGGGTGGAAGATCGACGACCCCGTGCCGACCAGCGCGGCGGCCACCAGCAGCACGCCGTAGGTCGGCGCCACCGACAGCAGCAGCAGGCCCGCCAGCGTGAACGCCATGGCGATGGCCAGCGAATGCGGCTTGGGATGCTTGTCGGTGTACAGGCCCACCACCGGCTGCAGCAGCGACGCCGTGACCTGGTAGGTCATGGTCAGCAGGCCGATCTGGGTGAAGCTCAGGTTGAAGCCCCCCTTGAGCATCGGATAGATCGCCAGGATCAACGACTGGATCATGTCGTTGAGGAAGTGGGCGAAGCTGATCGCCGACAGCACGCGGAAACCGGTGCGTTCGGCCTGGGGGGATGTCGCGGATGGTGTCGCGCCAGCAGGCGCGGAGTCGATGGTTGTGCTCATTGGCGGCTCTCGACAGACGGAAAGCGGCCAGCGGGGGCGCCGGCCTGGATGGAACTGAGCACCGATGCTAGCTGGCGCCCCGGCGCCTGTCCTGCGAGAATAGGTCCGCAACCTTGGAGAAAAGGACATGCCGCGCGCCCCTCGCCCCCTTTCTGCTTCCGGCGCGGCCCGCCGCCGCGACCAGCATGCGCCCCCCGCCCCCACGCCCGAGACGCTGGCGCTGGGCGACACCTACGCCGAGCCCCCGCCCTACGTCCGCTTCGACCGCAGCCCCCTGCCCGTCACCGCCATGGCCGCCGACTACCTGCCCGGCCACGTGACCAACCCGCACCAGCATCCGCACGCGCAGCTGATCCATGCAGTGCACGGCGTGATGGTGGTGGCCACCGCCGAAGGCCAGTGGATCGTGCCGCCCACGCGCGGCATGTGGATGCCGGGCGGCACCACGCACTGGATCCGCATGGTCGGCCGGGTGCAGATGCGCACCGCCTATATCCGCCCCGATGCCGCGCCCGACCTGCCGCAGCGCTGCACCGTCCTGGGCATCTCAGCGCTGCTGCGCGAGCTGATCCTGGCGGCGATCGACATCCCCCTGCCCTACGCCCCCGACACGCGCGACGCGCGGCTGATGCGGCTGTTGCTCGATGAAGTGATGCTGGTGCCGTCGCTGCCGCTGCACCTGCCGCGCCCGGCCGATGGCAGCCTGCGGCAGATCTGCGATGCCATCACCGGCGCGCCCGATACGGCGCTGACGCTGGCGGACTGGGGTTCACGGCTGGGGGTGGACCCCAAGACCATCCAGCGCCGCTTTGCGCGTGAAACCGGGATGACCTTCGGGCAATGGCGCCAGCAGGCGCGCCTGCTGGCGGCGCTGGAGAAGCTGGCTGCCGGCAGCAAGGTGGTGGATGTGGCGCTGGACCTGGGCTACGACAGCCCGAGCGCGTTTGCGACCATGTTCAGGCGGCAGTTCGGCGTGCCGCCAAGTGCGTTCTTCCGCTGAGCGGGGCGCCGGGCCGGTCAGCGCGCCAGGTAGCGCTCCACCAGCCGCGTCCAGTAGGCCGCGCCGACGGTCAGGTTATCGTCGTTGAAGTCGTAGCCGGCGTTGTGCAGCAGCGGCTGGTTGGCGCCGTTGCCCAGCCGCACGAAGCAGCCCGGGCGCTGCTGCAGGAAGTAGGCAAAGTCCTCGCTGCCGGCAATGCGCGCGGCCTGGTCCACCACCTTGTCGGCGCCGACCAGCTCCTCGGCCACCTGGCGCGCGAACTCGGTCTCGCGCTCGCTGTTGACCAGCACCGGGTAGCCGCGCACGTAGTCGACCTCGGCCACCGCGCCGTAGCCCTCGGCGTGCGAGGTGGCCAGCTGGCGGATGCGGTTCTCCACCGATGCGCGCACCTCGGGGTTGAACGAGCGCACGCTGATCTCCATGCGCGCATTGTCCGGGATCACATTAGGCGCGTGGCCGGCGTGCAGCGTGCCGATCGTCACCACTGCGGTCTCGTTCGGGTCGACATAGCGCGCCACCACCGACTGCAGCGCCATCACCAGGCTGCCTGCGACCAGGATCGGATCGACCGACTGGTGCGGGCGCGCGGCGTGGCCGCCCTTGCCGCGGATGGTGATGGTGACCGTGTCGCACGCCGCCATGAAGGGGCCCGAGCGGAACAGGAAACTGCCCTGCTCCACCCCCGGATGGTTGTGCAGCCCGAAGATCGCATCGCAGGGAAAGCGCTCGAACAGCCCGTCGGCCAGCATGCGCTCGGCGCCGCCGCCCGCGCCGATTTCCTCGGCCGGCTGGAAGATCAGGTGCACGGTGCCATCAAAGTTGCGCGTGCACGCCAGTTGCTTTGCCGCGCCGAGCAGGATCGCGGTATGGCCGTCGTGGCCACAGGCGTGCATGCGGCCGGCATTGACGCTGGCGTATGGCAGTGCGGTGCGCTCGTGGATCGGCAAGGCGTCCATGTCGGCGCGGATGCCCACGCTGTGCCCGCTGTCGCCGCAGCGCAGGGTGCCCACCACCCCGGTGCCGCCCACGCCGCGCGTGACCGTATAGCCCCACGCCTCCAGCAGGCTGGCGACCAGGCCTGAGGTGCGGACCTCGTCGAAGGCCAGTTCGGGATGCTGGTGGATATTGCGCCGGATGACTTCGAGTTCAGCGCGGCTGTCCAGGGTGTCGGCCAGCGCGCAGTACCGGTGCTTGAGTGGCGACGCGGGAGACGCCGTGAGGGTGGTGCCGAGGTAGGACTCGATTTCGGGGGCGTGCTCAGACATGGTGTTTTGCTCTCTGGCGAAACCTGTATAACCAGTATTTCACGCAGAAAACGCTAGCGAAACGCTAAGTGTGCGTTTACCTGTAAAACCATGTAATCGGGCCCGTTTCGGCACCGGAACTGTTGCCCTAATCGTACGCTTTGTATGGAAACCCAACGCTTTGTGTGAAAGCGTATCGATGGGGAACCATTGCGGATGGTGTATTTGCCCGCAGCAGCGCTGCCGGCATGCGTCACCCCGAAGGGTGACGCGCTGCCACGGCCCTGCCCTCAGCGCTCGCCGTAGGGCACCACCTGCTGCGTCTGCTCGCCCAGCCCGTCCACGCCAAGGCGCATGGTGTCGCCGGCCTTCAGGAAGCGCGGCGGCTTGAAGCCCATGCCCACGCCCGGCGGCGTGCCGGTCGCGATCAGGTCGCCCGGCAGCAGCGTCATGAAGCGGCTGACATAGCTGACCACGGTGGCCACGTCGAAGACCATGGTGGCGGTGCTGCCCTTCTGCACGCGCTCGCCGTTGACCTCCAGCCACAGGCCCAGCGCCTGCGGGTCCGGCACTTCGTCGCGCGTCACCAGCCACGGGCCGGCCGGGCAGAAGGTGTCGCAGCCCTTGCCCTTGTCCCAGGTGCCGCCGCGCTCGATCTGGAACTC
The DNA here is from genome assembly GCF_058782875.1 of Cupriavidus sp. FW305-F7. Lineage (NCBI taxonomy): Bacteria > Pseudomonadati > Pseudomonadota > Betaproteobacteria > Burkholderiales > Burkholderiaceae > Cupriavidus > Cupriavidus sp. FW305-F7. The sequence continues at coordinate 159,028 of NZ_JBYSYC010000008.1, read as the reverse complement.
GCGCTCCGACACGTCATTGACCACGCAGTAGCCGGCCACGTGGTTCAGCGCCGCTTCGCGCGAGACATTGCGCGCGGTGCTGCCGATGACCACGCCCAGCTCGACTTCCCAGTCGGTCTTCTCCGAGCCGAACGGCAGCATCACCGCGTCGTCGGGACCATTCAGCGAGCTGTTGGCCTTCAGGAACACGATCGGCTCGGCCGGCAGCGGCATGCCGGCCTCGGCGGCGTGGTCGGCATAGTTCAGGCCGATCGCCACGATCTTGCCGACTCCGCTCCAGGGCACGCCATAGCGTGCGCCCTCGATCACCGGGAGCGACGCGGGGTCCACCTGCGCCAACTGCGCCAGCGCCGCCGGCGCCAGCTGCGCCGCGCCGATATCGGCCACCACGCCGGACAGGTCGCGCACGCGGCCTTGCGCATCGATCATGCCCGGGCGCTCGGCGCCGGGGTTGCCTACTCGAACCAGTTTCATCGTCGTCGTTGTCTTCAGGGGTTGTTCAGGCGGATTTCTTGAGCGCGGCGCCAGATGCGCCAGATGCGCCAGATGCGCCGGTTGCGCCGGCTTCGGCCAGGGTCTGCGCCACCACGCTCAGGACTTCCTTGGCGGTGTTCTCGGAGTGGGCGCGCAACACCTGCGCCAGGCGCGGCCGGCCGGGTTCGCGCAGCGCGGCCATAATGGCCTCGTGTTCCTCATGCGACTCCTGCCAGCGGATGGTATCGGCATTGGCCGCACCGCGCGCACGGTGCACCTTGCTCATCAGCGCGGCATAGACGCCGGCCAGCACCGGATTGGCGGCGCCGTCGATGATCAGCTGGTGGATTTCCTGGTTGATGCGGAAATAGTCGGTGCGCCGGCCGGCGGCATGCGCATCGATCATGGCCAGATGGCGCCGCTCCAGCTTGGCCATGGCCGCCACGCCCAGGCGCTGCGCGGCCAGTTCGCCCGCCAGCGCCTCCAGCCCGTGCAGGGTCTCGAAGGTGGCGCGCAACTCCTCCAGGTCCAGCGGCGCCACGCGGTAGCCGATGTACTGCCGGTGCAGCACCAGCCCCTCGGACACCAGCACCTTCAGCGCCTCGCGCAGAGGCGTCTTGGAGACATCGAAGGTCTCGCAGAAGGCCCGTTCATCGATCCTCGCGCCGGGCGGCAGTTCGCCCTCTTCGATCATGGTGCGCAGCCGGGCGGCGATTTCGGCCGACATGCCGAGCGTGCGCAGGCGCGTGGTTTGGGAAAGCGTTTGTGTCACAGACGTCACCAGAATGGGGAAATGCACCACGACAAGGCTACCACATACCAAAATTGTGCATGCGCAATATCGCAAAATCAATGACTTACACGCGTTGTAATTACAGATTACGTATCCTATACTCCGACCTGTTGCGCAAAACGCCAACAGAACTGCCTCACCCAAGGACTAAAACAGGAGACGCCGTCATGGAGACGACAAGCCGGGCGACAGTGATCACAGAGGCCAAGACCTCGGTGCGCTGGAAGATTTTTTTGATGATGCTGTTCCTCGTCGCGATCAATTACATTGACCGCGCCTCGCTGTCGGTGGCCATGCCACTGATCGCCAAGGAGTTCGACCTCAGTCCCGCCATGCAGGGGCTGATCCTCAGCTCCTTCTTCTGGACTTACGCCTTCATGCAGATCCCGGGCGGCATGCTGGCCGACAAGTACAAGCCGCGCATCGTGATTGCCTGCGCCACCGTGTTCTGGGGCTTCTTCCAGGCGATCGCGGCGGTCTGCACCAACGCCACCTCGCTGCTGATCACCCGGCTCGGGCTGGGCGCCTCCGAAGCGCCGATCTACCCGGCCGGCGGCAAGCTCAACGCCATCTGGATGACGCAGAACGAACGCGGTCGCGGCGCCACGCTGCTTGACGGCGGCGCGCCGCTGGGCGCAGCGCTCGGCTCCCTCATCATTGCCGGGCTGATCAGCGAGCTCGGCTCGTGGCGCATGTCGTTCGTGGTGGCCGGCGTCGGCACCGTGCTCGCCGGCTTCGTGGCGTGGTGGTACATCCGCAATTCGCCGCGCGAACACAGCGGCGTCAATGAACTCGAAGCGCGCCACATCGAGGAAGCACAAGCACGCGAGCACAGCGCCGAGCCGGCCAACCTGTCCGGCCGTTCGCTCGACTTCTTCAAGTACCGCTCGGTGTGGTGCATGGCCATCAGCTGGATGTGCTTCAACGCCGTCTTCTACGGCCTGCTCACCTGGATGCCGACCTACCTGAGCAAGGCCCGCGGCTTTGACCTCAAGACGATGGGCGGCGCAAGCTTCATCATCTTCATGAGCGGCTTCGTCGGCGAACTCGTCGGCGGCTGGATCGCCGACAAGTGGAAGGAAGCCGGCGGCCGCCCCAACGTGGTGATGCGCACGCTGTTCGGCATTGCGGCCGTGGTCGCCACCGTGTCGATCTTTTCGGTGGCCTATGTCACCGACGCGGTGGCCGTGGTGGCGCTGCTCTCCTCCACCCTCTTCTTCCTGCGCTGGTGCGGCCTGTTCTGGTCCGTGCCGTCGATGCTGGCCACCCGCAACAAGATTGGCTTCCTGGGCGGCCTGATGAACCTGGGCGGCAATATCGCCGGCATCAGCGTGCCGATCATCGTTGGCCTGATCGTGCAGGCCACGGGCTCCTACTTCCTGGCGCTGATGTTCTTCGCGGCAGCCGGCGTGGGTCTGTTGTTCGCTTCCACCGCGATCGACTACGAGACCAAGATCCCGGTCTGATCCGCTGCGCAACCCAAGGACCCACACTCAAACATTGCCTCATGCAAGGCAAACCACACACGCTGCGCCGGCCGCTACCGGCGCAGCGGTGGAGGAGACATGTCATGAACCGCTTCCCACGTATGCTGGCAGCCGCCCTGCTCGTGCTGGGCGCAGCGCAGGCGCACGCCGCGCCGGCAGCGCCATCGGCACCTGCCGGTGATGGACTGCCGACCGCACAACCCGAAGCCGTCGGCGTCGATTCAGCAAAACTCGTCGCACTGTCCGAATGGATCCGCCGCGACAAGCTCGACGTACGCAGCCTGCTCGTCATCAAGGACGGCAAGCTGGTGTTCGAGCGCTATGGCGACGGCCTGTCGCGCGACTACAACCACGAGCTGTATTCCGTCACCAAGTTCATCAGCGCCCTGCTGGTCGGCACGCTGGTCGGCGACGGCAAGCTGAGCGCCGAAGACACACCCGCGCAGCGCCTGGCGGCAGCGCGCCCCGACCTCGCCCCGGCACTGGCAGACAAGCAGGCGATCCAGCTGCGCCACCTGATGTCGATGTCCAGCGGCCTGTCGTACAAGCTGGTGGAAGGCACCGACACGCTCCACTACGGCGTGCCGGACCGCCTGCGCGTGGCGGCGACCGCCGCGGTGCGCACCAAGGCCGGCGCCGAGTTCGACTATATCGACGTCAATCCCGTGCTGGTCGGCGCCACCGTCACGCAGGCCGCCGGGCAGCCCGAAGACCAGTACGCCAAGGCGCGCCTGTTCGGCCCGCTCGGCATGAGCCACTACCGCTGGGACGGCGCCGACGGCAAGGGCGCGGTATCGGGCGGCTGGGGCCTGCGGCTGCGCTCCATCGACATGGCCAAGCTCGGCATGCTGATGCTGAACGAAGGTCGCTGGAACGGGCAGCAGATCGTGCCGGCCTCGTGGGTCGCACGCATGACCACGCCTGCGGGTCCGGCGAAGGACTATGGCTTCTACTGCTGGGTCAACAACATCGTGCAGAGTGAGCGCGAATTCAGCGCGATGGGCTACAAGGGCCAGTTCATCACGGTGCTGCCGAAACAGAACGCGGTGATCGTGATGAACAGCATCATGTCCACGCAAGGCGGCCTGCGCGATGCGGCGTACCTCGACCTGTACCGGCGCATGGTCAATGACTACGTGCTGCCCGCGCTGCAGGCCGGCAAGTCGGTCAAGCCCGACGCCGCGCGCCAGGCTGCACTGCGCAAGGAACTGGAACTGGCGCGCAGCAGCCAGGGCGTACCCGGCACCGCCCTCGCCTTCAACGACAAACCCGAACAATAAACAACCGAAGCGGCGCCGCCCCCGGCATATCCAGGCGGACGGCGCCCGCTCACTCCTGAGAATGACTGAAATGACCAAGCAAATCCGCCTCGGCATGCTGACCCCGTCTTCCAACACGGCGCTCGAACCGATCACCAGCGCCATGGTCAGCGGCCTGCCCAACGTCAGCGCGCATTTCTCGCGCTTCACCGTGACCGAGATCTCGCTGCGCGACCAGGCCCTGGGCCAGTTCAACCTGGACAAGATCCTGGCCGCCGCCAGTCTGCTGGCCGATGCGCGCGTCGATGTCATCGCCTGGAACGGCACCTCTTCCGGCTGGCTTGGCTTCGACAAGGATGAAGCGCTGTGCAAGCAGATCACCGAAGCCACCGGCATCCCGGCCACCACCTCGGTGCTGGCGCTCAACGAGATCCTGGAAAAGACCGGCGCGCGCAACTTCGGCCTGGCCACGCCGTACCTGGACGATGTGCAGCAGCGCATCATCGCCAACTACGAGCGCAGCGGCTTCCACTGCGTGGCGGAGAGCCACCTGGACCTGCATGTGAACTACAGCTTCGCCGAGGTCGAGGAAGACACCATCCGCGAGATGGTGCGCGGCCTGGCCCAGCACCAGCCGCAGGCCATCACCACCTTCTGCACCAACCTGCGCGCCGCGCACCTGGCCGAAGAACTTGAAGCCGAAACCGGCATTCCGCTGTACGACACCATCTCCACCGTGGTGTGGAAGTCGCTGCGCCTGTGCGGCGTGGACACGCGCGAGCTGCGCGGCTGGGGCCGCCTGTTCCGCGAAGTGGAGTAAGCCGATGTCCGCTCACGAGAGCCTCGACCTGGTGATCCGGCGCGCGGACGTGGTCACTGCCTCTGACCGCTTCCGCTGCGATATCGGCGTGCGCAACGGGCAGATCGTCGCGCTCGGCCACGCGCTGCCGCAAGCCGCGCGCGAGATCGATGCCGATGGCCTGCTGGCGCTGCCCGGCGGCGTCGATGGCCATTGCCACCTCGACCAGCCCATGCCCGACGGCCTGCGCATGGCCGACGACTTCTTCACCGGCACGCGTGCCGCGGTGTGCGGCGGCACCACCACCGTGATCCCGTTTGCCGCGCAGGAAAAGGGTGCATCGCTCAAGGCTGCCGTGGCGGACTACCATCGCCGCGCCGAAGGCCGCGCGGTGATCGACTACGCCTTCCACCTGATCGTGGCCGACCCCACGCCGGCGGTGCTGGCCGATGAACTGCCGACGCTGATCCGCAAGGGCTACAGCTCGTTCAAGGTCTACATGACCTATGACGACCTAAAGCTGTCCGACCGCGAAATGCTGTCGGTGCTGGACGTCGCCAAACAGAACGGCGCGCTGGTGATGGTGCATGCCGAGAACGCCGACTGCATCTCGTGGCTGACCGACAAGCTGGTCGGGGAAGGGCGCATCGCACCGCGCTTCCACGGCCTGGCACGGCCCGCCGCGGTGGAGCGCGAGGCCACGCACCGCGCCATCACCTTTGCCGAACTGGTCGACGTGCCGATCCTGATCGTGCATGTCTCGGGCAAGGAAGCGATCGAGCAGATCCGCTGGGCACAGGGCAGGGGGCTGCAGATCCTGGCCGAGACCTGCCCGCAGTACCTGTACCTGACCGCAGACGACATGGCCCTGCCCGGCGACGACGGCTACGAAGGCGCCAAGTGCGTGTGCAGCCCGCCGCCGCGCGACCCGGAGAACCAGGCCGCGGTCTGGCGCGCGCTGACCAATGGCGTGTTCAGCGTGTTCTCGTCAGACCATGCACCGTTCCGCTATGACGACCCGCAAGGCAAGCAGCCGGGCGGCGAGCGGCCTTCGTTCGAGCATATCCCCAACGGCGTGCCGGGCATCGAGACGCGCCTGCCGCTGCTGTTCGACGGCGTGGCGCGCGGCAAGCTGTCGCTGCACCAGTTTGTCGAGCTGACCTCGTGGCGGCCGGCACGGCTGTATGGCCTGTATCCGCGCAAGGGCACCATCGCCATCGGCGCGGATGCGGACATCGTGCTGTGGGACCCGAACAAGCGCGTGCAGATCCGCAACAGCGCGCTGCACCACGCGGTGGACTACACGCCGTACGAAGGCATCGAAGTGACCGGCTGGCCGGTGCATTGCTTCTCGCGCGGCGAGATGCTGGTGCGCGATGGCCAGTACCAGGAACCCCAGGCCGGCCGCGGGCAGTTCCTGCCGGCGGGCGCGCCGATGCTGGGCTGATCGCCAAGCCTGCAGCCAACCTACTCCGACCATGAAACTCCTGATCGTCAATCCCAATATCAGCGAATCCGTCACGGCGCTGATCGAGGCGGAAGCGCGGCGCACCGCCGCCGCCACCACCACGCTGCAGATGGCCACCGCGGCCTTCGGCGTGGCCTATATCGAAACCCGCTTCGAGGCGCTGGTCGGCGGCTATGCCACCGCCTGCGCCGCCGCGGAACACGCCGGCCAGTTCGACGGCCTGGTGGTCGCCGCGTTCGGCGACCCCGGCCTGGCCGGCCTGAAAGAGCTGTTCGACGTCCCTGTCGTCGGCATGACCGAAGCCGCGCTGGCCAGCGCCTGCCTGCTGGGGCAGCGCTTCTCCATCATCGCGATCTCGCACCGCATCCAGGCGTGGTACCGCGAATGCGTGGCGGCCAACGGCCTGTCGTCGCGGCTGGCCAGCGTGCGTTCGCTGCAGGAGCCCCTGCGCGATATCGGCAGCGTGCAGGAAGACCATGCCGCGCGGCTGGAACAACTGGCCCTGCAAGCCATCGAGCAGGACGGCGCCGACGTGATCATCGTCGCCGGCGCGCCGCTGGCGGGACTGGCACGCTCGCTGCAAGGGCGCATCCCGGTGCCGGTGGTGGATGGCGTGTCGAGCGCGGTGCGGCATTGCGAATCGCTGGTGGCCCTGCGCGCCGGCAGCGCCACGCAGGGCAGCTTCGCGCGGCCGCCGCGCAAGCCCAATGCCGGCCTGCCGCCGGCGCTGGCAAAGCTGCTCGACTGAGCGCAACCGAGCGCAAACTGAGCCCTGTGCAAATCTGCAATGCGCGTCCGCAAGGACGCGCATTGCTGCATAAGGGGGGCGATCCTAGACTGCCTGCACGGCCGCCGCATGGCGTGGCGGCCAGGCAACCACTACAGGATCGCAATGAAGCTCTACTACACTCCGGGCGTCTGCTCGATGGCCGTCCATATCGCCCTGCGCGAAGCCGGCCTGCCGGTCACGCTGGCCAAAGTCGACCTGCTCCACCACAAGCTGGCCGTGCCTGAAAACGGCACCGACGACTACTACACCATCAACCCGCGCGGCTACGTGCCGCTGCTGCAGCTCGACGACGGCTCGCGCCATACCGAAGCGGCATCGCTGCTGCAATACATCGCCGACCTGGTGCCCGAACGCGCGCTGCTGCCCGCCGCGGGCACGCGCGAGCGGCTGGAAGCCACCGGCTGGATCACGCTGGTCTCAACGGAACTGCACAAGGTCTTCAGCCCGTGGCTGTGGCACAAGGAAACCGCGCAGAGCACGGTAGAGGCCTGCAAGGCCAAGCTGCAACTGCGCTTTGCTGAGCTCGACAAGCACCTGCAGGGCCGCCAGTACCTGACCGGCGACACCTTTACCGTGGCCGACGCCTACTGCTTCACCATCCTAGGCTGGGCCCGCATGCTGATGATGCCGCTGACGGCATACCCCACTCTACAGGACTACCTGTCGCGCATCGCCGCGCGGCCGGCGGTGCAGGAAGCCATGCGCGCCGAAGGGCTCGTGCGCGACTGATCAGCGCATGGCGGGTGCGGGCACGCGATAGTGGTCCTGCGTCAGCAGGTCCAGCCCGCACGCCAGCGCGTCGATCCAGTCAATAAAGCGCGCCACCATGTGCTTGCCGCGAAACGACGGCCCGTGCTGCGGCACGATCCATTCGATATCCATCGACCGCGCCATGGCTGCCCACAGCCGGCACGCGCGGCTGCCGCTCATGTAGCGCTGGTGGAACGGCAGCATCAGGCGAGTATGCGCATCGAAATCCGTCACCGTGGTGCCGGCCGCTTTGGCGCCTGTCATGGCCGCGCCGAGATCGCCCGAGAACAGGATCTTGCTGATCGGATCGTAGAACTGGAAATTGCCTTCGGAATGCAGGAAGTGCGCTGGCACCGCGACCAGGGAGCTGTGCCCGAGCGGGATATGCATGCCCGCATCGGGAATCGTCACGATGCGCCCTGCCGTCTTGCCGGCCTGGCAGAAATGCGGCAGGAAGCGCGCCCACACGCTGGAAATCAAGATGCGGCAGTCAGAGCCCGTCAGCCAGCGTCCGACCGATGCGACGATGTCCGGATCGGCATGCGAAGCCAGCACGTAGTCGAGTTGCTTGGGCGGAAAGTAGCGGCTGATGGTGAGATACAGCTCGCTGTAGGTCATCTGCCCGCCGGGATCGATCAGCGCGCCATGCCCGTGGTCGACGACCAGGAACTGGTTGGTCTGCACCGCTTCGCCATGCGCTTCCTCGACCAGGTCGGTGAACATCAGGCAAGTGTGCCCGTCCCCGTCGTACAACGTGATTCCCATTGCCTCGCTCCGCTCGTCGCAAGCGGCGACGTTACTCAGCGAATCCCGTTGCAAACTTGATGCAAATCAATGGGGGAGGGAACACGCGCCCCCCAGCGGCCGGACTGTCGTCAGGGGTGTACACCCCGGCCGGGCGTCGCGCGCGTCAGCGCGGGCTGGCCAGCAGTTCTTCGATCTTGGCGACGAACGGCTTGTCGTCAGGCGTGGTCTTGCTGTTGTAGCTGCCCACCACCTGGCCGTTGCGACCGATCAGGTATTTGTAGAAGTTCCACTTGGGCGCGGTGCCGGTTTCCTTCGCCAGCAGCGCGTACATCGGGTTGGCCTCGCTGCCGCGCACGTGCGACTTGCCCAGCATCGGGAACTTGACGCCGTAGGTGTTGTAGCAGAAGTCCGCGATCTGCTTCTCCGAGCCGGGCTCCTGCGAGAAATCGTTCGACGGGAAGCCCAGCACGACCAGGCCGCGGTCACGGTACTTGCTGTAGAGCGCCTCCAGCCCTTCGTACTGGGGCGTGAAGCCGCAGTAGCTGGCGGTGTTGACCACCAGCACGACCTTGCCCGCGTACTGGCAGAGGTTTTGCGGGGCTTCATCCTGCAGGCGCGGGAACTTGAAGTTGAGCGACGCCGGGCAGGCGCCTGTTGCCTGCGGTGCAGGCGCGGCGGCCGGCTTGTCGGCGGCGCGGGCAGGGTGCGGCAATAGCGCGGCGCCGGCAGCGGCCAGCGCCAGCGCGCCGGCGAGGGCGGCCGGGCGCAGTTGTCGGAGTGTGGCGGACGAGGGGAAACGACGAGTCATGGCGATGAGGCTCCGGAAGGCGGCTCGCTGTATCGGGTACGCCATAGTCTACGCCGGTAGCGGCTTTCCGGCAGGCCGGCTCAATCCATCGCCAGCGTGGCGGCGTGTTCGGTGACGCTGCCGCGCAGCTCTAGGTCCGGCATGCGGCGCACGATCAGCAGTGCCAGCACCGCCGCCGCCGCGCCCGCGGCAAAGATCAGGTGGAAGCCCGACTCTACGCCGCCCGCCAGCACCGCGCGCACGGACGGCGACAGTTGCGCAAAGGCCTCGCTGCCGTGGCGCAGCGCGCCCAGGTCCAGCGCCTGCGTGACCCCCGATGCCGCCAGCGCATGGCGGAATTCCAGCGTCAGCAGCGTACCAGCCAGCGCCCCACCGATCGCACTGCCTAGGGAGCGCAGCACCAGCAGCGCGCCGGTGCCGGCGCCGGTATCGCGGCGCTCGAGCACGTTCTGCACACTGATCAGCGTCGACACCATGGTCATGCCCAGGCCCACGCCGGCCAGCGTCATCGCCGCCAGCACCACGGCCAACGGCATCGCGGGGGTCACCAGCGCCAGCACGATCAGCCCCAGCGCGGCAGCGATATAGCCGCCCGTCAGGATGCCGCGCATGCGGCCCACGCGGGGCGCCAACCACGCGACGATAAAGTTGCCCGCCACGGTGGCCAGCAGGAACGGCATCACCAGCAGGCCGGAGGTCGATGCATCGGCGCCACGCACCAGCTGGAAGTGCAGGGGCAGGGCAAAGATGCACAGGAAGATATCGAGCGCGGCCAGCGCCGAGGCGGCCACGCCCATCACATAGGCACGGTTGGCAAACAGGCGCGGCGGCAGCATCGGGTCCGCGGCGCGGCGCTCCTGCCAGGTCAGCAGGACCACGGCGGCCACGGCGGCCAGGAGCAGGGCGCCCAGCTCTGGCGAGAGCCAGTCGTAGACGTCGCCGCCCCAGCTCATCGCCAGCAGGAAGGCGACGATGGCCACCGCCAGCAGCAGCGCCCCCGGCCAGTCCACGCGCGCACGCCCGCCACGCGGCGGCAGCATGGCCAGCCCGCGGTAGCACATCAACATCGCCAGCAGGCCCAGCGGCACGTTGACCCAGAACAGCCAGCGCCACGACATATGGTCAGAGACCCAGCCGCCCACCAGCGGCCCGGCGATCGACGCCACCGCCCACACCGTGGCCAGGTAGCCCTGGTAACGCCCGCGCTGGCGCGGCGCCACCACATCGGCAATGGCCGCCTGCGCCAGCGACATCAGGCCGCCGCCGCCCACGCCCTGCAGCGCGCGGAACAGGATCAGCTGGCCCAGCGTCTGCGCCAGCGCGCATGCCACCGAGGCGCCGATAAACAGCGTGATCGCCACCATCAGCAGGCGCCGCCGGCCAAAACTGTCCGACAGCTTGCCGTACAGCGGCGTGGTCACCGTCGACACGATCAGGTACGCCGTCACGATCCACGACAGGTGGCTGAAGCCGTTCAGGTCATTGGCGATCGCCGGCACCGCCGGGATCACCACGGTCTGGTCGAGCGCGGCCAGCAGGATGCACAGCACGATGCCGCCGATCACCCGCATCACGGCGCGATGGTCGTGGGCGGGCAGGGCCGGCGTGGTGTCCCGGGCGGATGCGGCAGAAGAGGGGGAAGACATGGGCAGGCACGAGACCGCAGCGGTGTGCGGTGAAAGCAACGTCAAATGCAGGGAATATCGGCCAGGAACCGCGTGAGAGGGGCGTGGCGCCATCGCGGGAGGCCTAATTCAGCGAACGCATAATTATATGCGGCCAGCAAATATCGTGCTTGCGACGCAGGGCGATTGAAACGTCACTTGCGCGACACGATCAGGGCACCACAGTCGATGCAAGATCACATCACCGCTATCGAAGGTAAGATTTCGTCATGACCGAGACCCCACGACAAGCAACAGGTCAGGCCCCCGATGCGGCCGGGCCCGAACTGGGCCAGTGGCACCCCGTGCTGGCGATCGAACAGGCCCGCGGTGACGGCCCCTTCCCAGCCCGGCTCTTTGGCCGCGCGCTGGTGCTGTGGCGCAACGCCGACGGCTGGCACGCCTGGGATGACCGCTGCCCGCACCGCGGCGCGGCTTTCACGCTGGGCGCCGTGCGCGACGGCCTGCTGCATTGCGGCTATCACGGCTGGCGCTTTGCATCCGGCGGGCGCTGCACGCGCTATCCCGCCCACCCGGAACTGGTGCCCGCCCCGCGCGCCTGCGCCACCACGCACGCGGTGCGCGAGGGCTACGGGCTGTTATGGGTGCGTCTTGGCGGCGACGGCACCGAGGCCGTGCCCGAACTGCCGCCCTTCCCCGAGTACGACGACGCCGAACGCCGCCACGTGGTCTGCGGCCCCTACGACGTTGCCACCTCGGCACCACGGCTGGTGGAGAACTTCCTCGACATGGCGCACTTCGGCTATGTCCACGACGGCTACCTGGGCGACCCGGCGCACACCGAAGTGCCGCCCTATGAAGTGGAAGCCATCGGCGATGCGCGCAAGCCCGACGCGCTGCGCACCATCGGCTGCCGCGCCTGGCAGCCGCGCGCGCACGCCAGCGCCGCCGGCGGAGCCATGGTCGAGTATGAATACCGCGTGGTCGCGCCCTATGCCGCGATCCTGACCAAGGTGCCCGACCTTGGCGACAACCATCGCGGCGCCATCGCGCTGTTTATCGGCCCGCGGGACGAGGAATCGAGCCGCGTGTGGTTCGTGATGTCACTGGTGACGGAGGATGACGACGCCAGCCTGCGCGAATTCCAGGACACCATCTTCCTGCAGGACAAGCCGATCGTGGAATCGCAGCAGCCGCGCCGCCTGCCGTTGCGCACCGGCGTGGAGGTGCCGCAGCCGGCGGACAAGCTGGCAGGTGCGTACCGGCGCTACCTGGCGGCGCACGGGGTGAAGTTCGGCACGCTGGGCTAGTGGACGGGGCGGGCGCATCCCGTGCGACCTGGCCCCCGAACACGACAGGCCTAACGCCCGCCGCCAGTGATGTAATGCTCCAGCTGCTCGATGATGAACTGCTGCTCGGAGATGATGTCCTTCACCAGGTCGCCGATCGACAGCATGCCGATCAGCTCCTCGCCCTCCATCACCGGCAGGTGGCGCAGCCGGTGCCGGGTCATCAATGCCATGCATTCGTCGGTGGTCTGGCTGGCGCCGACGTAGATCACCGCGTTGGTCATGATGTCGCGCACCAGCGTCTCGCGCGAGGTGCGCTGCATCAGGATCACCTTGCGCGCGTAGTCGCGCTCGCTCACGATCCCCTGGATCGCGCCATGCTCGATCACCAGCAGCGCGCCGATGCCTTTCTCCGCCATCAGCTGCAGCGCGGCATAGACGGTCGCCGTGGGCGGGACGCTGTAAATGGCCTGACTCGGCTTGGACTCCAGAACCTGGCGTGCGGTTTTCATCACCAACTCCTTTTCGGTCGACAATGCAATGCGGCTGGCGGTGCCTGCTTGGGCGCCAATGCAATCAGAGTAGCAAAGTAACGCCCGCCGTTACAGGGTGACTTACGCGAATCTTTGTAAGCAAGGTTGTGACGCCCGCATGGCAGCCGTCTGGTCAAAGTTGCGCATCGGTCTCTTTTCCGTCCAGTGCCGCCAGGCACAGCGCCTGCATCTCGGCCACCCATTGCGCCGGCTGCAGCGCCGCGCCCTGCAGCAGCAGCCGATAGCGGCGCGCCCCCCAGACCGCCAGCACCAGTGCCTGCACCTTCGCGGCATCCGGGGCCGTAGGCAAGTCGGGGCAAGCGCACAGCGCCCGGCGCCAGGCCTCGCAGAACTCTTCGAACACGCGCCGGTGGTGCTTGGGCTCGGCGATGCGCGGCTCCAGCCCGATGATGTCGGCATCGAAGACGATGCCCGTGGCCTCGTCGTCCGCACCGCAGGCGATGGCGACCAGCCGCCGCACGTGGGTGCGCCAGTCGGCATCGGTTCGCTGCGTAACCTCGGTGTCGATGCGCGTCAGCATGCTCTCGACCGTGTGGCGCACATAGCCCGACGCCAGCGCTTCCTTGCTGGGAAAGTACTCGTACAGCGTGCCCACCGAGAACCCCGCCTCCAGCGCCACCGCGCGCGTGGTCACGCCGTCCCAGCCATCGCGGCGCCAGATCCGAACAAAGGCGTCGTAGATGGCGTTGACGGTGAAGTGCGCGCGCTGCTGCGAAGGGCGCTTGAGCGGTTTGCTGCGCGGCGTGGCGGGCCGTTTCAGGTCGCTGGCGGCGGGCGCTTCGTTTCCGAACCCGGGGGCGTTGGCGCGGCGATAGATTCTTGGCATCGGCCTCACGGAAGTCATGGCGAACATTGCACGCCGGACGGACGGGCCGCGAACCAGGAGAAAAGACATGGCAGCAACTGAACCGACCCTTGCCATCACGCGGCTGTTCAGCCGCAAGGATGCCCTAAACGAAAGCCGGCTGGAAGCCGCGCAAGAACCCGCCACCGCCGCGGCCGGCGAAGTGCTGCTGCGCCTGGATCGCTTTGCCCTGACCACCAACAACATCACCTACGCCGCCTTCGGCGAAGCCATGCAGTACTGGGATTTCTTTCCCACCGGCCAGCCACAGTGGGGCCATATGCCGGTGTGGGGCTTTGCCGATGTGGTGGCCACCGGCGTCGACGGCATCGCCCCCGGCGAACGCTTCTACGGCTACTTCCCCATCGCCAGCCATCTCCGCATGCAGCCCGAGCGCGTGACCGCGCGCGGCTTCTACGATGCCGCGGCGCACCGCGTCCGGCTGACCTCGGCCTACAACCAGTACACCCGCGTGCAGAACGACACCGCCTACGCGCCGGAGCTGGAGCACTACCAGATGCTGTACCGGCCGCTGTTCATCACCTCGTTCATGCTGGCCGACTTCCTGGAAGACAACCGCTTCTTCGGCGCACGGCGGCTGGTGGTGTCCAGCGCCTCCAGCAAGACGGCCTATGGCACCGCCTTCTGCCTGCGCGACCTCGACGGCATCACGCTGACCGGGCTGACCTCGGCCCGCAACCGCGCCTTTGTCGAAGACCTTGGCTGCTACGACAGCACCGTCACCTATGACGAACTGGCATCGGTGCCGGTGGACGAGCCCACGCTCTATGTCGACTTCTCCGGCGATGAATCGCTGCGCGCGCGCGTGCATGCGCATTTCGGTGACAGCCTGGTGTACGACTGCTTTGCGGGCTCGGCGCAGAACACCGGCTTCCTGCGCGACCTGCACCTGCCCGGGCCCAGGCCCGAGTTCTATTTCGCGCCGGTGCAGATCCGCAAGCGCAATGCCGACTGGGGACCGCAGGAAGTGAACCGGCGCTTCAACGCGGCGCAGCGCCGCTTTATCGACCATGCGCGCGATCCGGCCAATCGCTGGCTGGCGCTGGTGGAGGAACGGGGGTTCGAAGCCGCGCAGGCACGGATCGCGCGTCTGGCGGCGGGTAGCGGCGCGCCGCAGGAGGGGTACGTGGTGGTCGTGGGGTAAAAGCAGAACGGGCCCCGCATGGGGCCCGTCTTTCACTCCGTCAGCATCCGCACCTTCACCTTCTTGCCCTTGACCTTGCCGGCATTGAGCCGCTTCACCGCCTCGCGCCCGATGCTGCGCTCCACCGCGATATAGGTCGACATCTCCAGCACATTGATCTTGCCGATCTGCTCCTTGGTGAAGCCGGCATCGCCGGTCAGCGCGCCCAGGATATCGCCGGGGCGGATCTTCTCCTTGCGGCCGCCCAGCATCTGCAAGGTCACCATCGGCGGCAGCAGGCGTTCGTTGCTGGCGGGCCTCAGGTCGGCCAGCGGGTGCCATTCGAATTCGCCGCCGTGGTGCTGCTCCAGGTTGCCCACGCGGCCCATCTCGTCCATGCTGACCAGGCTGAAGGCCCAGCCTTCCTGGTCGGCGCGGCCAGTGCGGCCGATGCGGTGCACGTGGACTTCAGGATCGGGCGTGATCTCGACATTGATCACCGCCTCGAGCTGCGCGATATCCAGCCCGCGCGCGGCCACGTCGGTGGCCACCAGCACCGAGCAGCTGCGGTTGGCAAACTGCACCAGCACCTGGTCGCGCTCGCGCTGCTCCAGCTCGCCGTGCAGCGCCAGCGCCTGGTAGCCCTGCGCGCGCAGCAGTTCCACCAGTTCCCGGCAGCGCGCCTTGGTATTGCAGAACGCCAGCGTGCTGACCGGCCGGAAGTGGTCCAGCAGGCGCCCCACTGCGTTCAGGCGCTCGCCTTCCTCGACTTCATAGAAGCGCTGGCGGATGGTGCTGTTGTCATGCGTAGCCTCCAGCTTGACCGACTGCGGGTTGCGCAGGAAGCGGTGGCTGAGCTTGTCGATGCCGGGCGGATACGTGGCAGAGAACAGCAGCGTCTGCCGGTCCTTCGGGCAACGGCTGGCCACATAGGCGATGTCGTCGAAGAAGCCCATGTCGAGCATGCGGTCGGCCTCGTCCAGCACCAGCGTGTTGATGCCGGACAGGTCCAGGCTGCCGCGGTCGATGTGATCCAGGATGCGTCCGGGCGTGCCCACCACGATATGTGCCCCATGAATCAGGCTGTCGACCTGCGGGCGCATCGGCGAGCCGCCGCACAGCGTCAGCACCTTGATGTTCTCTTCGGCGCGCGCCAGGCGGCGGATTTCCTGCGTGACCTGGTCGGCCAGTTCGCGCGTGGGGCAAAGCACCATCGCCTGTACGTCGAAGCGGCGCGGATCGAGCCGGTGCAGCAGCGCCAGCCCGAAGGCGGCGGTCTTGCCGCTGCCGGTCTTCGCCTGCGCCACCAGGTCCTGGCCCGCCAATGTGATCGGCAGGCTGGCCGCCTGAATCGGCGTCATTTCGTCATAGCCAAGCTGCGCCAGCGTGGCGAGCATGGTGGGCGACAGCGGCAGGGTGGAAAAAGCGGTGCCGGCTTGCGGCTGGGCGGGGGTCGAGTTCATGCGCGATTATAGCGATCCAGGGATGTCGATCCGTCAGTCATCGGCCGGCGGCGTCCAGTCCAGCCGCTCCAGCAGCGCCTGCGCCGCGGCCGGCGCGCGTTCCTTGGCGCCGTTGATAAAGAAGACAAAGACTTCGCGCTTGCGCGCGGCGGGCTTGCGGTCTTCCACCGTCGGCAGGTCGGCTGGCTGGTGGCCCTGCGCCCACGTGCGCACCCGTTCAGCCCACGCATCCAGGTCCCTGGGCGCGTAGCCGGCCTTCAGCTTCTCGCTGCTGGCCATCAGCCGAGCATAGACAAAGTCTGCAGTGAGATCCGCCATCGACGGAAACTTGGGCGAATCGGTAAAGACCGTGGCGGCCTTGTATTTGCGCGCGAGCTTGAGGTAGTCCGGCGCCTGGAAGCTGTCGTGCCGCACCTCCAGCACGTGGCGCAGCTTCACGCCTTCCACCGAGTCCGGCAGCAGCTGCAGGAAGGCCTCGAAGTCTTCCGCATCGAACTGCTTGGTCGGCGCGAACTGCCACACCACCGGACCCAGCTTGCGGCCAAGCTCGGCAATGCCGCTGTCGATAAAGCGTTCGATCGATTCACCGGACTCGGCCAGCACGCGCCGGTTGGTGGCAAACCGCGAGGCCTTCACCGCGAACACGAAATCATCCGGCGTCTCGTCGCGCCATTTGGCGAACGAGGTGCGCTTCTGCGTGCCGTGGTAGGTGCTGTTGATTTCAATCGCGCTGAGGTGGCGGCTGGCATAGGCCAGCTCACGTGCCTGTGCCAGGCCGGCGGGATAGAAGTTGTCGCGCCACGGGGCGAAATTCCAGCCACCGATGCCAACCCGCACCGGCTCGGTGGACGTGGAGGCCTTGCGTGACCTGGCCCTGGATGTGGCCTCAGACGTTGCTGCAGGCTTGGATGCGGCCTTCGCCGCGGTGCGTGCTGCCATGGCGCGATCTCCCGAAACGCGAGACTGGCAGTCTAGCGGGAAACTGCGCCAGACGGTGGCGGCGCAACCGGGCCCCTGGCCAACAAAAAAAGCCGGAAGAGGGCCAGGCCCTCTTCCGGCTTCGTTCCCGGTCCCCCGGAATCAGAACGAGAAATTCACCACGGCGTCGGCGACGTTCACGTCCGCCGGCTTGGTCTGCACCGTACCCGTGGCGCTGGTGGCCTGCACGCTGTACTTGCCCGCGGCGGCGCCGTCCGCTTGCAGCGGAATCGGCAGCGCGGCCTGGTAGGTGCCGATCAGCGGCGCGGCCACCGGCAGTGCCGGTTCGGTTGCAAACATGCTGTAGGCGCCGGTATCGCTGGCGGCAGCCGTCGCCGCAATCTCGAAATTGCCGCCACTGACCAGTTGCAGCGCGCGCAGGGTCGCTTCGGCCGAAGCCGGCGTGACCGTACCCGAAACCCGGCGATAGGTCGACGCCGGCAGCGACATCGGCGCCGCCGCGGTCGAGATCGCCGTGGGCGTGCCCACCACCACTGGCACGCCGCGCACAATGCCCGCCGCCTTGCCATTGGCAGAGCCCGGCACCACCACCACGTCAACCGGGCCGGCCGTGCTGCTCTGCTCGATCGGCGACAGCTTGAAGTTGCCGTTGGCGTCCGCCACCGTCGCCTTCACCACCACGCCGTTGCGCTCGGCATACACGCGCGCACCCGGTGCCCCGCTGACCACGCCGTTCACTTCACCGCTGACGATCGTCGGGATCGCCGTCACCACCGGCTTCAGGCCAAAGGTGCCATTGCCGCGCGTGACCACCGACTTGCACGCGTCAAAGTCCAGCACCAGGTCGGTCAACGTATCCTTTGCCACGGTGAACGGCCGGTTGATCTTGATGCCCGACTGGACCGCGCTGGGCGTGTCCAGCGCCTGCTCAGTGCCGCCGACGGGCACCACCGAGTTGGCCAGCGCACCGGCGCCGCCGCCACGGTTGGCATCGAGCACCAGGCGCACCTGCTGGTAATTGCCGGCAGGCAGTGCGGTCTGGCCCAGCACCGTCAGCACGCCGTTGGTCAGCGACAACAAGTCGATCTTGCGCGCGGGCACGACGTCGATATCGACCCAGCCCCCGGCGCTCGCCTCGGCGCTGGCGCTGCTGTGCACGCGCACCTTGTTGACGGTCACGAAGACATTGTTGAAGCCACAGGCCGGCGCATCGGTCATCGAGACCTTGAGCGTCCCCTGCCCGCCGCCATCATCGCCGCCACCACCACCGCAGGCGGCCAGCGCCAGGGCACCGCTCAGAGCGAGCACGCGCATCGGCGCGGAAGTCAAAGAAAGGACTGACACGATAGGCTCTCCGTTTGGTTTATTTGTGAGTTGATCGGAGGATATGTTGCTAATCGCATAACGGCTGTAAATCTTTGTAATACGTTGTGAAAAAGTCGTTAGCTTGTCTGCATGACTGATCAGCAAGGCTTGACGACAGATGTACTCTCGCCCAAGCCGCCGTCGGATGCGCTGCGGCAAGCGTTCTGCTGCGGCTGCCATCACACTCATGAACGCCCGCATCGGCAATCACCGCTGCGTTGCAACGCCGCTTGTATTGCAACGCATCGGATGAGGCGTCTGATCACGCCGAACCCCCTCCTGCGTGCATTCACGTTACGAATTTCAGATCCACCAGTGCATTCCCGAGCCGGGTAAGCGCACTATCGCGCACCAAATTGGCGCGTTGTGTCGTCAACCTGATCGCATTCGACCGGATTTCGCCTGCCTGCCTCAAGTCGGGCGCACCCGCTCCGTATACAGCGGGATGGAAATCCCACACATAAAACGCCCCCCAACGATTCCCTACGAAGGATCTACCCTGATGTTCATTACCATCCGTGCGCGAATCGTGGCCCTGTGCGTGGCCATCGTCATCGCCGCGCTCGCCATCAATACGGCGCTGAACCAGTTCGTCGCCAACCGCCATAACGAAGACGCCATCGACAGCAGCCTGGCGGCCGTGCAGAGCGGCCACACCAGCGCCATCGTCGACTGGGTGGCCTCGCACAGCCAGATGATCCAGTCGCTGCAGGATACCGTGCTGCAGCCCGAACCCGATGCTGCGCTCAAGCAGGTGGCCGACGCCGGCCGCTTCACCAAGGTCTACGTCGGTTAGGCCGACAAGACCTCCAAATTCTCCGACCCGAAAGGCGTCCCGCCCAGCTACGACCCGACCGCCCGGCCCTGGTACAAGCAGGCCGCAGCAGCCGGCAAGCCGGTGGTTACGCCGCCCTATGTCGCTGCCAGCACCGGCAAGCTGGTGGTGACATTTGCCACGCCCGTGATCCGCGATGGCGAGGTCAAGGCCGTGGTGTCCGGCGATGTGGCAATGGACACCGTGATCGCCAACGTCAAGGCGATCCGCCCTACGCCGGCAAGCTTCGGCATGCTGGTGGCCAGGAACGGCGACATCGTCGCCCACACCGAAGACAAGCTCACGCTCAAGCCGGTGACCGAACTCGTGCCCGCGCTGAACGCCGACAAGCTCGCCGCACTGGCCGGCGCAAGGACGCCGCTGGAAGTCGAAGTCGGCGGCAGCGCCAAGCTGCTCGGCGCGCGCGCCATCCCCGGCACCGACTGGATGGTCATCGTCGCCCTGGACAAGGCCGAGGCCACCGCCGGCATGCGCTCAGTGCTGATCGCATCGGTGATCGCACTGGTACTGATCGCAGGCGTGGCCGCCGCCGTAGTCTGGGGCGTGGCAACGATGTCGCTGCGCGGCCTGTCAACCGTGCGCGATGCCATGGACGCCATCGGCTCCGGCGACGGCGACCTGACCCAGCGCCTGCCCGCCGACGGCAACGACGAAGTCGCGCAGATCGCGCGCGCCTTCAACACCTTTGCCGACAAGCTCTGCACCATCATGCGCCAGATCCGCGACGCCAGCGAATCCGTGCGCGCCGCCTCCGACGAGATCGCCGCGGGCAACGCGGACCTGTCGCGCCGCACCGAATCCGCCGCCGCCAGCCTGCAGCAGACCGCGGCCTCGATGGAAGAAATCACCGCCACCGTCAGCCAGTCTGCCAGCTCTGCCCAGCACGCCAACGAATCCGTCACCGCTGCCTCGCGCGTGGCCGCCGACGGCGGCGTCGTGATCGGCGAAGTGATCACCACCATGGGCCAGATCGTCTCCGACATCATCGGCGTGATCGAAGGCATCGCCTTCCAGACCAACATCCTGGCGCTCAATGCCGCGGTGGAAGCCGCCCGCGCCGGCGACCAGGGCCGCGGCTTCGCCGTCGTGGCGGGCGAAGTGCGCGCCCTGGCCCAGCGCAGCGCCCAGGCCGCCAAGGAAATCAAGACCCTGATCGAATCCACCGTGGACAGCGTCAGCTCCGGCTCCGGCCAGGTCCGCCGCGCCGGCGACACCATGAGCGAGATCGTCAGCAACGTCTCCAAGGTGACCGGCATTATTTCCGAGATCACTCATGCAGCCATGGAACAGACCCGCGGTATTCAAGAGGTGAATATGGCAGTGAGCCAGCTGGATCAGATGGTGCAGCAGAATGCGGCGCTGGTTGAGCAATCCACGGCTGCTGCGGCGGCGCTGCAGACGCAGGCCGGGAGCCTGGCGGGGGCGGTGGGGCAGTTCAGGTTGGGGTGAGATTGGTCTTCCGGGGAACAGCCTCGGGAGCGAGAGCGGCTGGCTGCCGAGCAATAGCCGAATAAGGTGGCATACAACTTTTCTGGCAAAGGGCGCTTCGAGCAGATCAGGCTTTGATAATCGATATCAATCAGTCAGTTCGTATGACGTGCTACGCCCGCCAGCGCCAGACTTTCGCAGCGCCCCCAGCGCCACCAACTCATTGATATCCCGCAGCGCTGTGTCCGGCGAGCACTTGGCAATCGCAGCCCACTTGCTGGACGTGAGCTTGCCATCGAAGCCATCGAGCAGCCGGTTCAGCAGTTTCGTCTGTCGCTCGTTCAGTGGCGTCGCGCCCCAGCGCTGCCAGAAGCGCGCTTTGGCCAGGACTGCGTCCAGCGTGTGCTGTGCATTCTGTAGGGCCCGCAACAGCGCATCAAGGAACCAGGCGAGCCATTCGGTGACGTCCAGCGAGCCCTGCTGCGTACGCTCCAGGATGTCGTAGTAGTCCTTGCGTTCGCGTTGGATCTGCGCGGACAGGCTATAGAACCGCTGAGGGCTACCGTCTGCCCGGGACAACAGCATGTCACCGATTGCCCGTGCGATACGGCCATCGCCGTCGTCGAACCGATGCAGCGTAACGAACCACAGATGCGCCAGGCCGGCCTTCAGTACTGGCGCATCTGCCTGGTCGGTGTTGGCCCAATCGAGAAATCGCGCGACCTCTGGCTCAAGCCTGTCTGCCGGCGGCGCTTCAAAATGGACGCGCTGGCGCCCGTAGGTGCCGGACACGCCCTGCATCGCCCCGCAAGGCCATTCCTACATCGGCAAGGCGGCCCAGGAGCATGCCCTGGGCGCGTGTCACATCAGCCAGCGGCCGAGCCAGCGCTGCCAGGTCGTAGTGGAATTGTGACCAGTCAGGCGATTGCCAGATATAGAGCCATTCTCCGCGTTTCATGCGGAGATTATGGCAACTATCTCCGCATGCGCCAATTATTCACCGCAAATTCCGCGGGGAATATCAATGCAATCTCCGCATACGGCCCACCAAGAGGATCTTTCGACTCTTAATGTGGGCCACCGGGAGGCCCCGAGGCGTGATCCCGCCGCCCACCAATCGCCCCCGACGCCGCCGCGCGCAGAATCCGCTGGAACGTCGGGCACTCCATATGGCTTGGCGCCGGGCAAACCGCCGCATGCCGCAGCCCGTCGCGCATCGCCGTCAGCTTGCGGATGGTCCGGTCCAGCTCATCCGCCTTGGCCGCCAGCACCTGCCGGTCGATGTTCGGCTGGCCCTGTGGCGAGAACATCTGCGCGATGTCATCCAGCGAGAAACCGGCGGCACGCCCCAGTGCAATCAGCGCCAGCCGCTCCAGCACGCCGGCATCGAACACGCGCCGCATCCCGCGCCGGCCGATGGAAGCGATCAGCCCCTTTTCCTCGTAGTACCGCAGCGTCGAGGCCGGCACGCCTGCGTGCCGGGCCACTTCCGCAATATCCAGGCTTGTCACCGCTTGACCTCAAGTCCACTTGAACTGGCACAGTGTAGCTTCCAAGCCAGTACGGCGTGCAAGGGGATATGACCATGGGTGAGCAACAACAGACCAGCATCAACGGCGGCGACCAGGCCGCACTGTGGAACGGCCCGTCTGGCCATGCCTGGGTCGCGGAGCAGGCGGTGCTCGACGACATGCTCCGGCCGCTGGAAAGCCTGCTTGTCGATGCGGTCGGCAAGACCTCGGCACAGCATGTGCTCGATGTCGGCTGCGGCACCGGCAGCACTACGATCGCGCTGGCGCGTAAGCTCGGCGCGCAGGGCAGATGCACCGGCATCGATATTTCCGAGCCGATGCTCGCCGCTGCACGAGCACGCGCGCAACAGGACGGCTCGACCGCCAGCTTTATTCGCGCCGACGCGCAGGATTACGCCTTCGCGCCAGCAAGCTTCGACAGCATCGTGTCGCGCCTGGGCGTGATGTTCTTCAGCGATCCGGTCCGGGCCTTTGCCAACCTGCACCAGGCCGCAACACCGGATGCCACGCTCCAATGCATCGCCTGGCGCAGCGCCGCAGAGAATCCGTTCATGACCACCGCCGAGCGCGCGGCAGCGCCGCTGCTGTCCAACCTGCCGCCGCGGCAGCCGGGTGCGCCGGGGCAGTTCGCCTTCGGCGACCGCCAGCGCGTGCAGGCCATCCTGGAAGAGGGCGGCTGGACCGGGATCAATATCCAGCCGATCGACCTCGTCTGCACGCTGCCGGAGCCTGCGCTGGTGGACTACCTGTCCCGCCTGGGTCCCGTCGGCCTGGCCCTGCGCGAGGCTGATGCAAGCGCACGCGCCAGCGTCATCGAAACCGTCCGCGCAGCATTCGAGCCTTACGTTCATGGCGCAACCGTGCGCTACACCGCTGCCTGCTGGATGATCACCGCCCGGGCTTCGGCTTCATCACTGACGGCCGGGAAGACTGCCCATGCCTGATACAGCGATGGCGCTCCTGCTCAATGCGGTCGTGATCGGCACTGGCGCAACGCTGGTGATGGACGCCTGGGCCATCCTGCGCAAGCGGCTGCTGGGCGTTCCTGCGCTGGACTATGGACTGGTAGGCCGCTGGCTCGCGTGGCTGCCGCGAGGACGCCTTTGCCACCATCCCATCGCGGCATCGCCACCGGTGCGCGGCGAGCGCGGGATCGGCTGGATCGCGCATTACCTGACCGGCATCGTGTTCGCGGCCATCCTGCTGGGGCTATGGGGACTCGACTGGGCGCGTCATCCGACGCTGGCACCCGCGTTGAACGTCGGCATCGGCAGTGTGGCGGCACCGTTCCTGCTGATGCAGCCGGCGATGGGTGCCGGCATCGCCGCGAGCCGCACGCCACGGCCAAATGTGGCACGGGCGCATAGCCTGGTGACGCATGCGGTGTTCGGGCTGGGGCTCTATGTGGCAGGTTGGGTTGTGAGCCTGGTCGCGATCTGACAAACGGGTACAACAGCAGACTGCCGTTGTCCGAACCAGGGAGAGTCAGAGGCCACGCACGCCGCGGCATTTGGGGAACGTGGCGCAGCCCCAAAACGGATTGCCAGCGTTCGCCCTGTTTGGCGATGCGTTGGATCATGGCGCTGCCGCAGCGCGGGTAGCCTGGCACGGCGGCAGGCGGCATCTCAGTTGGCTTCGGCGGCTCCGCGGCGCGTGTCGGCGCGTTCGCGGCGGCAGGCGGCTGTGCGGTCGATCCCGTCGGCGCTGCAGCGCCGACGGGATCGACCAGCACGGTGAGTGCCTGGCCATCGATCTGGCATGTCGCCCCTGCGCACGCGGGGGACGATGGGGAAGGCAAGAAGGTATAGCCGCGGTCTTCCGGATCTGTGGCCTCGGCCACGCATCCGAGGCCGCGCCCAAAGTTTGCTGCACGGTTCTGTGGGATAGCGAACCGTAGATGGATGGCGCCGTACCAGAATAGAAGTCCATCGGCGCCCGCTTCAGCGCCGGACGATCCCCACTATCACGGGGCGACAGGATGACAAGGCTTTCGGGCCGTCTGGCCGCGTGCATTGCGTTCGGTCTTCTGCTGGCTGCCAGTGCGCAGGCGTCGGATATTGCCTGCAAGACCACGCTGCGTCCTTCCCGCTGCGACGATCCGCTCGCCGCCGGCACGTCCTGCCAGCAGTCAGTGCCGCACGCCGCCGACCTGATCT
Organism: Cupriavidus sp. FW305-F7; assembly: GCF_058782875.1. Classification (NCBI taxonomy): domain Bacteria; kingdom Pseudomonadati; phylum Pseudomonadota; class Betaproteobacteria; order Burkholderiales; family Burkholderiaceae; genus Cupriavidus; species Cupriavidus sp. FW305-F7. Next base: position 134,479 of record NZ_JBYSYC010000008.1, on the reverse strand, counting down.
GCGATCACGCGATGCTCCAGCGCGAACACGAGCGCATCCATGCGGACCAGCAGCGCCGGCTGCGCGCCGGTGCGATCCATGGGAGGGACATCGCCGCCTGGCGGGAGCGCCGGGACGCCTGCACGTCGGTGACATGCCTGGACAGGGTCTTTGCCAGCTGGCGCCGGCAGCCAGGCAAGAAACCGCCGCAGGCTGCCGCGCCGCAACCAACGCCGCCGGCGGCGCGGGCGCGGGAGGTGTCGAGGAACAAGCAATCTGCGGTCACGGTCGAGGCCTCGCGGCCAGCCGTCGCGCCACCTCCAGCAACTCAACCAGTAGCGGAGCAGCCTCCAGCCCTGCCATCGGCAGAGCCATTAGCCGAACCGGGAATGCAAGCGCCCCCTGTCGTGATCCAAAGAGCCTCCGGCCCGACGCCCCAGCAGGCGTCCATCCGTCCGACGCTGGCGTCGCAATCACGCGGTTGGACATCGCTGGGCACGCTGGCGTGGCTGGGCATGTGCAGCGCGGGCGTCGCCTGCTGGTCCCGGCGTACGCGCGGCGAGTGGCTGCCGGGGGTCACCCGCCTGCGCGAGCGGACACGGGATGCGCCGCCCATCGTGCTTGTGGTGAGCGGACTGCTCGCTTTGAACGGAGTGCTGCTGTTGTGCGTCCTGGCGGGGAGCCGGCCATTGTCGTGAGCTCACGCCGTCGCCGGGCGCCTCATTCCGGCAGCGGGTACTTCCTGGCGTTCATCTCCATCTTGGCGCGGATCGCCGCGTCCAGATCCACGCCCAGCGCCGTCACCAGTTGCGCCAGGTAGATGGTGATATCGGCAAGCTCCTGCTCCACATGGTCGCGCTCGTCGGTAGACATGATGGCGCGCGATTCCGCATCGGTCTGCCACTGGAAGATCTCGACCAACTCGGACACCTCCACGCTCAGCGCCATCGCGAGGTTCTTGGGGCTGTGGTACTTGCCCCAGTTTCGGGCCTTGCCGAAGTCCTGGGCAGCTTGCTGGAGGTTCTTGATGTCGATCAGGGGCATGGTGGTGTGACGAAAGCGGTTCACTGCGCCCCGGCATACGCCGGCGCAAAACGCAGATTTAATCACGACCCGGCCGCCCTCGACACCCGGGCCGCCTGAGGCTTACCCTTCGCTTGTGCATCCACCGTCTCAACGGAGGTTCCCCATGCGCCCGACTCCCGGCATGGCGATTGCCACGCTCGCCGGCACGCTCGCCTACCTGGCCATCGCCATCGCAGGTTGGGGCGGCATCGCCCCCTTTTTCGCGCACCCGGCGCGCGTGGCCCTGACCCTGGTCCTGTTCGCCCTGTCCGTCGCTGCACTCTTCTCCGGCGGCAACATCAGCAGCGGCATGCGCGAGGACCGCGGCAACCGCTGGGTGTTGGCAGTCTTTGGCGTGCTCGGGCTGCTGGCGGCGTACCTGCCGCCCTTTACCGACCGCATCGGCTTCTGGACGCTCGATGGCGACACCATGCGCTGGATCGGCGTGGCGCTGTTTGCCGGCGGCGGCGTGCTGCGGCTGTGGCCGGTGTTTGTGCTGGGGCGGCGCTTCAGCGGGCTGGTGGCAATCCAGCCGGGTCATACGCTGGTGACCACCGGGATCTATAGCGTGATCCGGCATCCGAGCTACCTCGGCTTCCTGGTCAGTTCGCTGGGATGGGTACTGGCGTTCCGCTCCGGCGTGGGCGTGTTGCTCACGCTGCTGATGGTGCCAGTGCTGCTGGCGCGCATCCGGGCGGAAGAAGCGCTGCTGCGCGACCAGTTTGGCGACGAGTACGCGTCGTACTGCGACCGGACCTGGCGGATGCTGCCAGGCATCTACTGATCGCGGCGCAGCGGCGCCCCACGCACTTGGCCGATCAAATTGCCAGCCATCAAGGGTTATCCCTAGTCCTTCATTCCCATTTTCCGGGACTCTAGGTTTTGATTTCTGGGAATCAGGTCCTATTCTTGGGCCCTATGTTGAATGCCGTCGACAACCCCACCGCCGTGAAGCCCGCGACACCCACGCCTGCCGAACCCGGCCAGCCCGCGGGCGGTGCCGATCGCGTGCTGTTCGTGCTGGCGGCGCTGGCGCAGCACGGCGCGCCAATCACGGTGCGCGAGCTGGTTGCCAAGACCGGCCTGCCCAAGAGCACGCTCTACCGGCAGCTGATGATGCTCAAGCGCTGGGGCTTTGTGCTGGAGTCCGACGGCGAATACGCGCCGGGCCCGATCAGCCTGCAACTGGCGCTTGGCTTTGACATGGCCTCGCACCTGGCGCGCGAAGCCTTGCCCGACATGCAGCTGCTGGCGCAGCAGTCCGATGAAAGCGTAGGCCTGGTCGTCGCCGTCAAGGATCACGCGGTGTGCCTGGAGATGGTGGAGAGCCGCCAGTCGCTGCGCTGCTCATTCGAGAAAGGCCGCGGCGTGCCGCTGCGCGCCGGTGCGTCGGCCAAGTCGCTGCTTGCATTCATGCGCGATGAAGCGCGCGAGCGCCTGGTCCGGGCCCAGTGCGAGCCAGGCGAAGCCGAACGGCTGCTGGCCGAGCTGACCGCCATTCGCGAGACCGGCTACGCCGTCAGTGAGGGCGAGGTAGATCCGGGCGTGTGGGGCGTGAGCGCGCCGCTCTTCTCGCGGCGCAGCAAGGCCGATGCGCTGGGCTCCATCACGCTGATGGTGCCGGCCACGCGGCGGCAAGGGCGCGAGACCGCGCTGATCGACATGACCGTGGCAGCGGCGATGCGGATTTCCGCCCGGCTGCAGTCTTACTGAATACCAAGCAAATCGTTACCGCCGCCGTCGGCACACCCATGCGACGGCAGATCCCTCGTTCCCGAGAATAGGAGACTTCCATGAACCTTCGTCGCAAATGCCTGATGGCCGGCCTGGCAACCCTGACCGCCCTGACCCTCGGCACCGCCGCGCACGCGCAGGACAATGCCGTGCTGCGCGTGGCCACCGACGCCACCTTCCCGCCGATGGAATTTATCGAGAACGGCAAGCGCACCGGCTTTGACGTGGAACTGGTGGAGGCCATGGCCAAGACAATGGGCAAGCGGGTCGAATGGACCGACATCGACTTCAAGGGCCTGATCCCGGGGCTGGTCTCGCGCCGCTTCGACATGGCAGTGTCCGGCATCTACATCACCCCCGAGCGCAGCAAGGTGGTGGACTTCACCGAGCCGTACTACACCGGCGGCCTGGTAGCGCTGGTCAAGAGCGGCAACACCACCGTCCACGCCCCGGCCGACCTGAACGGCAAGAAGGTCAGCGTGCAGGTGGGCACCAAGTCGGTTAGCTTCCTGCGTGACACGTACCCGCAGGTGCAGCGTGTGGAAGTCGAGAAGAACCAGGAAATGTTCAACCTGGTCGAGATCGGCCGCGCCGATGCCGCCGTGACCGGCAAGCCGGCCGCGATGCAATACGTCAAGACGCGCGGCGGCCTGCGCATGGTGGAGCAGCCGCTGACCACCGAGGAATACGGCATGGCCGTGCGCAAGGACACGCCCGAGCTGACCCGCGCCCTCAATGCCGCACTCGCCAAGGTGAAGGCCGATGGCACCTATGCCAAGCTGACCCAGAAATGGTTCGGCACGGCCGCCAAGTAAGCCGCGCGGATCATCATCATGGAATTGGATTTTTCTCCTGTCTTTGCCGGCTGGCATGACATCCTCCACGGCGCCGTTATCACCGTGGAGGTGACGGCCTGCGCGCTGGTGCTGGGCTGCGTCATGGGCCTCTTGGTCGGCATCGGCCGGCTGGACCCGAATCGCCGCCTCATCTACAGCATCTGCACGGCCTACGTGACCTTCATCCGCGGCACGCCGCTGCTGGTGCAGTTGTTCCTGCTGTTCTTCGGGCTGCCGCAGTTCAACATCCTGCTGCCCGCCTTTGTGTGCGGCGTGATCGGGCTGGGCATCTATTCCGGCGCGTATGTGTCGGAGATCGTGCGCGGCGCCATCCAGTCCGTGGACAAGGGCCAGATGGAAGCCGCCCGCTCGATCGGCATGTCTTCCGGCCAGGCCATGCGCGCGGTGATCCTGCCGCAGGCCATCGTGCGGATGATTCCGCCGCTGGGCAATGAGTTCATCGCCCTCATCAAGAACTCGGCACTGGTGTCGCTGCTGACCATTGCCGACCTGATGCACGAGGGCCAGAAGATCATCAGCGTGTCGTACCGGTCGCTGGAAGTCTATCTGGCGATCGCGCTGGTTTATCTGATCCTGACGAGCGCGGCCGGGCTGATCCTGCGGCGCGCCGAACAACGGCTGCGCATGGGAGGCATGGTGCAATGAGCGATTCCGCAATCATCCGGATTCGGAACCTGGGCAAATCGTTCGGCGGCCATACCGTCTTGCGCAGCATCGACTTCGATGTGGAGCCGTCGCAGGTCGTGGTTGTGATCGGCCCCAGCGGCTCGGGCAAGAGCACCTTCCTGCGCTGCTGCAACGGCCTGGAACAACCCGAGGCCGGCACCATCGACATCGTCGGCAAGCGCCTGGTGACCGACGGCCAGCTGATCGGCGAGCACGAGCTGAACCAGCTGCGCACCGAAGTGGGCATGGTGTTCCAGTCGTTCAACCTGTTCCCGCACCTGTCGGTGCTGCACAACGTCACGGTCGGTCCCCGCATGCTGCGCGGAGCCTCGCGCGAGGAAGCCGAGCGCAAGGCGATGGGCCTGCTTGAGAAAGTAGGCCTTGCGCACAAGGCCCACGCCATGCCCGCCAGCCTGTCCGGCGGCCAGAAGCAGCGCGTGGCCATTGCCCGTGCGCTGGCCATGGAGCCGCGTGTGATGCTGTTCGACGAGCCGACCTCCGCGCTCGACCCCGAGCTGGTGGGCGAAGTGCTGCAGGTGATGAAGGTGCTGGCCGCCGAAGGCATGACCATGGTCGTGGTCACCCATGAAATGGGCTTCGCCCGCGAAGTGGCCGATGTGGTCGTCGTCATGGATGGTGGCGGCATCATCGAGGCCGGGCCGCCGTCGGTCATCTTCTCGGCGCCGACGCAGGAACGCACGCGCGGCTTCCTGCAGGCCGTGCTGACGCGGGCGTGACGATGGCTGGGACCCAGAACCTCTGGCAGGGCCGTATCGACGACGGTGAGCGTGGCGACACCGCGCGCCTGTTCCGCATCGTGCATGCGCTGGAAGCGGCAGGCGTGACGCCCCTCAACGGCGCGCCGGTGTTGCTCGGCTTCAATTGCGACGCCGGCGTGCTGCGCAACCAGGGCCGTCCCGGCGCCGCGCACGGCCCCGACGCCATCCGCCAGGCGCTGGCCAACGTGCCGGCGCACGGGCTGGCCGTGTTATACGACGCCGGCAATGTCAGCTGTGACGACGGCGACCTGGAGTCCGCCCAGCTGGCGCTGGCGGGCACCGTGCGCGGCGTGCTGGCGCGCGGCGGGCTGCCGCTGGTGCTGGGCGGCGGCCATGAAGTGGCTTGGGGCACGTGGCAAGGCCTGCGCGCGCACCTGGATGCGCAGGACGATGGCGGACGCGTGCTCATCATCAATATCGACGCCCACTTCGACCTGCGCACCAGCCGGCCCGCCAGCTCCGGCACGCCGTTCGACCAGATCGCCAACGCCTGCGCCGAGCGCGGGCAGCCGTTCGACTATATCTGCCTGGGCGTGAGCCGCCTCAGCAACACGCCGGCGCTCTTCAGGCGCGCCGACGCGCTGGGCGCCAGCTACGTGGAAGACGTGGACATGCAGGAGCGCCACCTCGATTCGCGTCTCGCGGAACTGGCGGCGCGCATTGATGCCACCGACCACCTGTACCTGACCATCGACCTCGACGCGCTGCCGGCGGCCGTGATGCCGGGCGTGTCGGCACCTGCCGCCTATGGCGTGCCGTTGCCGGTGGTCGAGGAAGTGGCCTTGCTTGCCCGCCGCAGCGGCAAGCTGCGCGTGGCCGACCTGGCGGAGTACAACCCGCAGTACGACCGCGACCACCAGGGCGCGCGCGTGGCGGCGCGCCTGGCCTGGCGCCTGTTCGGCTGACCACGTCCCCCCCCGCTCCGCAGTTGGCAACCGCGGCGCCCGGCGATAGTATTTCCTTCGCTAGATTGAGCGATTCTGATCAGAATTGATAAAGCGATGCGAGGGCAGTCCTGCGCTGGCGCGGCCGCCTTGCCGCGCCCCCGGGCCGCCCGTCGCCGCTTACGGGCGGAAGGGTCTGCGTGATCGAACAAATCGTCATCGTCGGCCTTGGCTGCATCGGCCAGGCCGTGCTGCCACTGCTCGAACGAACCTGGCCGCGGCCCCCGATTGCCGTGGTCGACCGGGTGCTGGACGGCGGCCGCCGGAAACTGGCCGCCAGGCACAAGCTGGATGCCATCGAGTCCACCATCACGGTCGACAAGACGCCCGGATTTATGCAACAACGCCCCCTTTAGCCTACAGACGGATATCAACGGAAGTTGGCGTGGCGAACAGCTTGGGTTCCTTGCCGAGCGGAAACCCGATCACGTACAGGACGTTAGCTGGCATTGGCCTGTCCGGGTCCGAGCTTCCCTTCAGCAGCACTTGGCGCTCGGCATAGCAGAGCGAAACGCCAAGGGTCTTGAGCACATCGATGTTGGCTTGCATCGTGTCCGACGCCTCGCGCTTCTCTGCTTCGGTATAGGCGTCCAGGGCATCGCGGTAGTTGCGGAAATATTCCATCAGTGCGGCGAAGCGTTTGTCCGCTTCGCCGCCCATTTCGAAGGCCAGCTCCGACATGTCCATCGTGCTGGTCTGCGCCAGCTCCGCCAACTGCTTACCCGTGGTCAGCCGAATCGCCGCGAAGGTGACGTGCTCGAGGTCGAACTGTTCCTGCGCTGCCTTGAGTTCGTCTTCTGGTGGAATCGCGAACGGCTTGTTAAGCGTGTCGATGTCCAGGAAATCGAACGCGCTGGCCAGCGCCCGGCAGGTGTCGGGGCCGGCGGGCCAGCCTTGCTCGACGCGCTGAACGGTTCGCACGTTGAGCCCGGCGATCACGGCCAACTGCTCTTGAGTCCATTGCCGGGCATCGCGGAACACCTTGATGCAGACAGCCAGCTCGGCGGGGGTCAGCAGGCGTACTAGTGGCGTGTTTTCCGTCGTATTCATTTCGTTGCTCCTTCGTTATCGACTGACGTGGCCAGCCGTGCTGGCCACGCCATTGCGCATGGCATGGCCGCACCTGGCGAGGGGCCAGAACGCAAGCAAGAATCCGACAGCGGCCAGCACTGCCACATAGTGAGCCGGCGCCATTGCGTCGTGCTGCAGCCACAGCGTGAGAATCATCGGCGTGAGGCCGCCAAAAACTGCGTAAGACATGTTGTAGGCGAACGAGAGACCGGTGAACCGCACTGGTGCCGGAAAGGCGCGCACGCCGGCAATCGGCACGGTGGCGATGGTGCCGACGAACAGACCCAGCAGTCCGTAGTGCCAGAACAGCGTGCCAGGCGTGCCGGGCAGGCTGCCGTAGAAGAGGTAAGCGGTCATGAGAAGTCCGCCCCAGCCGATCAGCATGACGGCACGGGTGCCGATGCGGTCGCATGCCCACCCGACAATCACGCAGCCGATGGTCAGCGTGAGGGTGGCGAACGCATTGGTCTCGAGCGCGAGCGCAGCGGGTATGTGGTGGATCTTCTGCAGGTAGGCTGGCGTGTAAAGCACCACCACGACGATGGAGGTCGAAAGTACCCAGGTCAGCAGTGCGACGAATAGACTGGCCGAGCGGTGCTCGCGCAGCACGGTGCGGATCGGCAGTTCGCGCGCCAGATTGCTGCGGTCAGCCAGCTCGCGGAACACGGGGGTCTCGTGCAGAAACCGGCGCAGGTACACCGACACCAGTCCGAACACGCCGCCCAGAAGGAAGGGAATGCGCCAGGCGAAATCGCTCACCTGTTCAGGCGTGTAGTGTCGATTGATGGCGACCGCAACGAGCGAACCCAGCAGGATGCCACCCGTGATGCCCGAGGTCAGGGTCCCGATGCCGAAACCGTAGTGCCGGCTCGGCACGTGTTCGCCGACAAACACCCAGGCACCGGGCATCTCGCCCCCAATGGCCGCGCCCTGCAGCACCCGCATCGCCAGCAGCAGCAGCGGCGCCACGACGCCGATGCTGGCGTAGGTGGGCAGCAGGCCGATCATCAGCGTGGGCGCTGCCATCAGCAAGATCGACAGCGTGAACATGCGCTTGCGGCCAAGCCGGTCACCAAAGTGCGCGATCACGATGCCGCCAAGCGGGCGTGCCATATAGCCGGCGGCGAAAATGCCGAACGCCTGCAGTTGTCGCAGCCAATCAGGCATGTTGGGCGGGAAGAATAGCGCGCCCAGCACCGTGACGACGAAGACGTAGATGACGAAGTCATAGAATTCGAGCGTGCCGCCGAGGGCGGCAAGACCCAAGGTCTTGTAGTCGCGAGCAGCCAGCGTGCGCGCCGGTGCGGGTAAGACGCCGCCCGGTACGCTCAGGGGATTCACATGGGGTTCCTGTTGTGGATTCATGTTCAGGTCTCTTTGCATAGTGGTATGTACACCGTCGGTCAGAGCCCGGCTTCGTGTGGGTCTGGCGGGCCCGCCACAATGGGCGATCCGGTTCGCTCAGCGGTCCGCTCAGTCGACTTTCGAGCCATTGACCCACGCCAGACTTGTGTACTCACGTAACCACCGCGTCGACCGAACGTACCTGTTCACAGGTCATCCATCGCCAGTGCTTGCCCGTCTGCGCTTCGGTTACGCGAATTTAGCCAGGCACCAGCCAGCACACCCGCAAGCAGCGTCGCTGTCGCGAGAATTTCCATGCGATGGGCGGGATGCCAGACCATCGCCGCGAGGACACCGAGAATCACCACGACGACCGACCACGTCAACCACGGGTAGCCCCACATACGCAGCGGCAGCTCTGCCGCGCGTCGTTCCAGTACTGCGCGCATGCGCAGCTGCGATACTGCGATCACGAGGTAGACCAGAAGCGCCACGGCGCCAGAGGTAGCCAGCAGGAACGCGAAGACGCGTTCTGGCATAAGGTAGTTCGCCAGCACGCACACGAAAGCGAATGCGGTGGACACCAGTACCGCGGCGCGCGGCGTGCCACACGCAGCAGTCCGGCTTAGGCCGCTCGGGGCATCGCCCCGCGTCGACAGCGAGAACAGCATGCGCGAGGCGGTGTAGAGCGCCGAGTTCAGGCAGCTCATTACCGCTGTCAGAACGATGACGTCGACGATCGCCTTGGCGTGCGGCACGCCGAGGATCTCCAGCGCGCGCTGGTACGCCCCATGGGTGACGAGCAGCGGGTCATTCCACGGCACCAGTGCAACAACAATGAAGATCGAGCCCAGGTAGAACAGCGAAATGCGCCACACCACCGAGCGCGTCGCGCGCACGATTTGCCGGGCCGGGTGTTCCGCTTCGGCCGCCGCAATGGTGACGATCTCCGCCCCCATGAATGCGAACATCGTTGTCAGGACGACAGCGATGACAGCATGTGCGCCATTCGGCATGAACCCACCATAGTCAACCAGCCGCGCCACGCCCGATACCTGAGCCCCCGGAAGCAAACCCAGCACCGCCAGACCGCCTACGGCAATGAACGCCACGATGGCGACCACCTTGATGAGCGCGAACCAGAATTCGAACTCACCATAGTTCCTGACCGAGAACAGATTGGTGCCGGTCAGCGCGAGCGTGATCGCCAGCGCAAACGTCCACTGGGGTATGGCGGGCAACCAGGCGCTCAGAATGGCCGCCGCCGCAGTCGCTTCAATCGGGATCACGAGGACCCAGAACCACCAGTACAGCCAGCCAATCGTGAAACCGGCCCAATGTCCGATGGCGCCGTCCGCGTAGGTCGAAAACGATCCGGTATCCGGCTGTGCCACAGCCATCTCGCCCAGCATGCGCATGACCAGCACCACCAGCAGCCCAGACATGGCATAGGCCAGCAGCGCGGCCGGGCCGGCCTCGGCGATAGCTCGCCCGGAGCCTACAAACAGTCCGGCGCCGATGACGCCTGCAATCGAAACCATCGTGACGTGACGCGCCTTGAGTCCATGGCTCAGCCCTTTCCCTGACGGGTTCATGTCTCTCTCCTAGGTAAAGCGCGACCTATATGAGCCGCTACGCTGGTGCTCCTATGACATGGAAATTGACCGCCGCTGGCGTTCCAGCAAGCCGCGGTCGTCTGACCCCAAATGCGGCATGCCGCATCGCATTGACGCGAACAACGGGGTTCTGCAGATTGCCCACTCGATCAATCGACGATCGAGCCACTGGACTGTGCCAGCCGGGCGTACTCGCCTAACGACCGCGTTGGCCGGAAGTACCGGTCACGAAGAATCGGCCTCTTGAGCGGCCCAACGATGGATGCCAGGTCGGACAGCTTCACATGGCCCAGTTCGGGCATGCCGATACCCACGTCGCACAGACCGTAGGCGGTGTCACCGTCGGCCGGGTCGAGCGCGGCCAGTAGCCAGGTCGCATGCGCATCGGGGGTAAACAGCCGCACCACGGGCAGTGGATCCCTGGCCTTTCCGGTTGCATATGCGTGGCCGTTTGCGAGCAGCTGCTCGCGTTGTTCGGCGGTGATGAGAGGTTGGATCATGTTCGTTGCCTCCTGAAAGGTTCACTCCACGGCAGAGCGAGACGATATTGGGCGCACGCCCAAAGCCCGGTGTCCACACGCCGGCCCCGTCCGGAGCGGGAGCGGGCCGGGGTTGACGGCTAGCGGCGTGCGCTAGCGTTGAGCACTTTTCCGCAGGGGCGTAAATCGTCGTGGCCGTGCACGAATCCGAGGAAAAGGAAGAGCCCTGTCGGGCGCGCGCGGGAGCACCAAGCCGCGTCCGTGCACTCAAGTAGGTGCTGCACTGTAAGCATTCACATCCGAAGAGCTCGCCTTGGGAAGCCATAGCAGGTCGCCGCGAAAAATGGCGGGCGCCCGCGCAGCGTTTGGCGAACTCGCTGCGTCGCAAAGCTCACTGCGCCTCGGCGCATGATCCGTTGGCGTAGCGAGATGCATCCGAGCAGCGGCCGCCGCCGACGAACAACTTCACCGCACTGACGTCATTTCTCATCGAGAGATCAGTGTAGAAGCATATTTTCGAGATGTAAAGTCTGTAGATTTATAAACTGTAGATTCTATCTCTGTAGATTCATCAGATTCTTAAGGTGATGCTCTCGCTCCATGGACGAGACCATCAATTCTGCCCAGCGCACAATACGGGCGCACTTGGCTGCTAATGTGAAAGCCTTACGCGGCAAGCAGGGGGTATCGCAGGAGGCTCTGGCCAGCCGCGCAGGCTTGCATCGCACCTACATCAGTCAGGTGGAGCGCGAAATCGTTAATGTCTCTCTCGACAACTTGGTCCTGCTTGCTAGCGCGCTTGGCGTGGCGGTTGGGGAATTGTTCGTGGAACCGACGGAGCCGGTGGTACCGCTGAAGCCGGGCCGCAAGCGTTCGGTGTCTACTGGCAAGTAGCGGTGCCCCAGCCGGATTAAGGTGAACGTGCCAATGGAACTGTTCAAAAGTCCAATCACGCCACGCAGAAGGGGCAATGTGCCTACGGCTCCACCCCGGAAGGGGCAAGTGGTAAAGGGCCCTCTAGGCCGGGTCAGCCTTTGGGTCAGCGCATTCCCTCGGCCAGCGGGGCGTCTCGCCGTCCCACCTTGCCAGTTGAGAACGGTTCTGAGAGAGCAGATGCGCTCAGCGTGCGGGATGCCCCGCACCGTATGTCAGCAACTCTGGGTGCAACGGGTTGATCTGCCGATCAGGTAAGGGCAAGACGGTCGCGAGTTTGATGCGCCTGCCGGCGTCAAGCCAATCGGGTGGCGCATGCTGACAAATCGTAGCGCAGCCAGGCTGGACGATGCGATCCAACTGATCGACTGGAACCGGGCGCACTGGGAAACAGAGACGCTGTTCAACATCTTGAAGAACGCCTGCCGCGTTGAAGCGCTCCAGTTGTCGGCGGCCGCCGTGAACGACGGGCCTGGGACGAGGACTAACGTATTGGTGTAAGCAACGCAGGCGCTCCGAACCCAACCAGCCTCGCATTGCTGCGCTCAAAGAACCCATCCCAGAACGTTCTAAGGGCCTCGATGCTCTGTGGCGAACGATACGAGGCAGCAGCACTCCGCGCCCCCTTCGGTTCCGGAACAATCCCAGCGCCCATCACATAGACTGAAGCCCCACCAAAGTCAGCACGCACATTCACCTTCTCGACTTTGCGCAACTCTTGCGCGGCGTCGATCTGCCGCATACGTTCCTGGCTATAGAAACTCGAGATCGACGAGTTCTCCAGCATGTCCGACACGATTAGCACCGTCTTCTGCTGCGCTGCTGTATCTCGTACCGCCTGGGATACAGCAGCAATGCTTGCCAATACGTCGGAGCGGGCCAACGCTTCGCTGCTGCCCTGCAGGGCTTCCCGCACCGATTCAGCCACCAGCTTCGTGCCATACGCATATTGCGACTTCAGGCATGCATCGAAGTTCTTCAGCGTCTTGACCGCAGTGGCATCGCGCAGCGACTGGTCGACCAGCGGTGCCTCCAGCGTTCCGGCGGCCCGCTGCTGCAAGTAGCGCCCTTGTGCATAGGCCGAGAAGCTGTATACGCGGAATGTTGTGCCCGGCCGCAGCAAGCCCTGCAGATGCCGGCCCAGCTCCGAAACCAGTTTGTCGTCCAGCACCGTGGTCTGGTCGATCATCAGAAACAGCGCGCGCTGCGCCGCTGTCGGCGAGCCGAGCTGATTGGCGACGTAGCAGCTGGGTATTTCCGGTGCGGCGAACGCGGGCCCGCAGAGCATTGTGGTGGCCACAGCCAACCACGCTGCGCAGCGCTTGCCGAAACCGGCGGCTCGCCAGTCTGACACGGGCCGGCCGGCAGGCGTACTTGCCATATCAGAGCAGGGCTTCCAGGCGCGCACGTTCAGCCTCCTTGTCCTGTTCTTCCTCGGCCTTGCGGGCTTGTTCCGCGGCAAGCCGCGCTGCTTCCTGCGCTGCCTTGCGCTCGGCAAGCTGCGCCGTGACGTCATTGCGCACACTGTCCGGCAGGCTCTGCAGCAGTGCAACGGCATCCGCCTTTCGGCCGGCAGCCGTCATCGCATCGATACGTGCAAGCACGCTCGCGGTGTCGGTCGCGGGCAGGCTCTCCACAACCGGGGCGATGTCTGCCTGCGAAACATTGCGGGCAGCCGCTACGCGCGTGCGCGACTCCCTCGCCTCCATCAGGTAGTCGTCAAAGGCGTGTTCCAGCCGGAGCCCGTCATTGGCGCGCCGTTCGCTCATCTTTTGCTGCAGGGTCTGCAGCTTCGACTGAGCCACCTGCATCAGCGGCGTAAAGAAGGCCAGGTAGTCGTCATAGGTAGAGAACCCACGCGTACCGCGATAAGCGGCCTTGCTTTCCTTCCCGGCGAACCCCCACTTGTAGCCGCCGGCAATACCGACCAGCTGCGTGATGGCAAAGATGAACGCCAGCATCAGGAAGGCCGCGAGGCCTTCATCGGCATAGGCGGCGTGGCCGTCGGCCTTGGCCTTGTCGTCTGCCTTCTGTTGCTCCTGGGCAAGCTCCGCGGGCAGCGCCTGGCCAAGCTTGTCAAACGGATTGCCGGCACCTGGCCCTTCCGCAACCAACGCGGTTTGTGCAGTACGCTCCGTCTCCAGGTGCTTGACGCGCATCACTGTCGAAACGATCGACACAAACACGATAATGACCACCGCCACCCCCACCATGAAATAGCTGCGGCTGGTTCCGACACGATTCACGCTTTGCTTGTACTCGGGCTCAGCGTCATCCTTGTCTTGCGGGTCATTCAGCTTGATGTTGTGGCTGGCAAACTTGCCCGGCTGCCCCTCGCCGCGCCACTCCGAGTCCGCCTTGGCGATCAGGTTGCTGCGATAGAGCTGGTGGCCGGCACTGTGCATCACGAACACGAAGATGACGCACAGTACGAACACGATTGCCCACATCAGCAACTGGCGCGCGTTTTCGCTGCCGCCTTCGCCTGCCATCCACGTGCCCAGCATGTATGAGAAGCCCAGGCCTTCGGCAAGCACCAGCACGCAAAGCAGACCCATCATCCATCCTGGCGTCGGCGAGCGCCCCAGGTCGTGCGCCTTGGATAGATAGGTTAGCCGCTTGTTGAACTCGTCCTCAGTGGTGAAATGGATGAACTGCTTGTAGTCATCGCACAGCGTGCGCTCGGACAACGTCCAGGACTTGTCTTTGGCAAAGCGTGTGGTGTCGCGGGACAGCCGTGCGATCTTGCCGATCAACGGCAAGCTGTACCAAAGGTTCATCAATGCAAAGTCGATCCGAAACTTGTTGCCGAGATACACAATCAGCAACACGGCAAGCGCGAGCGCAGAATTCAGCGCCGCAAGGTTCTCGTTGATCCAGTGACTCATCGTATTATTCTTTTCTCGTTGTTGATCAGATCTTGCCGCCGCCTGCCATCCGCGGGCTGAATGCAGCAGAGTAGCTATTGCCGTCCTTGTCGTAGCGCAGCCACGACCCCCGCGCCTGGTCCGGCGTGGCGTGCGGGATCACGATATCGAGGCATTGCAGCGGCGCCTTGTTGACAAAGACGCGGTAGAGCAGGCCCTTGTCGCCACGATAGGTATTCACCTGTGCCTCGGTGCGCAAGTCGGCGACTTGCCCGGCATCGTGGTAGTCGCGATATACAAGCACTTCGGGGCTGCGCGCCGGCGCACCGCCATCGCGCAACACCGCTACACCTTTCAGTGCCACGAGATGGCCGTTGACGGTATCGGTCCAGATTGTGTTGTACAGGCCAGGCATGTAATCGGCTGTCCGATAGGCCTTGTCGTCGCTTAGCGATTTCACGGCACGCGCCTCACGCGGCCGGTCCTGGTCGCAACGGGCCAGCGGCGTGTCCGCTACAGCGGACGAGATCAAGGCAAAGCCGGTGGGCCGATCAAGCTTGCCGAGATCCGGCACCATCACGCTGCGCGCCGAAGGCGTGCCACCAAAGTCGATCGACGGGGCGCTGACGGTACGTATCTGTGTCACGGTGCTTTGCTTCTGCGCCGGGGCAGGCGAGGCAGCAGCGGAAGCGGACGTGACGGGTCGGTCGCCAGCCGGTACCTTCACTGCATCGCTGCGCGCGTCGCTTTGGCGCGGCGACGCTGCAGAAGCCGTACGCACGGGCGACTGTGTTTTAGGCCGGTCTCCGGCACGGGCGGTCGTTGCCGATTTCTTCTGCGCGGCGCCATTCGCCTCACCGCTGTCCCTGCCGGATTGCGTCCTGTCAGCGGCAGACTCGCGATAGAACGCCACGTTGGGTCTGCGAGCGGCAAGAAACTTTGCAAAGGCCGATTCGTCGGTCACATCCACGATCTCGACACGACGATTCTTCGCCCGCCCCGTCTCGTCGCGGTTGTCCGCCAGCGGCATCGTTTCACCCGCGCCCTGATAGTAGAGCTGCGACTCCGTCACGCCCGCATCGCGGAACAGTGCAGCGACGGCACGCGCACGCTGCTCCGACAGCTCTGCGTTCAGCCTGGAGCTGCCTGTATCGTCGGTATGCCCGATCAGCAGGATGCGCCGCGACTTCAGTGCCTCAACCGCCTGCCGTTCTTGTGCCGTGGATTTCGGGCCAAGCATCCTGGCCTGCGCCGCATAAGCGTACTGCTGGGCGATCTCCGTGAAGGCGACACGGGCGTCCGGCGCCAACACGCTGGATCCGGAAGCAAACTGAGAACTGCCGCCAGTGCCAGCGTCTCGTACCGACACAGACATGCCCAGACCGCCCTGTTCGCGGTCGCGTGTTGCAGGCGCCAACGCACTGCCGTCCGCGGCGATGTCGACCACAGTGACATCCAACCCGTGCTTCTTTGCAATGCGCGACAACTCGCAACGGCGGCGGTCCATGTCCGCCCCGATCAGCCCGCCAAGCGCCGCACCCACACCCGCGCCGAGCAGCGTACCGACCTTCTTGTTGCTAGACACAACATTGCCCAGGACCGCGCCGGCGATGACACCCGCCGCGATCCCGATATTGCGGGCATTGTTTGAGCAAGGATCGTCACTGGCGAACGTTTCCTTCAGATACGCGCCCGGAGCGGTGGCACATCCGGTGACCATCGAACATGCAACCGCAAGGCTGGTCCATCGCCACACGCCGCTTGCAGCAGGCCTCGCTGCCTTCCCTATTGCGCGTCGTGACGCGCCGACCGTTGTCTTATTCTCGTTGTGCATCGACCTGTGTTTCCTGAAACGCCCGGCCATGTCCAACGACAGGCGCAATGGCACGCCACACCAGTATCGGCAGCGATTGCGGAAACTTTAGGGGCGGATGCACCTGCGAACGCGACGGGTGCGTTATCCGAGAACATGGGAAGGGCGGTGACCCGGCGGCCAATGGTAGTGATCGGCCTGGCTTGTGCCAACCCTCCTCGGGCCATGCTTCGGTGGGGTTGGAATGAACTCAATGCGAAGCCTGTGTGGGATCCAATTGCTGGGGCTCACTCCATGCAGGCACGGCTTCGCTCTACTTGGTGATATATGCGGTGGTCTGAGTTTTCAGTCGAACGCGATGAGCCACTCATAGACCGTAAGCATCGCCATGGCGAGAAGTGGTGCAACACATAGCCAACGAAGCCGTCTCGACGCGTAGCGCAACCAGATTCCCATTATCGCGAGGCAGCAGGCAGCTAGCGCAAGTCCTGCTGCAATCAGGTAGTGTCGCTGCGTCTGGTACGCCCAGAGATTTGCCACCGGCCCCTCTGCACCAAATGGATAGTGCTGGGGTGAATTCCATGCCTGCCAGGCGTCAATCGCGATGATTGCCGTTACCGCTAGAAGCACGCCGCACGCCACCCACTTGATGCATGAACGCGAGGTCAGAGTCCTTTGCATAGCCTTAGCTCTCACAGCAGACGTGCGGGCAACGGGGGTTGATTGAGATGCCTGCTTCATTGAAGAACCTTCCCTCCACTTCAGAAGCGACATGCCCACTCGCGGTGGAACGTACCTCTGGCCTCTCGATGTCCTTCTTGTTGATTCCGAGGTGTTCAAGTAAGCCTGTCATTGAACGCGCCGCGCTTCGGCAAGCTGGCGTGGAATACCGAGGATTTCGTTCTGACGCAGGTACATGTAGACGGTGTACCCGGCCGGAAAGGCCCGACGGGAATTGATGCGCCAGTCGGCAAGGCGCTTCACCTCCGCACCGGATAGCGTGGCTGAGCCGGGCTCGAATACAGCGCTGAACTCCAGGTAGGGCGGTCGGCATGCATTGGCCGACGTAGCTGTGAAAAACAGTACTCCGATCGCGATGAAATGCCTCATCATGGTCTCCAGTCCGACGCCACGCACAGCTCCGGCAAGTACCAAGATGTATCGAACTCTTGTGCGCGCGTCCCTAAGGCAATCCTTAAAGTTGCCCTTCTTCCGCACACGGACGCCGGTAAAATTTGCGCCGCATGTTGCTGGTCGCCGCGCGAGGTCAGCACATGCATCGCTTCGCGTCACGGCGCTCTCCCAACGACTCAATGACTGCAATGCAGGAAATGAACACAAGCGCGCGCTGGCGCCGCATCGCCCTGGCGCTATTCGGCGCCGTCCTTCTCGCCGACGCCATCGCCTTAATGACCATAGGCCTGTTCAACTTCGGCATCGTCCTGCCAGGTTGCATCGGCGCGTCATTCCTGCTCCTTGCATGGCAGTGGCCCCTCGTAGCCCACTGGCGAGCAGCCAGCCACAGGCGCCAGCAACTATGGCAAGCAGCATGGATCGCGTTCGCCCTATGGCTGGCGACAGTGGCCGTCTTCTTCTACAACATCCACCACAACACCGAAGTCGCCATCCCAGGAAACTCCCCCGTAAAAGCCATCATCATCCTCGGCTCCGGCACACCAAACTGCGTCGCCTCGCCAACGCTGGTTGCGCGGCTGGATCAGGGCTTGAAGCACGCTCAGCAGTGGCCGCAGGCGAAGGTCGCGGTCAGTGGCGGGCAGGATTTCGGGCTGCGGTGCCGGGAAGCGGACATCATGGCTGAGTATCTGATCGCCCGCGGTGTCGCAGCAGACAGGGTCATCCGGGAAGGGCGCAGTACCAGCACGGAGGAGAACCTGATGTTCAGCCGGCACTTGCTTGAAGAGCAGGGCGTCGCCGCCACCGATCCCATTGTGGTGGTGACCAGCGATTTCCATGTACAGCGGGCGGTGCGGATTGCCCGGAAGGCAGGATTCGGGGAGGTCGCCGGAGCCGGGGCTGGAACACCACTCTACCTTCGGTATAACGCCTGGCTCCGTGAGTACTTCGCGGCTATTAGTGGATGGGTGTTGAGGGAGTATTGACTCCTGCGCAGCCCGGCCCTCAAGACAATGTGGCGAGCAACTTGTTGAAGTTGCGTTTTGCGCGATAGGTCTCGCGAATCTCCTCCAACTCGCGGCTGAATTCCGCTCGCTCCCTCAGCTTTATCCGCAGACTGCCGATAGCGCGTACGATTTCAAGTGCTTCGTCATAGCGCGCGTTGCGTGCACCGCTATCTACAGCGACGGGCAGTAGCTGCTGATAGCCAGTTGACGATAGCAACGCAACCCGCTCTCGCCCAGAGGTTCTGCATACGCTGGCAGGACATCCTAGAAGGTGTCCCATCCTCCCTCTGCCTGCAGCCGGAAGAGTCGCTCCGCGAGCTTCATCGGATCGGGGCCGGTCTGTTTGCATGCGTCGAGATGGACAGACGCCAGCGCGAGGATGGCAGGCATCACCCCGCCGCCGGAATCGTCAATCTGCTCGAGACTTTTTTCCGCGCCGGCAATCGCCAGTTCCGACAGTTCGACCACTTGCGCCGCGTGCGGTCCAGCGAGCCTCTGGCGCAACACGTCTGCCAGCGACATCAGGCTATCGCCGTATGCACCCTGGCTCCGACAGCGGCGCCGAAATGTCTGTGGCGAAAATGCCTTAGCCCCCTTTTGGGGGGCGTCAATCAGGCCGGAATGGCACATAGTCGCCCACGTGCCCACGAGTCGAACGGGGCATGATCACGACGTGCCGCTTTCGGCACACGCCGGCCCGGCTCCGCGCGGTGAGCACGGGACTGGAGTGCTGCTGCTTGTCGGGTTCGCTGACCTCGACTAGCCTGCTATCGATGTCGATTCTTCGCTGCGCTGCGATACCCATTTGATGCCAGAACGCTCGACCACCCGATATGGCAAGGCGCTGCAGCGCCTGCACCAGGTCTTTTCCCCGTTGAACCTGGCGGCGGCGGCGTGGCTGATTGCAACATGGGCGTTCGCGGCGTTTCAGCTCGTGAGCGAGCGGGACCGCTTGCTGCACGACGCCGCGGAGCGTACCCAGGCGCAGGCCCAGGCGTTCGGCGCGTACTCGAGATCCAGCATCCTGCGGCTGTCCGAGTTCCTCCTCGACCTGCGGGCCAGTTGGCTGGTCGGCCAGCCGGGATTCATCGACATGGTGCGTGAGCGGGAGAACTTGGTGGTGGACCTGTCGTTCCAGGTGTCGGTGATCGACAAGCATGGCCTGCTCATCTACTCGTCCATCGCCCCGCCCGCGCCCGGCCAGAAGGTCGACCTGAGCGGGCGCGAGCATTTCCGGGTCCATCAGAACGCGGGCGGGCGCGACATGCTGTTCATCAGCGACCCGGTGAAGGGCAAGGTCTCGCGCAAATGGTCGATCCAGTTCACGCGCCCCATCCTGCGCGCGGGCAGCTTCGACGGGGTCATCGTGGTCTCGGTCAGTCCGGAGCAGTTCGCCAGCTTTGCGCAGTCGTTCACAAACCGCGATGGCGAAGTGGCGTCGGTCATCAAGACTTCCGGCCAGGTCCTTGCGCGCGTGCCGGCCATGGAGGGCACGCTGGCCAGGGCGGTCAGCAACAGGCCGTACCTCGCCAGCGGGTCGCCCCAGTCTGGTAGTTATCGGGCGGTGTCGGGCTCCGAAGGCGTGGAGCGGGTCTTCGGCTATTACCGTTTGCCGGAGTTCGGGCTCAATTTCGTGGTGGGCGAGTCGGTCGGCCTGGTGCTGGCGCCCTACGAGGTCTATCGCCGCGTTGCCCTGGCCGGTGCCATTGCTTCCACGCTGCTGCTTGGCCTGTTGTACTACAGCCTGCGCCGCTCCATGGGGGAGCGACAGCGCCATATGGAGGAGATGCGGCTGGCTTCGCTGGTCTATTCGTCCAGCAGCGAGGCCATGGTGGTGACGTCGCTCGATGGCACCATCATCGACGTGAATCCGGCCTTTGCCGCCGCCACCGGCTATACAGCCAAGGAGGTCAAGG
Source organism: Cupriavidus sp. FW305-F7 (assembly GCF_058782875.1). Classification (NCBI taxonomy): domain Bacteria; kingdom Pseudomonadati; phylum Pseudomonadota; class Betaproteobacteria; order Burkholderiales; family Burkholderiaceae; genus Cupriavidus; species Cupriavidus sp. FW305-F7. The sequence goes on along the minus strand of NZ_JBYSYC010000008.1, from coordinate 114,275 downwards.
GCCGCCCGGGCTATATCGTCAGCGGGGCAGGCAATGTGGCAGGGCTGGTCGAGCGCCTGCGGGCCACCGTGGCAGCCAAGGGCAGATGGAGCGGCGAATTCTCGATCCGCCGCAAGGACGGCAGCGAGTTTCCCGCCTACCTGACCGTGGATACCTACCTGGCCCACGCGTATGGCGAGCGCCGCCGCGTTGCGCTGATCCATGACATGACCGAGAAACGCCAGGCGGAGGAAGTCATCCGGCACCAGGCGAATTTCGATGCGCTCACGGATCTGCCCAACCGCCGCCTGTTCTTCGACCGGCTGAGGCAGGAGATCGAGCGTTCGCGCGGCACGCAGGATGTGCTGGCGCTGCTGTTCATCGACCTGGATCGCTTCAAGGAGGTGAACGATACCCTCGGCCACGACCAGGGCGACCTGTTGCTGCTGGAGGCGGCGCGGCGTATTGCGGCATCGGTGCGCGCGTCGGATACCGTGGCGCGGCTGGCCGGCGACGAGTTCACCGTGATCCTGTCCGCTGTGGGCGATGCCGGCGTTGCCGGGGGCATTGCCGAGGCCATCCTGGAGCGGATTGCCGCGCCTTACCACCTGGCCGGCGAGCTGGTGGTGGTGTCGGCCAGCATCGGCGTGGCGACCTACCCCAAGGACGCCGACAACGCCGAGGACCTGCTGGTGTGCGCCGACCAGGCGATGTTTGCCGCCAAGGAGGAGGGCCGCAATCGCTGGAAGGTCTTCACCCAGGCGCTGCTGCAGGCGGAGAGGGAGCGCCTGCGCATCACGCAGGACCTGCGCACGGCGCTGGCGTCCGGCCAGTTCGCGCTGCACTACCAGCCCATTGTCGATCTGCGCACGGGCAAGGTCTGCAAGGCCGAGGCCCTGATCCGCTGGGACCATCCGGCGCGCGGGCCGATCCACCCGGCCGATTTCATTGCCGTTGCGGAGGAATCCGGCCTCATCATCGACATCGGCCGCTGGGTGCTGACCGAAGCGCTGGACCAGCTTGCGCGCTGGCAGGTGCTGCTGGGCAAGGGCTTCCAGATCTCGGTCAACAAATCACCAGTGGAGTTCTGCGCGCCTGCGAGCGGGCCCGAGTCCTGGTCCAGCATGATCGAGCGCAGGAACGTTCCGGTGGGCAGCCTCGTCATCGAGATCACCGAAGGCTCGCTGATGGAGCAGAACGCCGATGTCATGGACCAGCTCTCCCGCTTCCAGGCGGCCGGCATCGAGATCGCGCTCGACGACTTCGGCACTGGCTACTCGTCCTTGTCGTACCTGCGGCGCCTGGACATTGACTACATCAAGATCGACCAGTCCTTCGTCCGCTCGCTGACGCGGGGCCCGGACGACGTGGCCTTGTGCCGCGCCATCATCAGCATGGCGCATGCGCTGCGCATCCGCGTGATTGCCGAGGGCGTCGAGACCGAGTCGCAGCGCGACATCCTGGTGGCTGCCGGCTGCGACTACGGGCAAGGCCACTTCTTCTGTCCGCCGGTGGAGGCCAGCGCGTTCGAGGCCTACGTGAGCGCCGTGACTTGAGGCGGGCGGCGTCCTTCGGTGCCTTGGTCGGGGCTCGTCTGGGCTTCGTGCTTGCGTCTCCAGCCGCGAGTTCTTGTAGGCGATCTCCAACACGCGGGAGAAGTGCTTTTGACTGCGTCGACGGCCCTGCCGAAGAACCCCTTTGCCGTGGCGCAGACCTTCGTAACGACGGGCAGAATCGCAGACGCTATCGGCGCCGGCAGGCTCTGCACGCGGATGCCCGTTGCTACGGAAAGCAGCTGAAGCGTCGAATAGGCGGCAATGACCACGGAGAAGCCTGCCGACACGCCGGTACCAGCCACCAGCTTTAGCGCGGCGTTAAGGCCGTTTGTCAGGATCTCGCTGGTGGCCTTTCGCCTGGCTCCGTGAGTATTTCGCTGCGATCAGTGGATGGGTGTTGAAGGAGTATTGAATCCTATGTAGCTAGGAGCTGCTCTCAACGGAAGCCCAGTCACCCCTCCATCAACCAGGCGCGCCAACTCGAGGTCGAAGGGCAGCACCCAAAGACTAAGGTCAGCACTGAACCGAAAGGCCGGCAATGGATGTTGAAAGGCCTGGCGGCGAGGATAGATAAGCGCCAACTCTCCTTTCCCCGCGAGGTACTTTTGACCGTAGGCATAGAGCTGATAGAAGTCCGCCTGGCTCAGGCCGTAGGCACCTGCCTTATTCCCGGCATCCAGCAACTTCCACTTCGTATCCAGCACCCAACGCTCCCCCTCATGCTCTATCAGCAAGTCCGGGCGCAGTTGGAACATGGTCGCGCCATCGTGCTCGCATAGTGATTGGCGGGAGGCCTGGGCAGTAAGCCGCGCCCCCGCTGCCAAGTCAAGTTGGAGTCGCGCCGCAACATATCGCTCGAACAGCTTTTCCATCGGGAACAGCAAGCTGATGCCGTACGACTTTCCAACGACAGAGAATGGCATCTGGCGCGACAGCACCAGTTCGCACCATGGCTTAACCGCCTGATAGTGCGCCATCAGGCGGTCTGTCCGCCAGCGCTTGAAATCTTCGTCAATGCTCGCGCTTCTAGGAACGTCCTGAAATAGTGCTCGCAACTCCTGCGCAAGCCGCCAACTTGTTGGGTTTTGCGTTTGCTGACAGATGAACTCAACGGCCTGCTTCAGCAGGCGGTTCTCCGCGCGATCTGGCGAGAAGACGTCGTGACGTGTCTGGAAAATGTGCTGGCGCCCCAGAGGCTGACGCATCTGTCGAACGGCATCCAACTGGCCGCGTAGATGGCGCTCCTCCGCCTCAACGCGCAAATAGTCAGACCGCACACCGCGTTTCACTAGATGGTCCAACGCGGACAAGAATTGTGCGATCACCCACTCCGTCAACGGGGAATCAAACCGTTGAAGTGAAGTCTCACCTACCTCGCGAACGGGAAGGTCCATCGCGCCTGCAATCATTCGGCGCAACAGCGCCCGGCTCTTGCCGACGTCGCAGGTTCCATCGTCATGCTTGGGAAGAATCTCCACTCGGGTGCCGCAGGGCGTCTCGACAACGCCGACGTAGTTGTCGAGCCTTAACCAGCGACGATCCTCAACTTGCAGCAGCGACGAGCCTGATGGACTCAGTTCCGCATTCAAGCGGCATAGCCACTCAAAGGCAGTGGCAGATACCTGAGCCCGATCCAGAGAGTTTGCCGCAAGAGGCGCCATCGTCAGCCTGGCGTACTCCCGCACCGTGACAAAAGTGGTCACTCAGCCATGACTCCGCCATGCTCAATGACCCCCGCATACGCTTCAGCGAGCAAGAACGCAGCCTCATTGATCATCCAGCGCTGGTTCTGATCCGTGACGCTTACGCCCTCGCCAAAGAGCTGCGCTACGTTACTTGCAGGCTTCTGAATGAACCGGTGTGCTGCCACCTTCCGATGATCGTTGAGGACCCATTGGATACGCTGCCAATCCTCGAAGAAATATTCCTGAAGCAATGGGATGAGCTTCGACTGAAACACTTCACCCAGAGCCTCTATCGTCGGTGTGTCGACCAGAGACATGAAGTATGCGTGGCCAATGCAATGGTCGCGGTCAAGCAAGAGCTCAATCCGTTCGTTCATGACGCGCAGCATCGCACCCACGTTCACGCCGGAAATCTCCACCGCATCCAGCAGTTCCGGTCTCGGCGGCATCTCGCGGAAGCTGAAGCGGCGCCGCAACGCAAGATCCAACCCAGCCAGTGAGCGGTCCGCCGTGTTCATCGTGCCGATCAAGTAAAGGTTCGCTGGTACGCTGAAGCGCTCCTTAGAGTAGGGCAAGATCACCTCAAGGGCTTCCGCATTACCTGCACGTTTCGAAGGCTCGATCAGCGTGATTAGCTCGCCTAGGACACGTGATACGTTGCCGCGGTTGATCTCATCGATGATCAGGACTTTGGCATCTCGCGGCGCCGGACCTTCATCGTCGGCGGGGGAAGTCGACCGAGCACGGGTTAGGCGTTCGACCAGCGCAGGGAGTATGTTGTTGTAGCCATTGACTAGGTAAGGCTCCAGAGATGACTCGGACACCTTCTCGAACACCCGCTTTTCCTTGATGTCTTCGATGGTTAGCTCACCCCGGCGCACATAGTCCGCAAGCATCTTGAGCATCCGCATGCTGAATGCCAACTCATTTCCGTTTGGCTTCTTCAACTCCAGGACGTCTGCCGATGCGTTCGTGACGCTGTAGGCGCGTCCAAACACCTCACCCACGTGGTATGGTGCACCGCTAGGTACACGCACACCACTAGCTGGCTTCGTCTGAAGCAGCGCTTCCAGCTTCTCCATTTCAATTGCGCCCGGACGAAGCTCATACAGTGTCATCTGACTAAACTGATTTGCCATCAATTGATCCAGCGGCAACGACGGCTTATAGACGCGCAACCACCGAACTGCACGACACTGCCCGTAATTGTCACCTTGCTCGTCGCGCTTCAGGCGTTGGTAGTCCCCGGTAATCTCGCCAATCGCGCGGAACTTAGTATTGCCGTCCGTTACCACGACTAGGTCTCCGATCTTCATCTTGAGTACGAATGTGGAGACGGCGGTGATTGCGTAGGCATCCTCAGCGACGACGGTCCCGGCTTCCTGAAAGCACCTGATGATGTCGTCTCGCGTCTTGCTCCCGCCAAAGTCGATCGTCCCACCGTAACCATGCAGGGCATAGCCCTTGTCGATGCACTCATCAAAAATGTACGCATCGCTTCCCAGCGTGTTGCCCAAGGACATCTTCCATACCCTTCGGCCCTTGAGATCAAGAGGCGCCTCTGCTGCCTTTGTCACCTTCGCGGCGGCCGCCTCACAGAGACTTTTGAAGACGCCATCCACGACCGAGTAGGTTAGCTGCCCGTCTTCAGTATTTTCTGCACGTATGCCTTCCACAAAGTCTTCGTAACTGAAGCTCTGATGAAAAGTGACGAAGCGCACGTGCCCAGCCTCGACGAGCGAATCGAAGTGTCCCTTGATGGCAGCGCGGTCGGAGCGATTCGCAGCGAGAAATTCCGGGGCAAGAATCTCCAACGCCGTGTTGATCGTTTCGTATGTCTTTCCTGTACCTGGAGGACCGAAAAGTATCTGGTTGAGCGGGAGCGATTGATTCATATTCTTGTGTGTATCCGCTGAGTGTTCGACTACATCCGCTTCGTCTGTACTGTCATACGCATCGCATAGAGCCAAGAGGGCCTCCATGTCGGGCACCACGACCTTAACCATGGCGCTGCCCACAGCAAGCGTCGGCGCGTTAGCGGCAATATTGCTGCTCCGCGTTCTAGTCTCCGAATAGGATTCCACGTCCCGTAGTTGCGACCGAATTGAAGCAAGCCAGGAGCCGGCACTGAGATAGATCGTTGTCTTCTTGTTATCGAGCGCGAGGGCGATTTGACGCCCACTGGACGTCGAATATCCAGCCATCTTCTGGGTTGCTGGCTTGACCGGCGTAAAACGGTCAGACTGATCCAGAAATGCCTTGGCCTCGTCAGTGGTGAGCTCGGTGCTAAGCTTGTCTTGGACATTCGCCCACACCGAATCACCGTACTCGAAGATGCCCCAGCCGTTGTCATGCTCCATGAGTTCCCGCTGGAGCGTGGAGACCTTCTTCTGCTTACTTCCCACTGCAGCCTGCAGGTACTCCAGCTTTAGCACAGGCAAAATGGTCGGATGCTGTCGATCCTGATAAAGGAAGGCGAGCTTCCATTTGACGACCTGCCCAAGGTCAACTTCATCGATTGCCTCGAGATTACCTGTGCTGGCGGCGTTGGCAACCTGAACAACTTTGCTGAGGACCTGAGCAAAAGCTGCCTCAGGCGTATCGCCATACTTGGCGTACCACGCGTATTGTTCCCCGTAGTATCGGTCCCCGTCTCGTTTTGCCTCGCCAGGCTTCTTTCGTGAGTAGATCCCAAACTTGAATGCGGACCCTCCCCACACCGATCCCAGCGCTTCGGTTTTCGCCTCAAGCCAGTAAACAAAGCAGTCTTGGTTTCCTGCTTCGCTGTACTGCTGCAAGCTCATACTGGAGAGTTCTTCCAGAGGCCACCGGTTGAGAAATGCATCCCATTGCGCATTGCGAGATTCTATTGGCTCGTTCATTTGGGGGCACAGAATTATTGTTGTGTACTGCCGGCAATTCGAGATCACTAACGTGGCACCCCTGGGGGCGGACCGTTCGACATCGACGACTGCTTTCGCGGAAGTATACTGGGCCAGTCGCTTTTCTGCGTAGCAGGCGAGCTTATCCGCCACGATATTCACCACTCGCCTTGAGGGCGAAGTGAAGGACCGCCTATTTGCAATCCAACTGGAGTGGGGTGTGATGAACCACGTGCGATTCGTCGTACACTTCAGATACGATCCCCTCACCCCCTTCGTTGATACTGGCAGAGGCCATGGCGAAACATCTGCTCCTCGTCGATTTCGAGAATGTATCGAAACTCGACCTATCTCCGCTCGACGATAGCTACGAGACTTTGATCTTCGTAGGAAACAAGCAGCAGCCACCAAAACGGCTCACCAGACAAAATGGGAAATTCTGCCGAATCGACTTTCAGAAGATCGAAGGGAGCGGTCGCAATGCGCTGGACTTCCATATTGCATTTCATTTGGGCCGGACTTTTGAGACCGCACGTGACAGGGTGTGCTTCGTGCTCTCAAACGACAAAGGCTATGACCCGCTGCTGAGCTACCTCAACCAGAATGGCCTCAGTTGCCGGCGGATCAGCAGTCTTGATGAACTCGCGATACCCCCAACCAAAGACACATCACCATCCCCTGCAGATCCGGAACGAACCGTTTGCCCTAAGTGCAAACGCGCAAGCACGATCGAACATCACGGCGGCAGATGGTGTACGTACTGCGGCCGCTTTGCCTCACCGCCAGATCAGCGACAGTTGCCGTCGAGCACACTACGCGATAGCGGCGCACGAGCAAAATCAGTAATCAGGTTTCGGCCCGTCACACTAGGATCAAGATCGGGCCTGCGATGTACACGCTGCAGCCAGCCAATGGCGCCTGGCGACGGGGTGTATGACGATGGGGAATGGACCTGCTGGGGCTGTGTTCGTCGCTAGGTAGGAACAACGAATGCCCTGCGGCAAGTAAACACAATGACGCGCCGGCGCCGTATCGGACTCGCCCTATTCGAGTGAAGCTCCGGGCTTATGGAACGCCACCGTACCAGGATACAAACGGCGCGAGACCAGTTGACTCGCGCCGTTTGCTTTCCAGCGCTGCTCATCCGTTGGGCGGGTAAGCAGGCTCTCCCTCGTCAGACCAATGCCTGCAGGCGGTCGGCGGTGTCGACCAGCTGTTGCCTGAGCGGCAAAAGCAGGGCGTGGAGGCCGATGCTTTGGGGGATGGTGTCGCTCTGCAGCTCCAGCAAGGTCAGGAAGGACTGAAGGCCGGCGGTGACGCGCAGGATGTCGTCAGTGGCTTCGAGGATGCGGCCCTCTAGGGTGACGGCCTCCGCGAGAGCTCCCCCGCCAAGGCCCGCCCGAAGAGGGCGCATGGCGCACGGACGAAAGGATACTACTGATAGCTTCGTCCCGTGCACCGTTGCAGCGTTAAATCACCGGCGCGGTGTTAGTTCTTCAGTCGCGAGGCCGTGCGGGGCATTTGCGACGCGAGGGAGGTGTCAGGAATTCTGTGTGCTGAGGTCGGTTAAATAAATCTCAGCGTAGGGCGTTGGTGAAGCGGTCACCGAAGAGAATGGCGAACTGGTTGGCCGCTTGTTTCCAGGTGATGGGCGGCATCTTCCAATCCTTCTCGATGTTGCGCAAGGCCAGGTACAGCAGCTTGCTGGCGGCTTCGTCGCTGGGGAAGTGGCCCCGGTTCTTGACGATCTTGCGCAGCTGCATGTGCATGCTCTCGATGGCGTTAGTAACCGGCATGATAGGAACCGGTGCCCGTCCTCTCCTCACCGCGTAACTTGGTGTATGGTTCGACCATCCGGGACAAGGGGCACCGGGGAGCACTTCGGGTGGGCAGGCCGTTCATATACGTTGAGCTGCGAGCTCGTGTTAGTAGTTGGCCGCCGAGGCGACCGGCAACACGATCGCCATCGCGAACGTGCTGACAGGTCATGTCGGCAAGGTGATTTGTCGCCAACCCCTTGCAAGTCCGCCTGATCGCTGAAGCCCGCGTGAAGACGGATAAGATCGCAGCTTGGCGGTCTCGACAACGGAGCGGCCGCCAACGATGTAGACCCCGACCGCTACATCGACAAGCGCTCAGGCAAGAAGAACATCCTGTTCGAAAATGTGCCTATTGAGACAGTCATCGATGGACTGCTTGAGCGGCTGCGAATGGGCGACGGAGATGACGCCGTGCTGAGGGTGGGCTGCGTTCTCGCATTGCGACAACTCATAAAGGACGGACAGACTCACGCTGATGTCTTTATTATCGGCGAACTCGTGGCGCAAACTCGTAGTAAGACGAAGGCTGGCGCTATTAACCAGGTTTTCCAGGGCAAGAATCCCGACACTACGGACCGCTCACAGTTGCTGTATAGCGGTGACCGAGACTTTGCATCGGCAAGCCGCGTTTCGTTGCATCTTCGCGCTTTCAATCTGCTGAACGCAAAGACGAAGACGCCGGAGGAGCAGGGCGTGCCATGGTTCGCCATGCACGTGCCGGAATCGCTCAAGAAGCGACTGCTGATACAAGCGGAGGGCGTGTAAGTGCAGGCTTCTCTGTGGCAACAGTTTCAGGCGCTTGGAAAATCTAATGAGGGAGAGGCATCGAGGACAATCCGGTGCGGTGCCGGACAACGGCATCTCCTGCTGAAAGGCGAGCGTGACGAACCGATTCTTTTGCTCGCGACTGCACAAAGGCGCTCGCCCAGGGCGCCTATCAGGCTTAAGCACGTCAGCATCCAGTTTGATGCTCGCTACGAGGTGACCGCCACTGACACCGGGAAATCGTCGAGCGAATGGTTTTGCAAGGTCGCGTGTGATGCCGGCAGCGCGTCGTTGCATGGCTACTTTGTCGAACTACTTGCGGCGACAGCAAACTCTCTTCCAGGTCAACTCGATGACTCAGCGGTTGATGAGGCCGTCGAGGCGCTGATGGAACTGTTCCGAAAAATGGCGACGCCCTCACGGGCATCCATGACGCGGCTCTGGGGAGAGTTGCTTCTCATCAATGCCTCGTCGTCACCACAAAGGATGGTGGACGCGTGGCATGTCGCGCCAACCGACGATTTCGATTTCGCCACTGACGGTTTCGGGATTGAGGTGAAATCGACGACCGGCACACTTCGAGAGCACGAATTTTCGCTGCGGCAGGTCCGGTCCGAACGGCCCGATGACTTCATAGCCAGTGTTGTTCTTCGCAGCAGCGCAGACGGTTTATCGGTCCTAGACCTTGCCCGACGCATCTCGCCGCAACTCTCAGACGCGGGGCAAGCAAAGCTGTGGCAACTGGTTATCGAGACCTTGGGCGACGACGCTGAGTCGACCGAGTGGCAAGCGTTTGATGTGGCGTCTGCGACAGCATCGATTGTGCTAGTGCCAGCTACACTTATACCGGCCCCTTCTATTGCTCCGGGCGATGCTCAGGTCGTGTCGGACGTTCGCTTCAGGGCGCAGATTGGAATTGTCTGCAGTCAACATGCTGTGCCAGTTTCAACTCTCCTTTGAATTCGTAAGGTATGGCCGCCGTTCGGTAGCCGGCCTTCGATGCCCGCACCCGTCGGACGGTTAGCCGCCTTGTTCTCTTCGAGCGTGTGGGCGTCGTCGAGGCGGCGAATGAACAACAGGTAGGTGATTTGTTCCAGCACCTCCGTCGGGTGGAAATGCCTCCAGACCAGAAAGCGTTCCAGATAGCGTCGATTTGGTTTTTGAGTTCAGATTGTGCACGTGCTCGCGGGAATCCGCGGAAGGCGGCGGGACGAACCGCCATATATCCGAACTATCAATAAAAAAGACCCATAAGTTTCTAATCTTATGGGTCTTTTTTTTTCAGGTTATGCGTCTATCTACAGGCAGTTCAAACATCAATATTCCGAGCCACCAACGCATTAGATTCGATGAAATTCCGCCGCGGCTCCACCTCATCCCCCATAAGGGTGGTAAAGATCTGGTCAGCCGCAATAGCATCCTCAATCTGCACCTTCAGCAAACGGCGTTGGGTAACATCAAGCGTAGTCTCAAACAGCTGCTCAGGGTTCATCTCACCAAGACCCTTATAGCGCTGACGCGAAACGCCACGCTCAGCTTCGGCAAGCAGCCATTGCATGGCCCCGTGGAAGTCGTTGACAGTCTGATCGCGCAGCTTTTCGCCTTCACCCCGCTGCACCTTAGTCCCTTCCGGAGTCAGCCCTTGGAAAGTCTTAGCAGCATTGGAAAGCGCGGCGTAATCAGCACCATGAACAAAGTCCGCATCCAGATGCGACAGCCGCACGTTGCCATGATGGCGCCGCGCAATCATCAACCGATGCTTATCCGTCTTCTCATCAAACTGCGCATAGACGTCAGCGGTACCGTCGTCATTCACGGCAGCCCCAATCAACGTCTTGGCATGCATCTCAGCCAGCTTAGCCTTCAGCGCCACGGCAGACGCCTCAGCGGCAGCAGCGCTATCGAGATCCAGCGCCACCCCATCAGCAATCGCGCGCAGGGCATCGGTATCAACCACACGTGACAGGCGAGAGATCACGCCTTCAGTCAGCTGATACTGCCGCGCCAACTCAGTCAGCGCATCCCCATTGATCTCCGTACCATCCGGCCGCACCAGCACAGCCTTCTCCATCGCCAGCTTCAGCAGGTAGGCATTGAGCTCGACATCGTCCTTGATATAGCGCTCTTCCTTGCCGTGCTTGATTTTGTACAGCGGCGGCTGCGCGATATAGACATAGCCGCGCTCGATGATGTCGGGCATCTGACGGTAGAAGAACGTCAGCAGCAGGGTGCGGATGTGCGAGCCGTCCACGTCAGCATCGGTCATGATGATGATGCGGTGGTAGCGCAGCTTGTCCAGGTTGTAGTCGTCCTTGCCGATGCCGGTGCCCAGTGCGGTGATCAGCGTCAGCACTTCCTGGCTGGACAGCATCTTGTCGAAGCGGGCGCGCTCTACGTTCAGGATCTTGCCCTTCAGGGGCAGGATGGCCTGGAACTTACGGTCGCGGCCTTGCTTGGCGGAGCCGCCTGCGGAGTCGCCCTCCACCAGGAAGAGTTCTGACAGGGCGGGGTCTTTTTCCTGGCAGTCGGCCAGCTTGCCGGGCAGGCCCATGCCGTCCATCAGGCCCTTGCGGCGGGTCATTTCGCGGGCCTTGCGGGCGGCTTCGCGGGCGCGGGCGGCGTCTACGATCTTGCTGCAGATGATCTTGGCGTCGCCCGGGGTTTCCAGCAGGAAGTCGCTCAGGGCCTTGCCGACGAGTTCTTCCACGGGCAGGCGCACTTCGGACGAGACCAGCTTGTCCTTGGTCTGCGAGCTGAACTTGGGCTCGGGCACCTTGACGGAGAGCACGCAGGACAGTCCTTCGCGCATGTCGTCGCCGGTGGTTTCCACCTTGGCTTTCTTGGCGACTTCATTCTCTTCGATGTACTTGTTGATGACGCGGGTCATCGCGGCGCGCAGGCCGGTCAGGTGGGTGCCGCCATCCCGCTGCGGGATGTTGTTGGTGAAGCAGAGCACCTGCTCGTTGTAGCCGTCGTTCCACTGCATGGCCACTTCCACGGCAATACCGTCTTTTTCGGTGTTGGCGTAGAAGATGGTAGGGTGCAGCACGCTCTTGGAGCGGTTGATGTACTCGACAAAACCCTTCACGCCGCCGGAGAAGGCAAAGTCTTCCTCCTTGCCGGTGCGCTGGTCGACCAGCTTGATGTGCACGCCGTTGTTCAGGAACGAGAGCTCGCGGATGCGCTTGGAGAGGATCTCGTAGTGGAACTCGACGTTGGTGAAGATTTCTTCGTCGGCCAGGAAGTGCACTTCGGTGCCGCGCTTGTCGGTGGCGCCGATGATCTTCATCGGCGAGACTTCAACGGACTGGCCGTCGGGGCCGGTCACGGTCTCGACGATGCGGTTCTGTACGTCGCCCTTGGCGAATTCGATCAGGTGGACCTGGCCGTCGCGGCGCACGGTCAGGCGCAGCCACTTGGACAGGGCGTTCACGCAGGACACGCCCACGCCGTGCAGGCCGCCGGACACCTTGTAGCTGTTCTGGTTGAACTTGCCGCCGGCGTGCAGCTCGGTCATGGCGATTTCCGCCGCGCTGCGCTTGGGTTCGTGCTTGTCGTCGAACTTGACCAGGGGCGGGATGCCGCGGCCGTTGTCGACGATGGAGATCGAGTTGTCGCTGTGGATGGTGACCTGGATCTCGGTGCAGTAGCCGGCCAGCGCTTCGTCGATGGAGTTGTCCAGCACCTCGAAGACAAGGTGGTGCAGGCCGGTGCCGTCGGAGGTATCACCGATATACATGCCCGGGCGCTTGCGTACCGCCTCCAGGCCTTCCAGGATCTGGATCGAAGAGGCTCCGTAGGTGTTTTCCTGCTGCGGGTTCTGCTGTTCGGTCATGTCTTTCTACTCACGGCAATGGCGGAATTCGGGCCGGGCCGGCATAGCGGCGGGGCGCGAAAGGGTCCGCATGGCGGGTTACTAAAAACGGCAAAAGGGGCGGATCGTCGTTTCGATCCTGCCCCCGCTGCGGGATGGTCATCCCCAGGACGTCCCGGCCTGGGCCAGGTGTCGTTGCGTGCCGTTTGCTGCTCCGGTTCTTGTCTGGTCTGGTCCTGTTACCGGATCATCAGATGCGCATCGGCATGACGACGTACTTGAAGTTGTCGTCTTCCGGCACGGTAATCAGCGCACTCGAATTCGAGTCGCCGAGGCTGACCTGCACCTGCTCGCTCTTCAGGTTGGCAAGCACGTCAAGCAGGTAGGTCACGTTGAAGCCGATATCGAGCGCGTCGCCCGAGTAATCGAGTTCCAGCTCTTCCTGCGCCTCTTCCTGGTCGGCGTTGGTGGAGCTGATCTTGAGCATGTGCGTGTCGAGGATGCAGCGCACGCCCTTGAATTTGTCGGTCGTCAGGATCGCGGTGCGTTGCAGCGCCTGCTGCAGCCGCACGCGGTCGATGGCGAAGGCGTTCTTGTAGCCCTTGGGGATCACGCGCTGGAAGTCGGGGAACTTGCCTTCCACCAGCTTTGAGATCAGTTCGATATTGGCGAACGTGAACTTGACCTGGTTGGCGGCCAACTGCACCCGCACCGGATCGTCGTTGTCTTCCAGCAGGCGCTGCAGTTCCAGGATGGTCTTGCGCGGGATGATGACTTCCTGGCGCGCGCCCACGCCGACGGCTTCGGTTTCCAGCTCAACGCCGCAGTACGCCAGGCGGTGGCCGTCGGTGGCGACTGCCATGACTTTCTTGCCTTCCACCACCAGCAGCATGCCGTTCAGGTAGTAGCGGATGTCCTGCTGCGCCATGGCGAAGTGGACCATTGCCAGCAGGTGCTTGAAGGTCTTCTGCGGCAGGCTGACGCTGGCGTTGAATTCGCTGGCTTCGGCAACGGTCGGGAATTCCTCTGCGGCCAGCGTCTGCAGTGCGAAGCGGCTCTTGCCGGATTGCACGGTCATGCGCTTGTCGTTGAGCGACAGGGCCACGTCGCCGTCAGGCATGGCGCGCAGGATGTCCAGCAGCTTGCGCGCGGCCACGGTGGTGGCAACGCCGTCGCTGCCAACGCCGCATTCGGCGTGCGTGGTGATCTGGATCTCGATGTCGGTCGAGAGGAAGGATACGTTGGACCCGGACTTGCGAATCAGCAGATTGGCCAGGATCGGGAGGGTGTGGCGGCGCTCCACGATGCCGCTCACGATTTGCAGCGGACGCAGCAGATTGTCTCGCGAGGTTTTGACCAATTGCATTGAATTTATCCTTCGTCGTTTGTAATCGGCGACCGCAGAACGCAAACAACTCCAAATTCACTTAGGAATCAAGGAGTTAATGTGCCATTGTACCAAGGATAAGCCGCTGCGGTGAAGCGGGGCGGGACCGGCCGGCGGGCCAGCTGTGCACAAAAAGCCACGCTGGCGCAAACCGCACTTGCCATCCCGTCCCGACTCACCGCAAAGCCTTATCAGTGGCCATTTTCCGGACACTTGCCCCGGCGACGCTGACGTTAATTCCCCAGGCGCCACGGGATGTCCGTGGCGCGCACCCTACAGTATGCCAGCCCCGAGGGGCCGACCCTTCAAAACGCCTTCCCGGGGGTACCCCGGGCATCGGCCATGCATCAGCCCTTGAGCGTTTGCTCCAGCACGTGTAACTCGTGGTTCAGCTGCGCGTCCTTGCTGCGTTCGTCGGCGATCTTGCGCACGGCGTGCAGCACGGTGGTGTGGTCGCGGCCGCCAAAGAGCTCGCCGATTTCGGGCAGGCTCTTCTGCGTCAGCTCCTTGGCCAGGTACATCGCAATCTGGCGCGGCCGTGCAATATTGGCAGGCCGCTTTTTCGAGTACATGTCAGCGACCTTGATGTTGTAGAAATCCGCGCAGGTCTTCTGGATGTTCTCCACAGAGATCTGGCGGTTCTGCACGGTCAGCAGGTCCTTGAGCGCTTCGCGCGTCACCTCGATGGTGATGTCCTTGCCGTGGAAGTTGCTGAACGCCAGGATCTTGCGCAGCGCACCTTCCAGCTCGCGCACGTTTGAGCGCAGGTGCTTGGCGACGAAGAAGGCAACCTCTTCGGGCACGTTGACGCTTTCCGCGGCGGCCTTCTTCATCAGGATGGCCACGCGCATTTCCAGCTCGGGCGGCTCGATGGCCACGGTCAGGCCCGAGTCAAAGCGCGAGATCAGGCGGTCGTCGATGCCGCTGATTTCCTTGGGGTAGGTATCGCTGGTGATGATCACCTGCGCCCGGTTGGCAATCAGGGCCTCGAAGGCATAGAAGAACTCTTCCTGCGTGCGGTTCTTGCCGGAGAAGAACTGGATATCGTCGATCAGCAGCAGGTCCAGCGAGTGGTAGTAGCGTTTGAACTCGTCGAACGCCTTGCGCTGGTACGCCTTGACCACGTCGGAGACGTACTGCTCGGCGTGGATGTAGCGGATGCGCGCGCGCGGGTTCTCCAGCAGCATGTAGTTGCCGATGGCGTGGATCAGGTGAGTCTTGCCCAGGCCCACGCCGCCATAGAGATACAGCGGGTTGTACGACTTGCCCGGGTTGTTGGCCACCTGGATGGCCGCGGCACGAGCCAGCTGGTTGGCTTTACCAGTGACGAAGTTGTCAAAGGTCAGGATCGGGTTCAGGCGCGAGCGCTCATGCACCGTGTCGCTGGGCTGGTGGCCGGGCATCGGCGTGGCGCCGCCCATCTGCTGGTGGGGCTGATGGGACGGGTGCGGCTGCTGGGGTTGCTGCGGCTGCACGCGGTAGGAGCGGGCGCTGGCCTCGGCGGGGTCCATGTGGACCACGTCGATCTCGCCCATGTCGGCGCCGTGCTGCGGGTGATGCTGGCCGGGGTGCTGGCCGCCCATGCCTGGGGCCTGCGCACGCGCGCCGGCCGGGACCGGGGCTGCGGAGGGCATGCCGACCGGATTGCCGTACTGCGGCTGGCCCATGCCGTACGCGGCTGGGGTGGGGTACTCGCCATAGCCAGGCTGGCCGGGCATGGCAAACGGGGCCTGGCCGCCCATCGGCTGGGCGCCGGGATAGCCGGCCATGCCCGTACCCGGTGCTGCGTGGCCGTCCATGCCGCCCGGGCCCATGCCGGGCTGGGCCGGCTGCATATAGGCAGCGGCACGGCCCGACGCGGCGGGATCCAGCACGAACTGGACGCTGACCTGCGCTTCCCAGTACTCGCAGGCAAGTGCGGTGATGCGCCCCGAAAACTGGCTCTTGACCCAGTCCAGCTTGAAACGGTTGGGCGCGGCAATGCGCAGCGCGTGCGTTTCTTCATCGAACGCAACGGGCGCCAGCGGCTTGATCCACGTTTTGAACTGTTGCGGCGTCAGCTCGCGCTCTAATTGCGCTGCTGCCGCCTGCCAGAAATCTTGCATTGTTTGTTTTTTGGTAATCGTACCCGGCCGCAATTAAGCGGTTCCCCCGGCACGCCACAAGCAGCATCTACGCCGCGCGATCCGGGCCATCCTTACCGTATTAGGAATCAGTTCCGTCCGGTGAGACCTCCGCAGCATGCCAATGCAGCCGCCAGCGAACCTTCAGGTTCGCTGCACTGGCGTGCGTTCAGTCATGCGTTGCCGCGGTGGGAGCCCGGGTTGCGCCTGCGCCACGCAGCCCGTGTTGTGTTTGGACCCGGATTGTACCCCCGCCCCTGAGTTATCCACAAAGGATAAGTCTGTGGACAACTTGTGCAAATGCAGTGGATTTGTGTGCACAACCCTTGCTGTGATGCGGCTTTCCGGGGTGCGGAAACGGGCAAAATCTCAGGCAAAACAGGGACTTCGCCTGTGGATGACTGCGATGGAGGTGGCCCTCGGGACACATGCAGTTACCCACCGATCATTGTGGACAATGGCGCACCACGGGCCCCAGGGCGCTGTGGCAATTGTGCCCTTGCACACAGACTTGTGCCTTGACAGCGCCGGAGAAAATCGTTTAAATGGCGGGTTCTGCGATGCGGCAGGGGATCACGTATGCGCATCGCCGGGTCTGGCCTGTTCGTGCCGTCCGCGCCCACAGGCCACCCCGCCTGCAGCGCGCGCCATTCGGCCGGCAGCAAAGACAGAACCAGAATCGTCGGATACGCCGCGGCAGTTTCTTGCTTGCGGCAGCCCCATGCGAACCATACGCGGCGGCCACGGCACCCCGGCACCGGCCGGAGTCGGGCGAGCCAAGATCAACCAGAGAGTGCAACATGAAACGTACCTACCAACCTTCCGTTACCCGCCGCAAGCGTACCCACGGTTTCCGCGTGCGCATGAAGACCCGCGGCGGCCGTGCCGTCATCAACGCACGCCGCGCCAAGGGCCGCAAGCGCCTGGCCATCTGAGGCCCGGGCGACCGGCCTGACGGCGCGCCCGGCGCCGGCTGCAGCGTACCGCAGCCGTGCCGCGCAGCCGTCAATGCCCACCGCCTCGGCTTCAGGTCGGCCGGCCGCTTGCCGCAGGGCGCCGCTTTTGCGCCAGCAGTAGTATTCGCCAGCGCTCACCAGTGTCACCCAGCGTGTCAGCCCATGCCTTCCCCAAAGCCGCGAGGCTAACAAAGACGGATGAGTTTTCATCCGTTTTTGCTTTGCGGCCCCGGCGGCGCAGCCCGCATTTCGTGCTCTACGTGCGCGCCAATGACCGTCCGGAAGGCCGGCTTGGCGTGGTGGTCGGCAAGAAGTTCGCGCCGCGCGCGGCTGAGCGCAACCTGGTGAAGCGCATGGCGCGCGAGCTGTTTCGCCAGCGCCGTGAGCACCTGGCGGGGCGCGATGTGCTGCTGCGCCTGCAAGCCAAGTTTCCGCGCGCGGAATTTGCGACGCGCGCGGCGGTCCGAAGGGCATGCGCGGCGGAAATCGCCAGCCTGCTCGACGTAGCGGCCAAGCCGCTGCCGCCACCCGCACCGCCTGCCTCGCCTTCGGCACCGCCACCCGCGGCGCCACCGGCGAGCCCCTCGCAAAGCCAGCCACCAGGCCTTCCGGCCTGAACCGCCTGCCATGAAGCGAATCCTGCTCGCCCTGCTGCGTATCTACAAGATCGCCCTGAGTCCTTACCTGGGCTCGCAGTGCCGCTTCCTGCCGACCTGTTCCGACTACGCCCGCGACGCCGTCATCCATTACGGCGCCGCGCGCGGCAGCTGGATGGCCGCCTGCCGGCTGTGCCGCTGCCATCCTTTCGCCCAAGGCGGGTATGATCCCGTGCCGGGCACGCAAGCTGACGACACTGCCAGGCCGGACACCCACGCGGGCCGTTCCGTCCATGCCGCCGCAGGCCATGCGCCTGTTGCGATCCGTCTGCCCAGACCCTGATTTCTCCGACCACAGCCAGACATGGATATCAAACGCACCATCCTCTGGGTCATCTTCTCGATGGCCCTCGTGCTGCTCTACGACAACTGGCAGCGCTCCCAAGGCCATGCGTCGATGTTCTTCCCGAGCACGACGCAACAGGCCGCTTCGGCGCCCGCCGCCAGCGGCGCTGCCGCCCAGGGCGACGTGCCCAAGGCCAACGTGGCGCCAGGCGCAGCGGGTACCGCTGCCCCGGCCGCGCCGCAGGCCGCGGCCCAGCCCGCCGGCGAGAAGATCGTGGTAACCACCGACACGGTGCGCGCCGAGATCGACACCGCCGGCGGCATCGTGTCGCGCCTGGAGCTGCTCAAGGAGCATGAGAAGGACGGCAAGCCGGTGGTGCTGTTCGAGCGCGACAACGTGCGCACCTACATGGCACGCTCGGGCCTGATCGGCGGCGACCTGCCCAACCACACCACGGTGTTCACCGCCGCCCCTGGCCCGCGCTCGCTGGACGGCGCCGAGCAGCTGGAAGTGGCGCTGACCGCTGAGAAGAACGGCGTGAAGCTGGTCAAGACCTATGTGTTCCACAAGGGCACCTATGTGGTCGACACCAAGTTCGCGGTGACCAACGCGGGTGCCGCGCCGGTCTCGCCGACGCTGTACCTGGAACTGGCGCGCGACGGCAGCAAGGTCGAGCAGTCGCAGTTCTACAGCACCTTCACCGGCCCGGCCATCTACACCGACGCCGACAAGTACCACAAGATCAGCTTTGAAGATGTGGCCAAGGGCAAGGCCAGCGTGCCGGCCGCCGCCAACAATGGCTGGGTGGCGATGGTGCAGCACTACTTTGCCTCGGCCTGGATCCCGCAGACCAGCAAGGAGCACAGCTTCTACGTCCAGCAGATCGACCCGAACCTGTACCGCGTGGGCGTCCAGCAGCCGCTGGGTGAACTGGCCCCGGGCGCCACGGTGACCACCGATGCACGCCTGTTCGCCGGCCCGCAGGAAGAGCACATGCTCGAGAAGATCGCCCCGGGCCTGGAGCTGGTGAAGGACTATGGCTGGCTGACCATCCTGGCCAAGCCGCTGTTCTGGCTGCTGGAGAAGCTGCACGGCTTCCTGGGCAACTGGGGCTGGTCGATCATCGCGCTGACGGTGCTGATCAAGCTGGTGTTCTTCCCGCTGTCGGCGGCAAGCTACAAGTCCATGGGCAAGATGAAGGACCTGCAGCCGCGCATGACGTCGATCCGCGAGCGTTACAAGAACGACCCGCAGAAGATGAACCAGGAGATGATGGGGCTGTACAAGACCGAGAAGGTCAACCCGCTCGGCGGCTGCCTGCCCATCGTGATCCAGATCCCGGTGTTCATTGCGCTGTACTGGGTGCTGCTGTCGTCGGTGGAAATGCGCGGCGCGCCGTGGCTGGGCTGGATCCATGACCTGTCGGTGCCGGATCCGTTCTACATCCTGCCGATCGTGATGGCCGTGTCGATGTTCGTGCAGACCAAGCTGAACCCGACCCCGCCGGACCCCGTGCAGGCCAAGGTCATGATGATCATGCCGCTGGTGTTCTCGGTGATGTTCTTCTTCTTCCCGGCCGGCCTGGTGCTGTACTGGGTGGTGAACAACATCCTGTCGATCGCCCAGCAGTGGCAGATCAACCGCATGCTCGGCAAGGGCAAGGCGGCAGTGGTGGCCAAGAGCTGAAGCTGTTGCAAGTTGCGGTAAGCGAAAAGCCCGGCAGTGATGCCGGGCTTTTTGTTTGATGGATCGGGGTGCTGACAGCCATCACCCCTCATTGGCCACCGCCCGCCTATAGCGCAACCATGTCGAAATCCGCTTTTGCCATGCCGCAGTCCGGGCAGCTCCACTCCAGCGGGACCGCGCCCCACGGTGTGCCGGGCGCGATCCCGTGCTCGGGCATGCCGAGCGCTTCTTCGTAAACGAATCCACAGATACGGCACTGCCAGATGGTCATGTGGCCCCCCGCAGCGAGGGCGCACGGGTAGAGACGCCGGCGGCGCGCGCGGTGTCTTCGATCTCTTCGACCAGCGGGGCGATGCGTGCCAGTTCGGCGCGGTTGTCGTCGTCCCACGGATGGAAGCCCGGGCGGAAGTAGCTGAGCCATTCCGGGATCATCTTGGGCAGCACGGCGGGCGAAGCCCACAGGAAGCGCAGCACGCCGCCAAACCCGGTCAGCTTGTTGCGGCAGCCCTTGTCGCCCATCACCAGCGCGATGTGGAACACGAACACCATGGCCCAGAACGTCACGGTGGTGGTGAGCATGGTGAAGGTGCGCAGGAAGTAGCGGTAGGGGCCGGGCTTCATCACCGTGTTCCAGACATCGTAGGCCACGGCCTTGTGCTCGGTTTCTTCCAGCGCGTGCCAGGTCCACACCTGCCGGTAGCCGGTCTCAGAGGCCGCGCCCATGTGGCGCGGATCCTGCAGCAGGCCACCGGCCAGCATCGCGGTGTAGTGCTCCAGCGCGATGGTGTGGGCCAGCTGCCAGGACTTGGGCAGGATCTTGCGCAGCAGGTCCAGCAGTTTCCACACCGTGCGATCCAGCGCCGCGGCGGGCAGGCCGGCGTCTTCCATCAGCCGGTTGTAGAGGATGTGCTCGCGCGTGTGCATCGCTTCCTGGCCGATAAAGCCGGCGATGGCGCGGCTCAGTTCGGGGTCTTTCACCTGGTCGCGGTAGTTGCGCACGCTGTCCATGAAGAAGCGCTCCCCGGCGGGGAAGAAGATCGACAGCGCGTTGATGAAATGGGTGATGTGACGGCCCCGTTCGTGCCAGTCGCTGATGCGTTCTGGCGGCAGGTGGGGACGCACGTCGCGGCGGACTGGCATCATGGCGGTCTCCTTGGGTGAAGGCCGGCGCGTGTTGCGCCGGTGGGAATTCATTGGGCTGCCAGGAACGGCAGCAGGTCTGCGGCCACGCGTTGCGGGTCTTCTTCCATCGGCACGTGGCCAAGCCCCGCGTAGCGGCGCAGCTGCGCACCGGGGATGCGCTCGGCAAAGGCCTGCGCGTGAGCGGGCGGGATCCAGCGGTCGCGCTCGCCCCACAGCACCAGCGTGGGCGCGCGCACGCTGCCGAGCAGGTGGGTGTCAAGCTGGGCAAAGTCGAGCTTGGGCACCATCTTGCCGACGGCCTCGCGGCTGCCTTCGGCGTAGAAGAAGTCGACGTAGCGGCGGAAGGTGGACTCCGGCACGCGCGAGGCATCGCCATAGACATCGCGCGTGGCGGCGCGGATGATGAACTCGGGCAGCATCCACGGTGCCGACCAGCGCACCGGCGCATGGCGGAACAGGTCGATGTAGATCGGCAGCCGCATCGGGAAGCCGGCGGCGTCGATCAGCACCAGCTTGTCGACCGCATCGGGCCGGCGCACCGCCAGGTCCCACGCGATCAGCCCGCCCAGCGAGTTGCCGATGATGCTGGCGCGGCGCACGTTCACCGCAGCCAGGAAGGCATCGATGAAATCGCGGTAGCGGTGCACGTCCATGGTTTCGATGCGGCCGCGCGCATCGCGCAGCGGCCCGGTCAGCCCGAACGGGGCGATGTCCAGCCGCAGCACGCGATAGCGCTGCGCCAGCACCGGCACAATCCCTTGCCACGTATGCAGCGAAGCGCCGAAGCCGTGGATCAGCACCAGGATCTCGCCGTCGGCGGGGCCTTCGTCGGTGTAGTGCACCATCGCATCCAGCACGCGCACCCAGCGCGAGGCCGGCAGCGCATGGCGCTGCGCCAGCGTGGCGCGCGACAGGCTGAACAGCCCTACGCGGCCTTGCCCGAACCAGCGCGTCAGTGCCCCCGGTGGCGCCAGCAGCGCGGCATCCTGTTCTATCGCGAGCCGGTTCACGGGCGCTCTCCCTGGCCAACCGAGGCCGGTGCCGCAGCGGGGCCCAGATCGCGCTTGCGGCGCGTCTCGCGCACCACCAGTGACTGGTAGGCAGCCGGCAGCAGCCGCGCCATGGCATCGGCGGCATAGGCGTCGGGTCCGATCAGCACGCGCCGGCGGTTGCGGCGCACGCCTTCCAGGATCACGCGCGCGGCCTTATCGGGCGAGGTGATGAAGAACTTCTCGAACTCATCCTTGCCGTGCTGCGCGTCGCGCACCAGGAAGCCGTTGACGCTGGATGACACGCGGCTGGCCTGGGCGATATTGGTCTTGATGCCGCCCGGGTGCACAGTGGTGGCCGACACGCCGCAGTCCATCAGGTCCAGCTCCTGCCGCAGCGATTCGGTGAAGCCGCGCACCGCGTACTTGCTGGCGTTGTAGGCGCCCATGCCGGGCTGGGCGAAGATGCCGAAGATGCTCGACGTATTGACCACGTGGCCGTCGCCGCTGGCCTTCAGGTATGGCAGGAAGGCCTTGGTGCCATACACCACGCCCCAGAAGTTGATGCCCATGATCCATTCCAGGTCGTCGTAGCTCATGCCCTCGACGGTGCTGGATAGCGCCACGCCGGCGTTGTTGAAGATCAGGTTGATGCGGCCGTGCGATTCGGCGGCCGCGGCGGCCCACGCATAGACTGCGGCGCGGTCGGCCACATCCACGGTGTGTTGGGTGATGCGGGCCTGCGGTGCGGCGGCCATGGCCTGGGCCACCGTCTGCGCCAGCCCGGCCTCATTGCGGTCTGACAACGCCAGGTGGCAGCCCTGCCGTGCCAGGGCCACCGCCAGCGCGCGGCCGATGCCCGAGCCGGCGCCGGTGATCGCGGCAACCTTGTTGCGGAAGTCCTTCATGTCCGGTCTCCTTCCGGTGATGTCGTTCTTTTGGGTGTGAATCGGGGGGAATGCGTGTGCGTCAGGCACCGGCGACCGTGGCGATATCGGCCGACCCGGGCTGCATTGCGGTCTCGTCCGGCAATGCGCGCCGCACCGGGTACAGGTCGTAGTCGGTCATGCGAAAGCTGGCCGTGGCGCGGCGAAACTGCCAGGTGAAGCCCGGCCACAGCGTGGTGTTGCGGCCGCTGCGCGGGTCGATGTACCAGCTGGCGCAGCCGCCGGCGGACCAGATCGCATGGCCCAGCCGCGCCTGCAGCCGTTCGTTGAAGCGGCGCTGCACCGGCTCGCGCACGTCCACCGCCTGCACGCCTTCGCGGCGCATCTGCTGCAGGGCGTCCGCGATGTAGGCCACCTGCGACTCGATCATGAACACCATCGAGCTGTGGCCCAGGCCGGTATTGGGGCCCACCACGAAGAACAGGTTGGGGAAGCCCGCCACGGTGGTGCCCAGGTAGGCCTGCGCGCCGTCGCGCCAGGCATCGACCAGGTCCACGCCGTCAAGGCCGGAGATCACGCCGCGCGGCATCGGGTCGGTGGCATGGAAGCCGGTGCCCAGGATGATGCAGTCCGCGGGCCGGCGCGTGCCGTCGCGCAGCACCACCGCGTCGCGCTCAACGCGGGCGATGCCGGTGGTGACCACGTCCACGTTGTCGCGCGTCAGTGCCGGGTAGTAGTCGTTGGAGATAAGCACGCGCTTGCAGCCGATGGTGTAGTCCGGCGTCAGCGTTGCGCGCAAGGCGGGGTCGCGCACCTGCCTGGCCAGATGGCCGCGTGCGACGCGCTCCACCACCTTCATGATCTTCGGATGCAGCACAAAGCCCAGCACGCGCGATTCCAGCATCCAGTAGATGCCGGTGCGCACCAGCGTCTGCGTGAACGGCAGGCGGCGGAACAGCCAGCGCTCGGTCGCGCTGACCTCGCGGTCCGGCTTGGGCATGATCCACGGCGGGGTGCGCTGGTACAGGTCCAGCTGCGCCACCTGCGGCGCGATCTGCGGCACGAACTGGATCGCGCTGGCGCCGGTGCCGATTACGGCCACGCGCTTGCCGGCGAGCGCATAGGCGTGGTTCCAGTGCTGCGAGTGGAAGCACTCGCCCTCGAACGAGTCCAGACCGGGGATATTGGGGTAGGAAGGCCGGCTCAGCCCGCCCATGCCGGAGACCAGCACGCGCGCCCGGACCACCTTGCCGTCGGCCATCTCCAGGCGCCACACCTGCGCGGCTTCGTCCCAGGCGGCGTGGTGCAGTTCATGGTGCAGGCGCAGGTGCGGGCGCAGGCCGAAGCGGTCGGTGCAGCCTTCCAGGTAGGCGCGGATCTCCGGCTGGGTCGAGAACATGCGCGACCAGTCCGGGTTCGGCGCGAAGGAAAAGGAATACAGGTGCGACTGCACATCGCAGGCGCAGCCCGGGTAATGGTTGTCGCGCCAGGTGCCGCCGACGGAGCCGGCCTTCTCGAAGATCAGAAAGTTGCGCTCGCCGCGCTCGCGCAGCCGTATCGCCATGCCGAGGCCGGCAAAGCCACTGCCGATGATGGCAATGTCTGTGTGCTCAAGGGCAGGGGATGCCTGCTGCGGCAGCTCCGCGGGTGCATTCATGGGCGCTCCTCACCGTTATTACAGTGTTTATTGTGACATTGATGGATGTCATCGTAGGAAGCGCAGGGCACGTGGTCAATGCCGTGAGTTGAAGGATGGTTCTAATTTTTTGGGATTTCCAGAGGCGTTTGACGCACATGAAACAAGGCGATGCCGCCCCGGAGGCGCTTGCGCCGTGGGATTCGGTCGTGCGTTTGAAACCGGGAGATTTTTTTCAGGTTTCGCGGATCACGAAGGCGTGGCCGCAACATTCAGGCACTAGGCGGCCTGTCCCTTGCGCCGCCAGCCGTGCGGCGTTTCACCGGTCCAGCGCTTGAAGGCGTGGGTGAAGGCACTCTGCTCGGAATAGCCGAGCCGCATCGCGCACTGCGCCAGGCTGATGCCGGGATCGGCAAGATACTGCTGCGCCAGCGCGCGCCGCACGTTATCCACAAGCTGTGAATAACTGATGCCCTGCGCCTGCAGCCGCCGCTGCAGGGTGCGCACGGGCATGCCCAGGTGCGCTGCCACGTCGGCAATCGGCAGTTCGCCCTGCGGCAGCCGCCCGCTGATATAGGCACGCGCCTGCGCCAATGCGTCGGCCCCGGCCGGCACGATCTGCTGCAGCTGGGTATCGGCGATGCGCGTCATCTGCGCCTGCATGCCCGCGTCGGCCTGCAGCGACGGCAGGTCCAGCAAGGCCCGTTCGATATGCATGGCATGGCGCGCGGCGTTGAAGACCACGGGGCAGCCGAACACCTCGGCATGCAGCCGGGTATCGGCGGGCGCGGGATGCGGGAATTCCACCTGCGTGGCCACGTGCTGCTCACCGATCAGCCAGCGCGCGAACACCACCCAGGTTGCCATGTGCAGCTCATGCGCATGGCGCGACAGCGGGCCATGCCGGGCTTCCCAGGTCATGCAGGCGGCATGCGGCGTTTCAATCAGGCGGGTGCCGCCGATATCGTTGGCCAGCACCTCATAGCGGATGCCTTGCAGGATGGCGTCGCGCACGGTGGGCGTGGTCAGCACCACGTAGCCCATCTCGGCATAGTGGCGCGGCGCGAAGGCGGCGCCGGCGCGCAGGCCGACATCGGGATCGCCGGTGACCTGCTCCAGCCAGTCGAGCAGCGCCAGGTAGGCCGCGCCGGGAATGCGCGTGGCGGTCTGCGCACCGGTGGCGTGCAGCAGCTCGGGCGGCACGCCGACGGCGCGCAGCTGTTCGGCCGGGGCAATGCCCTGGCGCGCGCCGTGGTCGAGCACGGCGCGGAGGTAGGCGAGCGAGACGGTGCCCGATGCGGTGCCCGCTGGCGCACCACTGGCACCGCCGTCGGGCTGGTTGGCGCGTGGCATCAAATCACCTGTCGTGCGGGATCAAGACCGGGCACCGATCTTTATCCAAACTCCGGGTAGCGTCAATGCGGGCCTGCCCCGCCTGAATACAAGAGACCGACGCATGGAGACAATATGCCCCCCAATCATCCACACCGCCGTGCGGATGCCGATGCCGAGGCGCTGCACGCGCTGACGCGGCGCGGCTTCCTGAAAGTCGGCCTCGGCTTCTCGGCCGCGCTGGCCTGTACCGCGCTGGTGCCGTCGCTGGCCGGCTGCTCGTCGGCCCATCCCGCGCCGCAGGCCGGCATGACCTGGCTGCGCCCGGAAGACGTGGCGATGCTCCGCGCGCTGCTGCCGGCCATCGTCACCGAACTGGCCGAATCCCCGCCGCAGCGGCGCGCGACCCTTGAGCAGGACGCGCTGCGCAATATCGACGCAACCTGCGCCGCGATGGGCGCGGGCGCGCAAGCCGAGTTGCGCAAGCTGTTCGGCCTGCTTGCCAGCATGCCGCTGCGCTGGGCGCTGACCGGCATCCGCCAGGACTGGAGCGCGGCCACGCCCACGCAGGTGCAGGCCTTCCTGGCGCGCTGGCGCGCCAGCCGCCTGGCCACGCTCAATGCCGGCGCGGTGGTGCTGGTCAAGCTCACCAGCGTGAGCTACTACGTGTTGCCGGCCGCGTGGGCTGGCAGCGGCTATCCCGGCCCCAACGCGGCCGTCTACAAGGCGCTGCACGCCTGATCCCCGACATGGCCATCGACAATCTCTACGATGCCGGCATCGCCGCCGGCTGGAAGGTACTGGACGCCGCAACCTTCACCACCACGCGCACGCTGGATGCCGACGTCGTCATCGTCGGCAGCGGCGCGGGAGGCGGCATCAGCGCCGAGGCGCTCAGCCGCGCGGGCCTGCGCGTGGTGCTGCTGGAAGAGGGGGCGCTGCGCACCTCGGACAGCTTCCGCGACATGGACGAGAATCGCGCCTATCGCGAGCTGTACCAGGAGGCCGCGGCCCGCACCACTGCCGACGGCGCCATCGCCATCCTGCAGGGCCGCTCCGTCGGCGGCAGCACCACGGTCAACTGGTCATCGAGCTTCCGCACGCCGCCGCAGACGCTGGCGCACTGGGCCACGCATCATGCCGTCACCGGCCACAGCGAGGCCGACATGGCGCCGTGGTTCAGGAAAGTGGAAGAGCGCCTGGGCATCGCGCCCTGGGCGATGGCGCCCAATCCCAACAACGATGTGCTCAAGCGCGGCTGCGAGACGCTAGGCTGGGAATGGCATGTGATCCCGCGCAATGTGAAGGGCTGCTGGAACTCCGGCTATTGCGGGCTGGGCTGCCCGGTCAATGCCAAGCAGTCGATGCTGGTATCGACCATCCCCGCGGCACTGGCCAGCGGTGCGACGCTGGTGCACCGCGTTCGCGTGCGCACGCTGGACCATGACGGCAAGCGCGTGCAGTCGGTCACGGGCGAGGCGCTGGGCGCCGATGGCTACACGCCCACCGGCGTCGGCGTGATCGTGCGGGCCAGGCACTTCATCGCCGCCGGCGGCGCCATCAACACGCCGGCGCTGCTGCTGCGCTCGCGCGTGCCGGACCCGCATGAGCGGCTGGGATTGCGCACGTTTATCCATCCGGTGAATATCACCATCGCCAAAATGCCGGAGCGCATTGATCCCTATTATGGCGCACCGCAGTCGATCGCTTCCGACCACTTCCAGTGGAGGGACGGCGCGACCGGGCCGATGGGCTACAAGCTGGAGGTGCCGCCCTTGTTCCCCGGCATCAGCGCGGGCGTGGTCAACGGCGTGGGCGAGGCGCTGCGCCGCGACATGGCGCAACTGCCCCATACCAACGCCATGCTGGCACTGCTGCGCGACGGCTTTGTGCCAGAGAGCACGGGCGGGCGCGTGCGGCTGGCGCCCGACGGCAGCCCGCTGCTGGACTATGAGATGAGCGACTACGCCTGGGACGGCGTGCGGCGCGCATGGCTGAGCATGGCACAGGCGCAGTTCGCTGCCGGTGCGGCGCGCGTGCGGCCCGCTCACCTGGACGCCGCCGAGTACCGCAGCTGGCCCGAGGCGCGCGACGCCATCGCGCAGTTGCCGCTCAAGCCGTTCCGCACCGCGCTGTTCACCGCGCACCTGATGGGCGGCTGCGGCATGAGCGACGATGCGCGCGGCGGCGTGGTGGACAGCCATGGCAACCACCACCAGCTGGCCAACCTGTCGGTGTTCGACGGTTCGGTGTTTCCGACCAGCGTGGGGGCCAACCCCCAATTGTCAGTGTTCGCGCTGACGGCGCAGAATGCGGACGCGCTGGCACGGAGCCTCACGTCATGAGGTATTGGCCGCGCAAGCCTGCAATGTCCTGCATTGCAGGCATCCGGCATGCCTGCTCCATGCAGGCGGCGGGCGACATTGTTGTGCGATTCCCCACACCAGTGGCGCAATTAGAATGCCCACTCCAATTCAGGTCTTGTGAAACGCTCGAAGCGGTGGATAGGCTTCGTACAGCTGTTTCAAGCATCCGTATGCCGTCAGAGCAGGGAGCGGAACAGCGTAGCAAATTGCTAAGGGGTTTACGGCAGCAACGAAGAGAGACGCCCCCATGAAGACCGGCAAAAGCTCGGCTGGAGACACCAAGGCCCGGATTCTCGACGCCACGGAAAAGTTGTTTACCGAGGTCGGCTATGAAGCCACCTCGCTCAGGCAAGTCACGTCGCGCGCCATCGTCAACCTGGCCGCCGTGAACTACCACTTCCGCAGCAAAGACATCATGATGCACGCGGTACTGAGCCGGCGGCTGGATCCGCTCAACGCGCGGCGCCTGGCGCTGCTCGATGCGTGCGAAGCGCGCTGGCCCGGCAACAGCATCCGCTGCGAGCACGTGATGGGTGCACTGTTCGTGCCCGCGCTGCAGATGGCACGCGACCCGTCGGTAGGCGGGCCGTCGTTCCTGCGGCTGCTCGGGCGCGTGTATTCGGACACCTCGCCCTTTATCCAGCAATACCTGCTGGAGCACTACGCCCCGGTGTACGGGCGCTTCTTCGACGCCTTCTCGCGCGCCATTCCGGGGCTGCCGCGGCATGAGCTCGGCTGGCGCCTGCAGTTTGCGCTCAAGGCGCTGGCCGGCGTGCTGGCCGGCGAAGAGCTCACCAGCCTGCTGCCGGTGTTCACGCAGGGCCGGCAGATGAGCGATGCGCACGTGCTGGCGCAGCTCACTGCCATGGTGGAAGCCGTGCTGAACGTGGCGCAACCCAGTGCGGACGACTTCTCGGCCCTGCAGTCGGTATTCGAGCTCGGCGAGCAGCAGCAGGCCGAGCAGCGCGCCAGCAGGCTGGCCGCGGCGCAGTCTGCCGATGAACTTAGTGCAAGTTGCGCCGCGATGGCGGCAACCATGGACGATGCAGCCAGCCAAACCGCCGCCGCCCTCGGCAAGGCCCGCATCAGCGCACGCACCGTGCGCAATGAGGGCACCAAACGCTCAGCCGTGACCAGCATGCCGGTCCGCGCGCGCGAGCAAACCGTGAGCTTCCCCAGCAACCCGCTGGATGACTGGATGCGAATGCGCACCAGGACATAGCGACGCGCGCCGCGCCCGGTTACCGCCGGGCCGGCGCCACCGCCCTCACGCAAAACTGAAACGTCGATCCATCCAGCGAGGCCACGCACAGGCCCCGCGGACCCCGTGCGCCTTATTGGATTTTCCAAGAGCGCGGCGGTGGTCCCGTTCGCCCTGCGCTGCCCGCGCTCCGCCTCCTGGCGGACATCTTGAGGAGGAAGCTGCCATGTCGATCCAACCGCTTTACCTTGCCGCCGTCGCCGGTGCCGTTATCGGACTGCTGGCTGCGCCACTGGCCATTCCCCCCGTGGCCATGGCCCAGACGGCCACCACCACCGCCGCCGCGGGCACGGGCTATGACGGCCAGACATCCGCACAGCAAGCCGCACTGTTCTCGCGCCAGGTCGCCAGCGGCGAACTCGCGCGGTTGTCCGATGAGCAGGTGCTGGCCGTGTTCCAGGCGCTGCAGCCGGATGCGCTGCTGAAATGGGCCCGCGCCGAGATGAACCGCTATCCCGAGTACGAGTACTGGATGTCGCGCCAGGAACGGCTCAACAACCAGTGGCAGGACCAGCCCGCGAGGATGCAGATCCGCTACCGCCATCAGCCGCGCCAGCTCTATGCGAAGTGGTTGCCCGGCGGCGCGCAGTCGGGCCAGGAAATCATCTACGACGAAACCCGCCGCAAGGACGAGATGTACGGCCACCTGGGCGGCGTGCTGGGCTTCACCTCGATGTGGATCGGACTGGACGGCACGCTGGCGCGCTCGCAGTCCAACCACACTGTGCGCGACCTCGGCTTCCAGTTCGTGCTGTCGATGCTGGAGCGCGACGCGAAGTCGCTGCGTGCCGCCGGCCTGCCCGAGAAATACAGCAAGGCCGAGATCGTGCAGGAGCAGGGCGTGCGCATGGTGGCGCTGACCTGGGACCTGCCGGCCGGCGCGCCGCAGTACTACGCCAAGAAGGTGCAGCTGATGCTGGACCTGAAGCATCCCTATGTCCGCGTGGAAACCGCCTGGGATGCCGACGGCAACATGGTCGAGAAGATCGTGTTCGACAAGCTGGTGCGCAAGACCTTCGAGGCCTCGGCATTCGATCCCGCCAATCCTGACTATCGCTTCTGAAATGTGGCAAAGCGGCGCGCACCGTGCGTTTGAATCGGTGGCCGCGCCGCTTCGCCGCGCAGTCCGTGCAACACCCGCAATCCACCGCCACATGCGGCATGCACGCCAGGCGCGCCTGTTTGGAACGGCCGCTCTATTGACGCAAAAACACGCGAGCGGCGAGAGTCGCCGCACCCGGGAGGGATCCGGCCGCAGAGCCGGACACCAGATCCAGAACCAGGGGTCGCCAGAAAAAATCAGGAGACAGGCAATGACCATGTCGATGCTTCGACGCAACACTTTGGTTTTGACAGGGGTGAGCCTTGCCGCGGCGCTGGCCGGCTGCGGTGGCGGCGGCGACGAAGAGGCGCCGCGCGCCAGCACGCAGGCACCGCCGCAATGCGCGAACACGGGCACGTGCCCCACGCAGGGACCGGTCACCATCGGCGGCCCGCCGGGGTCGTTGTGCCCGGCGGCACTGGACTACAGCACCACCTTCACCGGCGGCTCCGGCGCGGGTGAACTGGTCAAGCTGCGCTTCGACACCGCGGCACGCACCTACCAGCTGGAGATCATCGAGTCGCCGGTGCCCAAGCAACCCGGCAGCGTGAGCCCGACGCGCGCGGGCGTGACCTTTACCGGCACCTTTGCCAACATGACCTCGCTGCCGACCGCCGAGCAGAACCGCTGCGCAGTTGCGCTGCAGACAGCCACGGCGTCCGACGGCACCTCGCAGGCCAATATCGACAGTGCCAGGCCGCCGGTGATCTTCCTGGGTAATGGCGTTGCCGGCGGCGGCATCCCAGGTGCCACCATCTCCTATCCAGGCGTGCTTGGGCTGGGCGCGATCCCCGCCACCACGTTCCCGTTCTACCCGGTACTGGCATTCGCACAGACCGAGACCGATTTCACCAGGGTGGCCGGCAGCTACAACCTGCTGGGCTACCACCAGGTGCCGTCCGGCGGCTCGCTGACTTCGTCGAGCCACTTCACGCCTGCGACCGCGCAGACCACCGAGACGCTCAACGCCGACGGCAGCTGCACCGTCGTGGCCGGCAGCTGCCTCAGCACTGGCAACAGCTGGAAGCTGCGCAGCGCCGACGGTGCCTTTGAAAGCAGCAATGCTGATGGCAGCCGCCGTTACCCGTCGTTCCAGAGTGCGGCCATCACCAACAACAACGCCAGCCGCGCCAAGGGCCTGATGGTGGTGGGCAAGCTCAACGGCGCGCTGGTGCCACTGCTGGTGCGCACCGGCTACGCGCAGATCTCGCTGCTGCCGCTGACGGTCAATGTCGACGACGAGTCGGGGCTCGCCCTGATGGCGCCGGCGAAGTCGCTGGCCAGCGGCCAGCTCGACGGCGGCTATATCGGCTCGGGCAGCGATTTTGTCTACACCGCCTCGCTGGTCAAGGGCGCGCGCGTGGAGCTGCTGGACCCGATGACGATGAACCAAACCGGCGCCTTCCAGCTCGACTTCACGCAGAACGCGCCGGGCATGATCGCCACCACCGACAACAGCGGCACCAGCGGTGCGCTGATCGCCAGCGGGCGCGTGTTCAGCCACCTGTCCGGCACCGGCAGCGCCAGCCCGACCTTCCGCGTCGGCGTGCTGGCAGCACCCTGAGTCCACCAAGAAGACACAAGACCGAGGAGACCACACCATGCAACCCCATCGAATGATCCTGCTGCGGGCCTCGCGCCCATCCACGGTGCCGGCGCGTGCGCTGGCCGTGGCCGCCACTGCCATGCTCGCCGCTTGCGGCGGCGGCGGCGGCGATGACGCGCCGTCCACGCCGGCCGCGGTGCAAACGCGGCTGTGCCCGGCATCGCTCGACTACTCCACGACCTTCACCGGCGGCACCGGCTCCGGCGAGTTGGTGAAGGTGCAGATCGACACCACCAGGAAGACCTGGCAGGTGACCTTCCTCGATTCTTCCGTGCCGCGCCAGACCGGCACCGTGCAGCCCACGCGCAGCGACCCCACCAACGGCCAGAACGTGATGCGCGGCACGCTGAAGGCAGAAACGGGGTTGCCGACCGAGAAGCTGAACCAGTGCGCGTTCGAGCTGAGCGGGGCCAGCCTCGATCCGAACCGTCCCGCCAAGCTCTTCGTCGGCGAGGGCGTGATGGGCGGCACCATCCCCGGCGCGCGCATCCAGTTCAACGGCGTGCTGGGCGCCGGCGCGGTGCCGGATACCACCTTCCCGTATTTCCAGTTCATCGGCTTCGCGCAGACCGAGACCGACCTGTCGAAGATCGCCGGGCAATACAACGGCACGGGCTTCCACGAGGTGCCGTCCAAGCAGTTCAAGACGGTGGCGCAGGACTACCGCATGGCACTGGCTGCGGATGGTTCATTCACCGTCTGCGACAACGCCACCAACACGTGCGAGCGCAAGGGCAACAACTTCGTGCCGCAGGCCAACGGCGCGCTGCTGTCGACCAACTACAAGGCCGAGAGCCAGCCGCCCACGCTGGGCAACACGCTGGGCAAGGCCTACCTGATCGTGGGCAAGCTGCGCGGCCAGCTGGTGCCGGTCATGATCCGCGTGGGCTATGCCAATGACTCGCTCGCCAACGGCCCGCTTGGTGCCGATGACGAGATCGGCATCGGCATGATGGCGCCGGCGGTGGCGGTCACCGAAGGCGCGGTCAACGGCGAATACGTCGGCGTCGACAGCAACTTCAACTACCGCGTGACCGCGCTGGTCGGCGCCGCCGCCACCATGATGGATCCGTTCCGGCCGTCCGATGCTTCGCTGGCGATTCCCTACCGGCTGGACTACTCGCAGCAAGTGCCGGGCGTGGTCCGTACGTCGCGGCGCGAGGCGCCCGCGGGTTCGGCGCCGACCGGCAAGCTGATGTTCACCGGCGGCGTGTTCGGCTTCCTGGAACAGCGCGACAGCGGCCCGTACTTCACCGTCGGCGCATTCGTGCAGTAAGCACGCTACCAGGCCCGGGCCATCGCAGCCCGGGCCACTGCACCACGACTCGACCAAACAAAGACATCCACTGCCGGGGGACACAAGATGAAAACCATACGCCTCACGCTCACGCTGATGCTGGCCGCGCTGGCCAGCTTCGCCCTGCCTGCCCATGCCCAGAAGAAGGGCGACAACGTGGTATCCGCCGGCTGGTTCTATATCCAGACCCATGGCCAGAGCGGTCCGCTGACCACCACCTTGCTCGACGTGCCGATCAACTACCCGCTGGGCCTGCCGTCCAGCTTCACCGCGCCGGGCAGCAGCCTCTCGTCGTCCAATGCCAATACGCTGGGGCTGACCTTCAGCCACTTCGTCACCGACCATATCGCGGTCACCGCGGTGGGCGGCATCCCGCCGGAATTCAAGCTCTATGGCCACGGCGAACTGATTCCGCCGGGCCCGGCCGGCGCGCTCGGCCGCCAGAGCCTGGGCGACCCCGCGCTGAACCCCATCATCACCAAGGCGCGGCAGTGGAGCCCGGCGGCGATGGTGCAGTACCACTTCCTGGATCCGGGCACGCGTTTCCGCCCGTTCCTGGGGCTGGGGGTGTCGTACAACTTCTTTACCAACATCGAGGTCAATCCGGCGTTTGCGAGTTCGGTCAACAACAACCTCGGCGCGATCCTGGCGGCGGGGGCGGGCATCCCGGGGCCGACGTCGGTGAGTGCGGATGCGTCGTCGTCATGGGCGCCGGTGTTCAATATCGGTGGCACTTATAACTTTGACGAGCATTGGGGCGTGACGGCCGCGGTGACTTATATCCCGCTGAAGTCGACGTCGTCGATGACGATCAAGGCGGCCGACGGGACAGTGCTGTCGACGTCGAAGACCAAGCTGGAGCCGAATCCGCTGGTGTTCTTTTTGGCAGCTTCGTACAAGTTCTGAGGCTGAAAAAAAACGACGCGCCTGAGCGCGTCGTTTTCTATTGCTGCAACGGCAAGCGGCAACCCTTACTGCGTCACCGTCCCCTGTTGCGCAGGCGTCCCCTGCTGCGCCACCGCACCGCTCTCCTGCAAGCCACCACCCAGCGACCGGTACAAATCGATCGCGTTGTTCAGCCGCAGCTGCCGCGCCTGGATCAGTGCCTGCTCGGCGGTGAACAGCTGGCGCTGCGCATCGAGCTCGTCCAGGTAGCTGGCAATCCCGCTGCGGAAGCGCACGCGCGCCAGTTCGTAGCGCGCGGCTTCGGCATTGCGCACTTCTTCCTGGCCGGCCACCTGGTCTTCCAGCGTGCCGCGCGCCACCAGCGCATCCGCCACTTCCGCGAAGGCCGTCTGGATGGTCTTCTCGTAGTTGGCCACCTGGATGTTCTTGCGCACATTGGCCAGGTCCAGGTTGGACTTGTTGCGGCCATAGTCGAAGATCGGCAGCGTCAGTTGCGGCGCGAACGACCACGCCTTAGTGCCGGCATCGAACAGGTTCGAGAACGTCGGGCTGATCGTGCCAATGCTGGTGGTCAGCGTGATGCGCGGGAAGAACGCCGCGCGTGCCGCGCCGATATTCGCGTTGGCCGACAGCAACTGCTGTTCGGCCTGGCGGATGTCCGGGCGTTGCTCCAGCAGGTCCGAAGGCAGGCCCGCGGGAATATCGCTGATGATGCGTTCGTCGGACAGGCGCATCGGCTCGGGCAGGTTCTCGATGCTGCCGATGGGCTTGCCCACCAGCACTTCGAGTGCGTTCTGCGCCTGCGCGCGCTGGCGTGCGAGCTGCGCGGCGGCGACACGCGCCTGGGCCACCAGCGACTCGTTGTCGCGCAGGTCCAGGGCGGACGTGGCGCCGACGTCGAAGCGCTGCTTGGCGAGCCCATAGGTGCTCTCGCGCGCCTTGAGTGTGTCCCGTGCAATCTCGTATTGCTCGGCGAAGGAACGCTCGGACAGGTAGGCCTTGGCCACTTCCGACACCAGCGAGATATACGCTGAACGATGCGCCTCTTCGGTGGAGAAGTACTGCGCCAGCGCCGCGTTCGACAGGCTGCGCACGCGGCCGAAGAAGTCCAGCTCGTAGGACGAGATGCCGAGGCTGGCCGAGTAGACTTGCGATACCGCAGGCTGGCCCAGAACCGATACCCCCGTGGCAGCGTTGGTGCTGGCACGGGTATAGCCAGCATTCGCGTTCACCGTCGGCAGCAGGTCGGCGCGCTGCACCTGGTACTGCGCGCGCGCTTCCTCGATGCGCAGCGCGGCGGTGCGCAGGTCGCGGTTGTTTTCCAGCGAGGTCGCGATCAGCGACTGCAGGCGCGGGTCGCGGAAGAACTCGCGCCAGCCGATGTCGACAGCGCGGCGGGTCTCGCCGCTCTTCGCCTCGGCGGTGGCGTAACCCTCGGGCGCCACCGGGAAGCTGTCTGCCACCGGCGGGGCAGGGCGATCATAGTGGGGGGCCAGCGTGCACCCCGTCAGAACGCCGGCCACCAGCAGCAGTGTGGTCAGTGTCTTGGTCATATTCAGATTTCCTCTTTCGGCTCGTGCCACTTCTGGTCCAGCATGCGCTGGCGCGCACTGCCCTTGAAGCGCTTGCGCACCACGACGAAGAAGACCGGCACCAGGAAGATCGCCAGCACCGTGGCCGTGATCATCCCGCCCATCACGCCGGTACCGATGGCGCGCTGGCTGCCCGAGCCCGCGCCGGTGGCGATCGCCAGCGGCAGCACGCCCAGGATGAACGCCATCGACGTCATCAGGATCGGTCGGAAACGCAGGTGCACCGCTTCCAGCGTGGCTTCGATCAGGCCCTTGCCCTGCGCCTGCAGGTCCTTGGCGAATTCCACGATCAGGATGGCGTTCTTCGCCGACAGGCCGATGGTGGCGATCAGGCCCACCTTGAAGTACACGTCGTTGGGCATGCCGCGCAGCGTCACGCCGAGCAGCGCACCGAGCACGCCCAGCGGCACCACCAGCAGCACCGAGAACGGGATCGACCAGCTTTCATACAGCGCGGCCAGGCACAGGAACACGATGATCAGCGACAGCGTGTACAGGATCGGTTCCTGCGAGCCGGCCAGGCGTTCTTCATAAGACTGGCCGGACCACTCGAAGCCGAAGCCCGGCGGCAGCTTGGCGAAGTTCTCTTCCATCACGCGCATGGCTTCACCGGTACTGCGGCCCGGCGCGGCCTGGCCCGCCAGCTTCACCGCCGGCATGCCGTTGTAGCGCTCCAGGCGCGGCGAGCCCATCACCCACTTGGAGGTCGCGAACGCGGCAAACGCCACCATGTCGCCGTTGCTGTTGCGCACGCGCAGCTTGGTCAGGTCGTCCGGCAGGCGGCGGTCTGAGCCTTCTGCCTGCACGATCACCTTGCGCACCCGGCCTTCATAGATGAAGTCGTTGACGTAGTTGGAGCCGAACGCAATCGACAGCGTCGAGTTGATGCTGGCCACCGTGACGCCGAGCGCCTTGGCCTTCTCGCGGTCGATGTCGATCTGCAGCTGCGGCGCGTCTTCCTGGCCTTCCGGGCGCACGCCCATCAGCACCGGGCTCTTGGCCGCCATGCCCAGCATCATGTTGCGCGCTTCCATCAGCTTGGCGTGGCCCTGGCCGGTGCGGTCCTGCAGGCGGAAGTCAAAGCCCGAGGAGTTGCCCAGCTCGGAAATCGCCGGCGGGTTGAGCGGGAAGATGATCGCGTCCTTGATGAACGAGAGCGCGCCGAAAGCACGGCCGACCAGCGCCTGCGCGGTCTCGCCGGCGCCGGTGCGTTCCTTCCAGTCCTTCAGTCGCACGAACGCGATACCGCCGTTCTGGCCGCGGCCGAAGAAGGAGAAGCCCGCCACCGTGATCATCTGGTCCACCACCTTGCTTTCCTTCTGCAGGTAGTAGTCCTCGATCTGCTTGAGCACGCCGATGGTACGGTCCTGGGTCGCGCCGTTGGGCAGCTGCACCACGGTGATCATGTAGCCCTGGTCTTCGTCGGGCAGGAACGACGACGGCAGGCGCTTGAACAGCACCACCACGCCGACGATGATGACCGCGTAGATGATCAGGTAGCGGCCGGTGCGCTTGAGGATGCGCGCCACCACGCCCTGGTAGCTGGTCGACGCGCGCGCGAAGGTGCGGTTGAACCAGCCGAAGAAGCCCGTCTTCTCATGATGATGGCCGGCTTCGACGGGCTTGAGCAGCGTCGCGCACAGTGCCGGGGTCAGCGTCAGCGCCAGCAGCGCCGAGAACGCCATCGACGAGATCAGCGACAGCGAGAACTGGCGATAGATGTTGCCCACCGAGCCCGAGAAGAACGCCATCGGGATGAACACCGCGGTCAGCACCAGCGTGATGCCGATGATGGCGCCGGTGATCTGGCCCATGGCCTTGCGCGTGGCTTCACGTGGCGAGAGTCCTTCCTCGCTCATGATCCGCTCGACGTTCTCGACCACCACGATGGCATCGTCCACCAGGATACCGATGGCCAGCACCATGCCGAACATGGTCAGCACGTTGATCGAGAAGCCGAACGCCAGCAGCGCGCCGAACGTGCCCAGCAGCGCGATCGGCACCACCAGGGTCGGGATCAGCGTGGCGCGGAAGTTCTGCAGGAACAGGTACATCACCAGGAACACCAGCACCACGGCTTCCAGCAGCGTCTTGATCACTTCCTCGATCGAGATCTTGACGAAGGCCGAGGTGTCGTAAGGCACCGAGTACTGGTAGTCCGCCGGGAAGGTCTTGGACAGCTCTTCCATTTTGGCGCGCACCGCGGTGGCCGTGGCCAGCGCGTTGCCGGTCGGGGCCAGCTTGATGGCGATGGCCGCCGACGGCTTGCCGTTGGTGCGGGCCAGCGTCGAGTAGTCGGCGCCGCCCAGTTCCACGCGGCCCACGTCCTTGATACGCACCGACGACCCGTCCGGGTTGGTGCGCAGCAGGATGTTGCCGAACTGCTCCGGCGTGGTCAGGCGGCTTTCGGTGGTGACGGTGGCGTTGAGCTCGGTGCCCTTGGGCGAGGGCGTGCCGCCCAGCTCGCCCACGGCGACCTGGATGTTCTGCTCGCCCACCGCGGCGGTGACGTCGGTCGGGGTCAGGTTGTAGCCGGTCAGCTTGGCCGGGTCCAGCCAGATCCGCATGGCGTACTCGGTGCCGAACAGGTCGGCCTGGCCCACGCCCGGCACGCGGCGGATCGAGTCGATCACCTGCGCCGAGACATAGTTGCCGAGCTGGATCGCATCAGCCGTGCCGGACTTGGACGACACGGTCAGGAACATCATGTAGTTGTTCCCGGCCTTGTCCACGCGCACGCCCTGCTGGCGCACTTCAGCCGGCAGGCGCGCTTCCACGCGCTTGAGGCGGTTCTGCACTTCGACCGAGTTCAGGTCGACGTTCGACCCCGGCGCGAAGGCGATGGTGATGCTCGCCAGGCCGGACGACTCGCTGGTGGAGTTGTAGTAGAGCAGGTTAGGGGCGCCGTTAAGCTCCTGCTCGATCACCGAGGTGACGGAATCCTCCAGCGTCTTGGCCGACGCACCCGGGTAGGTGGCGGTGACCGAGATCGTCGGCGGGGCGATGTTCGGATATTGCGCGATCGGCAACTGCAGGATCGCCAATATGCCGCCCAGCACGATGATCAGCGCGAGCACCCACGCGAACACCGGCCGGTCGATAAAAAACTTGGCCATAAAACTGGCTCCCTCTTGGTCTAGCGGTCTAGCCGTATTTGCCGTATTGGTGGTACGGCAGGGTTCAGCCTTGCTTGGCGTCAGACTTGGCTTGCTGCTGGCTCTCGGCCTTGGGGGCCGAGGCCGGCGTCGCCGGGGCGGAGGCCGTCGCCGCGGCCGGTGCCGAGGCCCCGGCCGGCTTGAACGGCACGGCCCTGGCCGGCGCACCGACCTTGATCTTCTGCAGGCCCTCGACGATCACCTTCTCGCCGCCCTTCAGGCCTTCGGTCACCACCCAGCTGTCGCCAATGGCCTGCGGCGCCTTGACCGGCACCGCCGCGACATTGCCGTCCGTGCCCACCACCATCACGCTGGCACCCTGCGCGCCACGGATCAGGGCCCGCTGCGGCACGGTCAGTGCGTTCTCATCCACGCCCTGCTCGATCTTCACGCGCACGAAGGTGCCCGAGAGCAGTTCGCGCTTCGGGTTGGGGAACTGCGCGCGCAGCGTGATCGCGCCGGTGGTCGGGTCCACGGTCATGTCAGAGAACAGCAGCTTGCCGGTCTGTTCGTACTCGCGGCCGTCTTCGACATACAGGTGCACCTTGGCGCCCCCGTTCATGCCCTTGACCATGCCGGACTCGATGGCGCGGCGCAGGCGCGTGACTTCCGAAGCCGGCTGGGTGAAGGTGACCCACATCGGGTCGACCTGCTCCACCAGCGCCAGCTTGGTCGCCTCGCCCTTGCCCACCAGCGCGCCCTCGGTCACCAGCGCGCGGCCGGCACGGCCGCTGATCGGCGCGGTCACGGTGGTGTAGCCCAGATTGATCTGGGCGGTGCGCACCGCCGCCTTGGCCGAAGCCACGTCGGCATTGGCCTGGCCGGCGGAGGCCACGGCGTCGTCGTACTCCTGCTTGCTGACCGCGTTGACGGCCACCAGGGGCTTGTAGCGCTCGGCCTTCAGGCGCGCCGACACGGCATTGGCCTCGGCGCGTTGCAGCGCGGCCTGGGCCGAAGCCAGCGTGGCCTGGTAGGGCGCCGGGTCGATGCGGAACATCACCTGGCCGGCCTTCACTTCGCCGCCTTCGGTGTAGTTGCGCGACAGCACGATGCCTTCGACGCGAGCACGCACTTCGGCCGTGCGGATGCCTTCCAGGCGGCCCGGCAGTTCATTGACGACGGCGACCGGCGACGGCGTCACGGTCACCACACCCACTTCCGGCGGGGGCGGGGGGCCGCCTTCGGCCTTCTTGTCGCCACAGGCAACAAGCGCCACGGCAGACAGCGCCGCTAGTGCATAGGCTGCAACGCAACGGATACGTTGGGACTTCCTCATCGATAACCCCATGATGGCAATTTGAGATCTGCCGCATCGTCCCGACCTGTCATCCGACAAACGGAAACGACACAGCACGCCGCACGGTTTGCGGCGGACAAAAGCGTGATGCTAGCCACAAATCGCGGCGTCGCAATGTCAAATGCGACGAACGGTGGCTTTTATGTAACGACTGGATTCATGACCGGCTGGCCTGCGGCAGGGATTGCCAGCTGTGCTGGGTATGTCACAGAAGGCGGCTGGCCGAACGCCGGGCAAGCGCGTATTATATATACATTCAAGCATGTATGTTAAGTTGATGTTGCAGAAGGGCCTTTCGGCGCACAACCGGCGCCGCGGGGCCGCGGCAATACGGATCCCGAGCCCGGTCAAACCCAACCGATCGGTCCGAATTGCGTCCTACCCGTTCGGAATCACGGCGCAAACCGCCGGCTCAGGTTAGGATGCGCGCCGTCGTGTCGGCTCGCAGGCTGCAAGCACTTTGGCATGTGACGACAACGACCCGCCGGCGCATGCGCCGGCCCGTGCGGCTGCCTCAGCGGCCGCACCAGGGAGAACCAACAAGGCTGGCCATGACGGCTCCATCGCGTCATGCCGCCGGCACCAGAGACAAAAATGGTCAGACGTACCAAGGAAGAGGCGCTTGAAACGCGCCACCGGATTCTCGACGCGGCCGAAGCCGTGTTCCACGCCCGCGGCGTGGCACGCCCGTCGCTGGCCGACATCGCCGAGGCGGCGGGTGTCACGCGCGGCGCGATCTACTGGCACTTCAAGAACAAGAGCGATGTGTTCGCCGCCATGTGCGACCGCGTCAACCTGCCCGTGGAAGCGCTGTGCGACCCCGAGCGGCTCGCGCGCCAGGAAGACCCGCTGGGGGGAATCCGCGACATCTGCGCCTATGTGATGCGCCAGACCGTGGTCAACCCGCGCTGGCGCCGGGTGTTCGAGATCATCTTCCACAAGTGTGAAATGGTGCAGGACAACGGCGCCATCTTCGAGCGCCAGCGCCAGTCGCACCAGGACGGCCTGATCAAGATGCGCGAACACCTGCGCCTGGCCCTGGAGCGCGGCCAGCTGCCCGCCGACCTGGACCTGGACCTGGCCGTCAACGCCTTCCATGCCGCCATCGGCGGGGTGCTGGCGCACTGGCTGTTCTCGCCCCAGGACTTCGACCTCGACGCCAACGCCGAGCGCATGTCCGACGCCTTTATCGATACCCTGAAGTTCTCACCGGCGCTGCGCCATGGCTACGTGCCGCGCCCGATGGCGGCGCTGGACCGGGAACTGTCCACGCTGTGCCAGCAGGCCTGCCCGAACGCCCAACCGGGCGGGCTCGAAACCGGCGACCTGGTGCCCTGAGCGCCGCGCTTAGCCGCGCATGGCCTCGCGCCAGCGCGCCAGGAAGGCGCGCTTGCGCATCGCGTCCTGCGCGGCCAGCAGGCCCGGGCCGACGCTGATCGGCTTGAGCGCGTAGCCCAGCCGCTCCGACAATGCCGCCGCGGTGTGCACGCTGTCGGTATCGGTGCGGATGGTATAGAGCTGCGAGGTGGACTTGGCCAGCAGCGCCTGGCCCTCGCGCGAGAGCAGGTAGTCCAGCCACAGCCGCGCCGCATTGGGCCGCGGCGCGCGCCGGGCAATAAAGGCCACCCGCGACATCACCAGCGTGTAGTCGCGCGGGGCGATCACGTCGATGGCCGCGCCGCGCTCCATCAGCGACAGCGCGTACGAACCCAGCAGGTTGTAGCCCATCACCAGCTCGCCGCTAGCGATGCGCTCGATCATCTCGGCCGTGGACGCCGACAGTTGCACCCCGGCGCGCCCCAGCGCCTGCGCCAGGTACCAGAACTCACTGCCCATGCGCGCGTCCTGCTGCGCAAGCAGGTAGCCCACGCCCGAGCGCTCCACGTCATAGGTCACCACCTTGCCATGCCAGCGCGGCGCGTGTTCCTGCAGCAGCCGCGCCAGCCCGCTGCGGCTGCGCGGCGGGCGCATGCCGGCCAGGTGGTGGCGGTTGTAGACGATCACCGCGGGCTCGAAAGTGGTGCCCCAGGCCTCGTCGCGCCATACCGCCCAGCCGGGCAGGCCGGCGCGCTCGGGCGAGGCGTAGCGCTGCGCATGGCCGTCGTTGACCAGCTTGATCTGCAGGTCCATCGCCGTGCTCCACAGCACGTCGGCAAAGGCCGCATCGGGCGCGGGCCGCTTGCCGCCCAGCGCCGCGGTCTCGGCCAGGAAGCGCTGGTTCAGATCGATCGTGTTGAGATCCTGGTAGTGCACGCGGATGCCCGGGTAGCGCGCCTCGAACGCGGCGATCAGCGGCTGCGCCACTTTCAGGTCGGTCGATGCATAGACCGTGACCATGCCTTCGCGCATGGCGCCGGCGATGGTGGCGTCATACCCGGACGGATACCCCGGCGGCGGCGCCGGCGGCCTAGACTGGGCATGAAGGGGCCATGCGGCCGGCAAGGTGGCGCCAGCCAGCAGCGACGCGCCCAGCAGGCGGCGGCGCTGCGCCGAGGCAGGCGGCTCGCAGGCGCACGGCAGGGACGGCGGGGGTGGACGCGTGGGCACGGTGGTCGGAAACGGAAGAACTGCCTGTGGAAGGGAGCGGGCGCGCGGACAACACGCGCCGGGACCAGCGGGGCGGGGGTATTATAGGCGCCCGCGGCGGGCGCGCTCCATCGGTGCAGCCCCCTGTTATCCGGACGTTTTCCGCCGCCGCAACCGAAATATGGACCAAACCGGCAGAGGAGGAGACCGGCATGCGCATCCTGCTGGTGGAGGATGAAATCGAACTGGCACGCTGGGTCGCCCGCGCGCTGGAGCAGGGCGGCTTTGTGATCGAGCACGTCGCCGACGGGCTGCAGGCCGAGGCCCGCCTGCAGGCGGAGGAATACGACGCGGTGCTGCTCGACCTGCGCCTGCCCGGCAAGGACGGGCTGGCCGTGCTCAAGTCCATGCGCGGGCGCGACGACCGCACCCCCGTGCTGATCCTGACTGCGCAGGACACGCTGGACGAACGCGTGCGCGGCCTGAACCTTGGCGCCGACGACTACCTGCCCAAGCCTTTTGCCATTGCCGAGCTGGAAGCGCGGCTGCTGGCGCTGATCCGGCGCAGCCGCGGGCGCGCGCATCCGCGCCTGCAGTGCGGCACGCTGGTATTCGACGGCGAGACCCGCAGCTTCACGCTGGACGGCGCTCCGCTGGCGCTGACCCCGCGCGAATCGACCCTGCTGGGCGCGCTGCTGGCACGCAGCGGCCAGCCGCTGACCAAGGCGCAGCTGCTCGACAAGGTGTTCTCGCTCGACGCCGATGTCTCTCCCGACGCGATCGAGGTGCTGGTCTACCGGCTGCGCAAGAAGCTGGCCGGGCACGGCGTCACCATCGTCACGCTGCGCGGCTTCGGCTACTTGCTGGAGCCTGAGGCCGGGCGCTAATCATGCACTTGCGGATGTGGCCGCGCCATCCGGTGCTGCTGTGGCGCCGCGGCAGCCTGCGCCGGCAACTGCTGTTGCTGCTGGTGCCGGCGCTGGCGGCGATGATGGCGATCGACACCTGGCTGACCTACGGCACCCTGCGCGACGCGGCCAACACGGCTTATGACCGCTCGCTCTATGGCTCGATCCGCGCCATCGACAATGCCATCGGCATGGCCGGCGACAGCGTCCAGCTCACCCTGCCCGACGCCGCCATGGAAATGTTCGAGACCGCGGCGCAGACCCATGTGTTCTACCGCGTGTCGACCGAGCGCGCCGGCCAGGTCGAGACCGTCACCGGCTACGACGACCTGCCGCTGCCGGCCGGCAACCTCGTCAACAACCAGCCGCGCTTCTACGACGCCGAATACCGGGGCGAGGCCGTGCGCATCGCCGCCATGGCGCGGCCGGTGTACCGGCCGGATGCGCGCATGCGCGTGATCATCCAGGTGGCCGAGACCGCCGAGCCGCGCACCACGCTGATCGGTACGGTCTGGCGCAGCGCGCTGGCGCGCGACCTGCTGCTGATCCTGCTGAGCGCCGGCATCCTGGTGGGCGGCGTCACCTACGTGCTGCGCCCGCTGGCGCGCGTGCGCGACGATGTGGAAGCGCGTTCGCCGGACGACCTGACACCGCTTACGTTCGAGCGCGTGCCCGCCGAGGTGCGCCCGCTGGTCGACGCGGTCAACCTGCATGTGTCGCGCTCGGCGGCAATGGCGCAGTCGCAGGCCCAGTTCATCGCCGATGCCGCGCACCAGCTGCGCACGCCGCTGGCCATCCTGAAGACCCAGGCCGAATACGCCCAGCGCCAGCTGCGCGCGCCCGACCCCGAGGCCGCGCGCCAGGCCGCCGGCGAAGCCGTGGGCGGCATCGTCACCCAGCTGGAGCAGGCCGCGCGCCTGACCAACCAGCTGCTGGCGCTGGCGCGGGTACGCCAGCACCACGGCGAAGCCGCCCAGGAAGCCGATGGCATCGACATCATCGACGCTGTCACCGTGGCCGAACAGGTGGCGCTGGACTACCTGCCGC
This sequence comes from Cupriavidus sp. FW305-F7, assembly GCF_058782875.1. Classification (NCBI taxonomy): domain Bacteria; kingdom Pseudomonadati; phylum Pseudomonadota; class Betaproteobacteria; order Burkholderiales; family Burkholderiaceae; genus Cupriavidus; species Cupriavidus sp. FW305-F7. Next base: position 69,630 of record NZ_JBYSYC010000008.1, on the reverse strand, counting down.
TGGCGCGCGGCAAGCAGCAGGACTTCGGCTGGGAGCCGGTGGCGGGGCTGAAGCTGCCGGTGCGCGCCGACCCCGCGCTGCTGCGCGAGGCGCTGGCCAACCTGGTCCACAACGCGATCCAGTACTCGCCGCGCGGCAGCCGCATCACGCTGTCGGCCACGCGCGCCGACCAGACCGCCTGCCTGGTGGTGGAAGACGATGGCCCGGGCATTCCGGCCGAAGAGCGCGAAAAAGTCTTCGCGCGCTTCTACCGGCGCGTGGGCAATGCGGAGCCGGGCTCCGGGCTGGGGCTGGCCATCTCGCGCGAGATGGCGGCGCGGTTTGGCGGCACGGTGGAGCTTGGCGATGGGCTGCAGGGCACCGGCGTGCGCGCGGTGCTGAAGCTGCCCATCGGTGAATAACGCCTAACCAAACAACTCTTCTGCCACCGTCGGATGCAGCTGCACCGTGGTCTCCAGGTGCGATTCGCGCACGCCCAGCCGCAACGCCACGGCCAGCGTCTGCACGATCTCGGGCGCGGCGTCGTCCATCAGGTGCGCACCCAGCACGCGCCCGCTGCGCGCATTCAGCACCAGCTTGAACATCGACTGGTGGGCCGTGCCGCCAAAGCGGTTTTCCAGCGAGACAAAGCGCTTGACCACGGTGCGGATGCGTTCGGGCTTGCCGGCGGCTGCGATCGCCTGGGCCTCGGTCAGGCCCACGGCGCCGATGGCGGGCTCGCAGAACACCGCGGTGGGCACGAAGTCGAAATCGGCGCGTTCGCCGCGCCGGCCGTACAGGCGGTCGGCCAGCCAGCGGCCCTGTGCGGTGGCCACCGGTGTCAGGTGCAGGCCGTCAATGGCGTCGCCGAGCGCGTAGATGCCGCGCACGTTGCTGCGGAACTGGCGGTCCACGCGGATGCCGCCCTTGTCGCCAAAGTCCACGCCAACCGCCTCCAGCCCGAAGCCCTGCACGTTGGAAATGCGCCCGATCGCCGCCAGCGCGGCCTGCGCACGCACGGCCTCGGTCTGGCCGGGGCGGTCGGTGGGGCGGTAGCAGACTTCCACCGCGCCGTTGGCCTGGCTCAGCAGGTGCACCCTGGCGTTCAGGTGCAGGCGCACGCCGCGCGCGGTCAGTGCATCGGCCAGCGACCGGGAGATGTCGTGGTCGAAGTGGGGCAGCAGCCGGTCGCCGGCAACGATCAGGTCTACCTTGACGCCGTAGCGCGACAGGATCGAGGCCTGCTCCACGCCGATGTAGCCGCCGCCGATGACCGCGATCGAACCCGGCACGGTCTGCCAGGTGAAGACGTCGTCGGAACTGGCGGCCAGTTCGCCGCCGGGGACTTCGAGCGCGCGCGGGCGCGCGCCGGTGGCAATCAGGATGCGGCGCGCGTGGATGGTCTCGTCGCCGACGCGCACTTCGCCCTTGCCGGTGACCAGCGCATCGCCGCGCAGGATTTCCACGCCGGATTCGTGCAGGCGCTGGGTGTAGCCCGCGTTCAGCCGCGCGACTTCGGCGTTGACGCGGACGATGGCGTCGCGCCAGTCCTCATGCCCGCCCGTGTGCGACAGGCAGCCCGACAGGATCGCCGACCAGCCGGCGCCGTAGGACAGCATCTTCTTGGGCACGCAGCCGCGGTTGACGCAGGTGCCGCCGATGGCATCGCGCTCGACCAGGATCACGCGTGCGCCGTGCGCGGCGGCGCGCCGCGCGCAGGCCACGCCGCCCGAGCCGCCGCCGATCACCACCAGGTCTGCCTTGCGCACCTTGTCGTTGCGCCGCGTGCGGCCGTTGCGCACGCGCGGCACCTGCTCCACCGGCGGCGCCGCGCTGACCTCGCGGGCGCGCCGCGGTTCCTTGGCCCCGGCGGGGGTTGTCTGGCGCTTAGTCATCCATGCCTCCTGTCGCGGCACGCGGGCCGCATCGACAACAATCAGGCCAGCGCCAGCAAACGAAACACTAGGCAGCGGGCCGCAGTTCGGTATTCAGGATCGACGGCCACTCGCGCAGGAAAGTTTCCCCGTCGCGGCGGCCCAGCTCATAGGCGTGCGTCATGGCATCGGGCCGGGTGTAGTCCCAGCTCGAGATCGGCACGCGCTGCGAGGGCTGCAGGTACAGGCGGCGCTGGCCGCCTTGCTCAAGCACGAAACGGCGCGGGCGCGGATACAGCCGTGTCACCAGCACCAGCACATTGCCCGGGGTGGCATCGAGCGCGTCCACGGGCACATTGTCGACCAGCCCGCCGTCCAGCACCGGGCGGCCGCTGCGGCGCAGCACCGGCGTGAACGGCGGCGTGGAGGCCGACTGCAGCAGCAGGTCGGCCAGTTGCTCGGGCGAGGCGCAGTCCTGCGCGCGCACGAACTCCGGGCGGAAGCCCAGCTTGCGCCCCAGCCGCGGGTGCAGCGTCTTGAGCACATGCTTGTCGATGTTGTACGCCAGCAGCCCCGCTGCCACCGCCAGGCGCGGGCCGCTCCAGCGCGGGATATGGGCCACGCCGATGCGGATTTCCGGCGCCTGCTGCAGGTGCGAGAGGCGCCCGTCGGCGAAGATCGTCAGCAGCGCGGTGCGGTAGATGCCGTAATGCGGGAACACGCGCTCATTACGCAGCAGGTTGCCCCAGTAGACATTGCGGCGGTTGTTGGACAGCACCTCGCGGTAGTAGTCCATGGTCTGGTGCGAGTCGTGCGCATAGACCATGCACGCCGTCGCCGCGCCGGCCGAGATCGCGGCGATCACGCGCGGGCGCAGCTGCAGTTCCGGCGCGACTGTGTCCCACCAGCCCGCCTGCCACCAGCAGCGGTTGCCGCCGCCTGCAAAGACGATCTGGTCGAAGGGATTGGCGTGGCCGGAGGTCATGGACGCTGGCGTTGCGAGCGGATCAGAGCAGGGTGTAGGTGGTGGTGGCCTGCACCGCCAGCTTGCCGTCGGGGCCGGTCAGCTCGATCTCGCCGAACACCACGGTCTTGCCCAGGCGCAGCACGTTGGCGCGCACCAGCACGTCGCCGTCGATCACCGGGCGCATGAAGTTGGTGGTGAGTGTGACCGTGGTCATCGGGCGGAAGGCGCCCAGCGCGCTGGCCACGGCGATGATCATGGCGGTATCGGCGGCGGACATCAGCACCTGGCCGCAGACCACGCCGCCCGCATGGCGGAACGACTCGCTGAACGGCAGGCGCAGCGTGACGCCCTGGGCATCGACGGCTTCGGCGCGCAGGCCGAGCTGGCGCACCCATGGCGCCAGCACGCGCTCCAGCGTGGCGTCGATATCGGTGAGGCTGAATTGCGGTGCGGCTTCGGACATGGCGCTCCTGGTTCTGGCTGGCCGCACCGTAGCCGTCCTGTGGCGGACCGCTACTCTGTCTCCTCCGGCGCGACGCGATGTTTGAGGCAATGATACAGGGGGCCGGTGGCCAGCACCACGAAGGCCATCCGGATCACGTGGAACGCGGTCACCAGCGGCACCCCCACCTCCAGCACCTTGGCGGTGATGCACATCTCGGCAATGCCGCCCGGCGTGGTGCCCAGGATCACCGTGGCCGGGTGCGCGCCCGACACCGCCGACAGCCCCCAGCCCACCAGCGCCGATACCACCAGCGCCAGCACGGTGTAGAGCGCCACGCCCGACAGGAAGCGCGGCGCGGTATGCAGGAACTCGCGCGAGAAGCGCACCCCCAGCGAGACCCCGATCAGCAGCTGGCCGGCACGGCTCATCCAGGTGGGGATCGCCGACAGTTCGATCCCGGATGCAGTCAACACCGCTGCGGCCAGCAGCGTGCCGATCACGAACGGGTTGGGCATGTTCAGCCGCTTCACCAGCAGCGCCACGCCCAGCGTGATGGCGATCAGCGCCAGCAGCCCCGGCGCGCTGACCACGCGCGGGCCGGGGATATAGGGGTCGAGCCCGTGGATGCCGCCGTACTGGAAGATCGCCGGCACGGTCACCACCACCATCAGCACCCGCAGCGAATGCGCGGCCGCCACCTGGTCGATGCGCGCGCCGTTGCGCTCGGCCAGGTTGGCCATCTCCGAGGCGCCGCCGATGGCGGTGGAGAAGAACGCGGTCTTGAAGGCCACGCCGGTGGTCCGCCGCAGCAGGATGGCGCCGCCCGCGCCCAGCACCAGCGCGAACAGCGAGCCGGCAATGATGTAGGGCAGGTACTCCACCAGCCGCGCCACCACGTCCGGCGTGAAGTAGAGCCCGAGCGACGCGCCGATCACCCACTGGCCCGCATTGCGGGCCTGCGACGGCGCCCGCAGGTCGGCCCCGGCCATGCGCGCGGCGGCCACGGACAGCAACGGGCCGATCATCCACGGCAGCGGGGTATGCAGCGCGGTGCAGAGCAGGGCGGCGGCCAGCCCGAGTGCCAGCGTGGGCAGCGCGGATAGCCAGGGGTTGGAGAAGAGACGCATGTGACAGCGGCCTGGCGCGGGAGCGCCGGCGGCTTGTTGTTCTGGAAGACGGACGACGAAAGACAAGAGGCCCGCACACCATTGGCGTGCGGGCCTCGCAAAGCTTACCGCAAGATCGCGCGCATCATGCCGCGTTGTCGGCCTGCGCGTGCGCCGAGGTGCGGGTCGCGTGCCAGCGCAACAGGCGCGGGATCACCACCACCGCCACGGTCAGCGCCAGGATGGTGGCCGAGATTGGCTGGCGCAGGAACAGGGTCCAGTCGCCCTGGCCGATCGACAGCGCATTGCGCAGCTGCTTCTCGGCCATCGGCCCCAGGATCATGCCCACGATCACCGGCGCGGTGGGGAAGTCGAAGCGGCGCATCACCATGCCCAGCAGGCCGACCACGAACAGCAGCAGCAGGTCGAACCACGACTGGCGGATGCCGTAGGCGCCCAGCCCCGCGAAGATCAGGATGCCGCCGTACAGCAGCGGCGTGGGCACGCGCAGCATGCGCACCCACAGCCCGATCGCCGGCAGGTTCAGCACCAGCAGCATGACGTTGCCGATATACAGCGACGCCAGCAGGCCCCACACCAGGTCGCCCGAGGTCTGGAACAGCATCGGGCCCGGCTGCAGGTTGTAGTTCTGGAACGCGGCCAGCAGGATCGCGGTGGTGTTCGAGGTCGGGATGCCCAGCGTCAGCAGCGGCGCCAGCGTCGCGGTCACCGCGGCGTTGTTGGCGGCTTCGGGGCCGGCCACGCCTTCGATCGCGCCGACCTTGCCGAACTCTTCCTTGTGGTCCGACAGCTTTTTCTCGGTGGCATACGACAGGAAGGTCGGGATCTCGGCGCCGCCGGCGGGGATCAGACCAAACGGGAAGCCGATGAGGGTGCCGCGCAGCCACGCAGGGACCGAGCGCTTCCAGTCCGACTTGTTCATGTGGACCGAGCTGAGCTTGTTGAACGAGCCCGCCGGCTGCGGGAAGAACGCGTTGAACAGCGCCTCGCCCACGGCGAACAGGCCCACCGCCACCACCACGATGTCGATGCCGTCGTACAGCTCCTGCACGTTCATCGAATAGCGGGTCTGGCCCGACAGCGAATCCATGCCGATCAGGCCGATGCCCAGGCCCAGGAACAATGCGGTCATGCCGCGCAGCAGCGACGAGCCCAGCACGGCGGAGACCGTGGTGAAGGCCAGCAGCATGATCATGAAATACTCGCCCGGGCCGAACTGCAGCGCCACGTCCGCCGCCACCGGCGCGAACATCGACAGCAGCACGGTGGCGATGGTGCCCGCCACGAACGAGCCGATCGCCGCGGTGGCCAGCGCCGGGCCGGCGCGCCCGTTCTTGGCCATCAGGTTGCCTTCCATGGCTGTCACCATGGTGGAAGACTCGCCCGGGGTGTTCATCAGAATCGAGGTGGTCGAGCCGCCGTACATCGCGCCGTAGTAGATGCCGGCGAACATGATCAGCGCCGCGGTTGGTTCCACCTTGGCGGTCAGCGGCAGCAGCATCGCCACCGTCAGCGCGGGGCCGATGCCGGGCAGCACGCCGATGGCGGTGCCGAGGAAGCAGCCCACCAGGGCCCACATCAGGTTGATTGGCGTGATCGCGACGGCAAAGCCGTGCATCAGCAGGTTGAGGGTATCCATTCGAAGACTCCTTGCTGGTCGGGCGGGCGGGCTCAGAAGCCAGCGATGGGCAGCAGCGGCAGGTTGATGCCGAGCAGGAATTCAAACAGTGCCCACATCGGCACCGTGATGCACAGGCCGATCAGCGCATCGCGCACGATGCGGCGGCTGCCATAGCCACGCGCCACGCACACCATCAGGAGTGTGGAAGCGAACACGAAGCCAAGCGTGCCGATCAGTGCCATGTTCAGCACCAGGCCCGCGGCCACCCACAGGAAGCCGCCGAAGTTGTGCGGCGCGTCCGGCAGCTCGGCATCTTCTTCCGGCATGTTGCGGAAACCGCCGCGTACGCCCTGCCACGTCAGCAGCGCGCCGCACACCGCCAGGCCGACGGCTACCAGCGTGGGCATGAAGCGCGGCGACAGGCCGGCATAACCCTCTTCGCCGGAAATGCCGGACAGCCCGAGGAAGAAGAACAGCGAGAGCGCCAGCACGGCAATGCCGATGGCGAGGTGCGAGGGTTTCATGGAGACTCCTTGGCCTTTGTCGCCAGCAGGGGCGCTGGCGTCCGCGACGCTGGCAGGTGCTGCCCGCGCGGCGGCAGGGCCCGGCGACGTATGGTTATTTGTCTGGTATCGCAGGTGGACACCGGGCCCTGCGCCGTTTTCCTGCCGCCGGGTTCACCGGCGGGGTTGGCAGGCACGACAGGTAAAGCGGGTTGAAGCGGTGCTGCGGGCGGTTCTTACTTGGCCACGCCCAGTTCACGCAGCGAGCCGCCCAGGCGGGCCGATTCGCTGTCGACGAACTTGCCGAACTCGTCTCCGGTCAGCAGGAACGGGGTCCAGTCGTTCTTCTGCAGCGTGTCCTTCCAGGACTTGCTCTCGGTGGCCTTGACCACGGCGTCGATCATGGCCTTGCGCTGCTCGGCGCTGATGCCGGGCGCGCCGTACACGCCGCGCCAGTTGTAGATCTCGACGTTCACGCCTTGCTCCTTGAGCGTCGGGATATCGGCGGTGCGGTCCTTGGAGGTCACCGCCAGCGCGCGCATCTTGCCGCTCTTGATGAAGGGCAGGAATTCCGACACGCCGGCAATGCCCACCGTCACGTGGCCGCCCATGATCGAGGCCGAGGCTTCGCCGCCGCCCTGGAAGGGTACGTAGTTGATCTTCTTGGGATCGACGCCCGATTCCTTGGCAATCAGGCCGGCCAGGATGTGGTCGATCGAACCCTTGGAGCCGCCGCCCCAGCTGACGCTGCCCGGGTTGGCCTTGAGCTGCGTGGTCAGGTCCTTGACCGACTTGATCGGCGAGCTGGCCGGCACGGTGATGACCATGGTGTCGGCGAACAGGCGCGCGATCGGGGTGGCGTTCTTCAGCGTGACCGGCGGCTTGTTGGTCTCGATCGCGCCCACCATCACGGCGCCCACCACCATCAGCGCATTGGGGTTGCCCTTGTCGGTATTGACGAACTGGGTCAGCGCGATGGTGCCACCGGCGCCGCCCTTGTTGTCATACGAGGCGGTCTTGGCCGTGCCCGCGGCAATCATCGCGGCGCCCAGCGAGCGGCCGGTCTGGTCAAAGCCGCCGCCCGGGTTGGCGCCGATCATGACCTTGACGCTGTCCAGCGCAAAGGCCGGCGCGGCGGCGAAGGTGGCGGCAACGGCGGCCGATGCCATCACGGCATGGGCCAGGCGGGAATAGGTACGGCGCATAGCGGTCTCCTGGTTGTACCGGGGATGCGCCGTGCCAGCCTGCTGGCAGCCGCGATCCGACCCGGGCGTTCCGGCTGCCACTGCGTTGCGAGGACGGGAAGGTAGCCCGGGGGGACTGTGCGAAAGGCGCAGTGCCGGTGCTTGTCTCCTGTCCGGCGCGGCGGGGCGTGGCCGGGACTGTTCTTGGATTTTTGGTGAACGTCAGACCGGAATTACCGGTCATGGGGCGGATTCTAGGCGGCGGAAACTGTCAAAAGGCTGTCAATTGGGGGGAGAATGGGTCGGGGTTTACGTGGATGGCGCATTGCAGCGCGGGCGCAGGCCCGTCAACCCGCCGGCTTCGCCTGCAGGCATGGGTCCTTGCGCGCCACCGCCGGCACCACCACGGCCATGTCGAACTCGCCGTCGGCCGGCGGGTTTTCCACATACCCCACGCTGACCACCTGCGCCACGCCCGCCCCCAGCCAGCGCGGCACGCCGATGTCGCGCCGCACGTGGCCGTTGCCTGCGATCAGCACCGCGCCGCGCAGCGCGTAGGGGCGCAGCGTCTGCGCCATCACCGCATCGCGCGCGGCCTGCGCCGCCAGCATCCCGGGCAGCATGGCCTTTGGGAAATTGCCGCAGTGGCCCAGGTCGAGCACCGCCGTCTGCGCCGCCACGAGGTCGTCGGGCAGCGCACCGGACAGGCCCAGTTGCTGGCGCTCGCCGGCCGGGAACAGGCTGTCCAGTCCGCCGCGCACGATTTTGCCGGCGTCGGCGCGCGACAGGTTGGCCGCCACCAGCGGCAGGTCGTACTGCAACGCCAGCGCCACCACCGGCCGGTACAGCGGCCATTGCCAGGCACCGCCGCCGGCCTGAGCGATCAGGTAGTCGGCATCGCGCGGGCGCTCGCGGCGGGCGCGCTCGATATCCCCCTGGCGCTCGCGGTCAAACTGTTCCATGGCGATGGCCGGGCGCCAGCCTTGCTCGACGGCACGCGTCAGCGCGGCCAGGCGTTGCTGCTGCGCGGCGGCGTTATCGTGGACCTCGCCCAACAGCACGTAAGACTTGCCGGCAAAGGCGGCGCTGACCGCCTCGGGCGCGGGGCGGGTGGCCGCGCAGCCGGTGGCGAGCACAGCGACAGCGGCGGCCAGCATGCCGGCACGCATGTTTGCGACAGGAAAACGGAGTGACATCACGCGGTTCCTTTCCTTACCTCGTTGTCGTGGCGGGGTTGGCGGCCTGCGCTCCCGCTTGTTGCCCGGGTTGGTGATGATGGTCACGTCGTCGACCCTGGCCGGCGCCTCGAAAGCAAAGAGGCCGCAGCAAAGCTGCGGCCACCTCTTGCCTGCCGGTGCCTCAGTGCTGGTGCACCGTCTCGCCCGGCGCCTTCTCCGGCAGCTTGTTCCCCTCCGAATCGATCTGCAGCGGCCCCGTCCCGGAGAACCGGTCCAGCGCGAGGTAGATCACCGGCGTGATGAACAGCGTAATCACCTGCGAGAACAGCAGGCCGCCGACCACGGCCAGGCCCAGCGGCTGGCGCAGCTCGGCACCGGCGCCTAAGCCGAGCGCCAGCGGCAACGCGCCCATCACCGCGGCAAAGGTCGTCATCATGATCGGCCGGAAGCGCAGCAGGCACGCCTGCCGGATCGCCTTGGCCGGCGGCATGCCCTGTTCACGCTGCGCGGCCAGCGCGAAGTCGATCATCATGATGGCGTTCTTCTTGACGATGCCGATCAGCATCAGCACGCCGATCACCGCGATCAGCGACAGCTCCACGTTGAAGATAAACAAGGTCAGCAACGCGCCCACCGCCGCCGAGGGCAAACCCGCCAGAATGGTCAGCGGGTGGATATAGCTTTCATACAGCACGCCCAGCAGCGTGTAGATCACCGCGATGGCCGCCACCAGCAGCACGATCTGCGTGGTCTGCGACGACTGGAACACTGCCGCGTCGCCGCCCCAGCTGGTGAAGATCGAGCTGGGCATGGCGATCTCCTGCCGGTAGCGGTCGATGCGCGCCGAAGCATCGCCCAGCGCCGCGCCCGGCGCCAGGTTGAACGACACCGTCACCGAAGGCAGCTGTCCCTGGTGGTTGACGGCGATCGGCCCGACCCGGCGCTCGGTGGTGGCGAAGGCGGAGATCGGCACCATCTGGCCGGTCTTGCTGCGCACATAGAGCTTGGAGAACGCGCTCTCGTCGGTGCGGTCGACATCGGCCGCCTGCAGGATCACGTAGTAGTTGTCGATCGGCGTGTAGATGGTCGACACCTGCCGCTCGCCGAAAGCGGAATAAAGCGCGGTGCGCACGTCCTGCATCTGCACGCCGAGCGCATTGGCCTTGTCGCGGTCGATCGACAGGTGCGCCTCCAGCCCGGACTGCTGCGAATCGCTGGTGACGTCGCGGAAGATCGGATCGGCGCGCATCTTCGCCATCAGCTTGTCGGAGGAGTCCTGCAGCTGGCCGGCCTTCACGCTCTGCAATGTGTACTGGTAGCGGCTCTTGCTCTGGCGCCCGCCCAGCTGCAGGTTCTGCACCGGCGCAAAGTACACCGCCAGCCCCGGCACCCCTGCAACATCGCGCCGCAGCGACTCGATCACCCTGGGCATGGCCTCACGTTCGCCACGCGGCTTCAGTTCGACAAACATGCGCCCGGTGTTGATGGCCGGCGACGGGCCGCCGCCGATGGCGACCACGATGCTCTTGACCGCGGGGTTGGCGCGCATGCGCTCGGCGGCGTCGCGCAGGCGCTCGGCCATGGCGTCGAAGGAGATGTCCTGCGGGCCTTCGGCGTTGACGCGGATCTGGCCGATGTCTTCCTCAGGGAAGAAGCCCTTGGGAATGGTGACGAAGAGCACGGCGGTCAGCACGAACGTCAGCCCTGCGACCGCCAGCACGGTGCGGCGATGCGTCAGGCACCAGTCCAGCCCGCGCGCATAGCGGTGCAGCGTGAACTCGAACAGGTTCTCGAACCACTGCGTGGAGCGCATGCCGAAGGTCTGCTTCTGCGCGATGGCGGGCTGCGCTGGCACGTGGTCGCCGTAGGCATGGTGCGATTCATCCACCGGCACGTTCTCGGCCGACAGGAAACGTGCGCACAGCATCGGGATCAGCGTCAGCGACACCAGCGCCGACACCAGGATCGCCAGCGACACCACCGCCGCGAACTCATGGAACAACAGCCCGATCACGCCCGGCATGAAGAAGATCGGGATAAACACCGCCACCAGCGAGATCGAGATCGACAGGATGGTGAAGCCCATCTCGCGCGAACCCACCAGCGCGGCCTTGAGCGGCGCCACGCCGTCCTCGATATGGCGCACGATGTTCTCGAGCATGACGATGGCGTCGTCCACCACCAGGCCCACCGCCAGCGTGATGGCCAGCAGCGAGACGTTGTCCAGGCTGTAGCCAAACGCCTTCATCAGCGCCACCGTGCCGATCAGCGAGATCGGCAGTGACACCGTGGGGATCAGCGTGGCGGCGGCGCGGCGCAGGAACAGGAAGATCACCATCACCACCAGCGCCACCGTCAGCGCCAGCGTGAACTGCACGTCGTGGATCGATTCGCGGATCGAGTTCGAGCGGTCGTTGACCACCGCGACATTGACCGAACCCGGCATCTGCGCGATCAGGCGGGGCAGGGCGGCCTTGATGGCATCGACCACCGCCACGGTGTTGGCGTCGGGCTGGCGCAGCACCGCCAGCACGATCGAGCGCTCGTTGTTGAGCCAGCTGCCAGTCTTGATGGTCTCGACGCTGTCCTCAATCTCGGCCACGTCGGACAGCCGCACCAGCGCGCCGTTGGGCTGGCTGGCGACGATGATGTTGCGGAAGGCGTCGGCGCTGGTCAGCTGCCGGTTGGCCTGGATGGTCAGGGTCTGGCGCGCGCTGTCGAGCGTGCCCACCGGCGTGTTGGCGTTGGCGCGGTTCAGCGCCGTGGCCAGCTCGTCCAGCGTCAGCCCGCGCGCGGCGAGCGCATCCGGGTGCGCGCGCACGCGCACCGCAAAGCGCTTCTGCCCGAAGATCTGCACCTGCGCCACCCCCGGCAGCGTGGCCAGCGTGGGCGAGATCAGGTTGTCGCCGAAGGCGTTCAGGTCCGCCAGGCTCATCGCCGGCGAGTTGATCGCCAGCAGCAGCACCGGCGCATCGGCCGGGTTGACCTTGCGGTACGACGGCGGCACCGTCATCTCGATCGGCAGCGAACGCTGGGCGCGGAACAGCGCCGCCTGCACGTCGACGGCCGCGTCGTCGATATTGCGGTCGTTGTTGAATTCAATGGTGACGCTGGAGTTGCCGAGCGTGTTCGACGAGCTGATCACCGACACGCCCGGGATCGTCGCAAACTGCTTTTCCAGCTGCGTGGCGACCGATGCCGCCATGGTCTCGGGGCTGGCCCCGGGCAGGGTCGCGGTGACCTGGATCACCGGCGAATTGAAGCTGGGCAGCGCGGCGATGGGGATGGTCGGGTACAGCACGATGCCGGTGACCACCACGGCCAGGCACAGCAGCACCGTCATCACCGGACGGCGGATGCAGAGTTCAGACAGCGTCATGGCTCAGTGCCCCGCGGTGGCGCTGGCCGGGCGGGCGGCGGCGGCCGAGGCACCGGCGGCCGGGGCTTCGCGCACCAGCGCGCCGGGGCGCAGGTTCTGCGTGCCCTCCACCACCACGCGGGCGCCGGGCTGCACGCCCTCGACCACAGCGGCGGCGGCCGTGGTGGTCACCACCTGCACCGGCACGCGCGCGACCTTGCTGTCGGGCTGGACCACATAGACAAAGCGGCCTTCCGGGCCGGTCACCACCGCCTGCGGCGGCACCGACAGCGCGCCCTTGAGGGTCTGCACCACGGCGTTGACGTTGGCATAGGTGCCCGGCCACAGCCGCTGCTCATCATTGTCGAACTGCGCCTTGACGCGGATGGTGCCGTACTGCGGATCGACGGTGTTATCCACAAAGGTGATCCTGCCGGTCACCGGCGTCTTGCTGCCGTCGTTGGGCAGCGCGGTGACCTGCACCGGGCCCGCGTGCAGCGCCTCGCGCAGCGCGCCCAGTTGCCGCTCGGGCAGGCTGAAAGTGACGGCGATAGGCTGCACCTGGGCAATGATGACCATCGGCTGGGTGCTGTTGGGCAGCACCAGCGAACCCGGGAAGGCGTTGATCACGCCGGTGCGGCCGCTGATGGTGGCGCGGATGGCGCCGTAGCTGACCGCCACGCGGCTGGCGTCGATGGCGGCCTGGTCGGCGCGCACGGTGGCGGCAAAGCCATCCACCTTGGCCTGGGCCGTGTCGACCGCGCTCTTGGAGATGAAGTTGCGCTGCAGCAGCTCCTGGCTGCGCGCGAGCGTGCGGCGGGCATCGGCCAGGTCAGCCTGGTCGCGCAGCAGCTGGGCCTGCGCCTTGGCCAGGTTGGCCTCGTCCATGCGGGTATCGAGCGAGAACAGCAGGTCGCCCGGCTTGACCGTCTGGCCTTCCTTGATATGGACGGTGCGCACGGTGCTGGACACCTGCGGGCGCACCTCGACGGTGGACAGCGCGGTGACATTGCCGTTGGCCGTGACCTGCAGCGGCACGTCGCCCTGCTGCACGCGCGCAGTGGACACCACCACGACTGCCGGCGCCTTGGGCGCCGGCTTGGGCGCGAACCAGATACGCCACGCAAACCAGCCCAGCCCGGCAATGACCAGCAGCACGGCCACCACCGCCCACGGCGACACGCGGCCGCGCCCGGTTCCGGTGGCCGCCCTCCAGTTGCTGTCGACGAAGCCCTTGGGCTGGTCGATCCTGTCAGATTTCATATTGTGTGGACCCTCTGCACCGCGTCTTCGCGCCACTCCCCGTGATCGCCCGGCTGGTTGTGTCCAGATGTTGCCGGTGCGTGTCGCGCAAAGACTCTACTGATACCGCGCTTCGCCCGCCGGAGCCAGCGCCGCGTATTACAGTCCGTTACAGGGTTGCAAGGGTCTGGTAATGCCCGGCGCCGGCAAACGCCGTCCGGGCCACAGGGGAAGCCGGAGATGTGTGTAGCGGGGCGCTTGTATGGTTAGACAAACATTATCAGAAAAGCTGCCGCCGGCCATCGCGGCGCCACTGATTGACGCTGTCCACCGACAGTTCGCGTGGCCCGGCCTGCACAACCACAACATCGCCGGCGCGCACTTCTCCCTTCAGCACCACGCTCAGGTAGACCCCGGAGTAGCCGCTCTGGATCATGTCGCGCACCGCGTGGCGGTAGCCCAGCGCGGCGTTGAACTTGTAGCAGGGCTTGCGCGGCGACTCCACCCGCAGCAGGGCCGTGCCCACGCGCACCAGGTCGCCGATCCAGAGTTGGGATTCAAGCAGCCCCTCCAGGGTCAGGTTCTCGCCCATGGCGCCAAACGGCAACGGTGGGCCTGACTCGGGCTGCCCGCAGGCGCGGCGGCGCGCATTCCACCACGGGTAGTGCTCGAAAGGATAGGCGTAGACCGCCTTATCCAGCCCGCCGTGCACGGTCAGGTCGCCCTGTTCGTCGCCGGCCAGGCCCAGCGGCTGCACCTGTACCCGCAACGGGTGCAGCAGGGTGCTGACAGGGTGCTTGCGAATGCCCGACAGCACCACCGCCTCGGTGCCCGCCCCGGCCACCACCAACGGGATGGCCTTGGCCATGCTGACCGCCAGCACACGCGCAAGGCCCGGCCGAGGTCTGGATTCGCTCACGTGCGCCCCCGCTTCGTGGTTGTTCATCCGGTTGTGGAAAGGGCTGTGGATAAGCTGCGGATATGCCTGAGGATAACGGGGCGGATAACACTGTGGACAAGTGCTTGGTGCGGTCCCTCACAAGGAACCCGGCGGCGGGGAGCCGCCTCGGGGTTCAGCCCGGCATCACGCCTGCTGCGCCGCCTGCGGCCGCTGCCACTGGCAGCCCAGCGCCCGGGCGCGCTGCGATACCGCCAGCGCCACCAGCATGAGCGCCGCCGCACCCCAGTGCAGCGTATCGGCGCCGGCCAGCGTATAGATGGCAGCCCCGGCCATGGCGCCGGCCGCCTGGCCCAGGTAGATCGACGAAGAATTCAGCGAGATCGACACCGATGCCCGCTCAGGCGCCAGCAGCACCAGCCGCGCCTGCTGCGCGCTGTTGGTGGCAAATCCGCCCACGCCCCACAGCATGAACAGCAGCACCAGCGCCACGCTGCCCAGCCCGGCCAGCGGCCACAGCACCATGGCCGTGATCGAGGTCAGCAGCGTGACCTGCACGATCCGGCTGGGCGTGACCCGGTCCATGCGCGACGCCGCCATGGCATTGCCGAACACGCCGCAGGCGCCGTAGGCCAGGAACATCAGGCTAAGCGCGCCGCCGCTGATGCCGTACACATCGCGCATCAGCGGGGCGATATAGGTAAACACGGTGAACATGCCCGCCGATGAGATCATGGTGGTCAGCACCACCAGCATGATCGGCTTGTGGCGCAGCACCGCACCCCAGGCCTCGCGCCCGGCCGGCGGCACGATCAGCCCGCGCGGCAGCGCGCGCCAGACCGCCGCCGAGACCAGCAGCGCCAGGGCACCGACCAGCGCCATGCTGACGCGCCAGCCCAGTGTGCTGGAAATCCACGTGCCCAGCGGCACGCCCACCACGCTAGCGATGCTCCAGCCAAGAAACACGAAGCTGATGGCGCGCCCGCGCGTCTGCGCGTTGACCAGCAGCGGCAGCGTGGCGGCGGTCTGGGGCGTATAGATGGCCGCGCCGATCGCGGTCAGGAAGCGGATCGCCATCAACGCCGCAAAGCTGGGCGCGAACGCGGCGGCCAGGTGCATCACCCCATAGACCAGCAGCGACCCGGCCAGCAGCAGCCGGCGGTCGATGCGCGAGCCCAGCGTGGCGAACAGCGGTGCGCCAATGCAGGTGGCCAGCGCAAACACCGAGATCAGCTGCCCGGCGCTGGCCGCGCCCAGCCCGAAATCGGCGGCAATGTCGTTCAACATGCCGGTAACGATCATCGCACCGGTGCCAATGACGAAATTGCCGACGCAGAGCGTCACTAGCCTGGGGTCCATGCCGGCCTTGGGAATAGGGATTGGCGCAGGAGGGCGCCTTGTTGTTGTCTGGGCTGCCGCGGGCCGTGGCAGGCCGGGCGGTAAGGGAAGTCCCGAGTGTAGCGGTTTCGTGGAATTCGCGTTTTCCAGAGAAAATGCCCGGCCAGATGTGAAACACCCCTGTCCCGCATGGCGGAACAGGGGTGGTGTCGGGGCGGGCTGTCCGGAGGGAATCCGGCCGCTGGTGACTCAGCGCGTCAGCACCGGCGCCAGCGCCTTCGGGTTGACGATGCAGTCATGGTTGCCGGCCAGCACGTCCAGGATGTTCTGGAACGCGGTGCGGAAGTACAGCTCGTAGCTGTCGCGCTCCACATAGCCCAGGTGCGGCGTGCAGATGCAGTTTTCCATGCGCAGCAGCGCGTGGCCCTGCAGGATCGGCTCGGACTCGAACACGTCGATCGCCGCCATGCCCGGGCGGCCGCGGTTCAGCGCGGTGACCAGCGCGTTCTCTTCCAGCAGTTCGGCGCGGCTGGTGTTGACGAACAGTGCCGTGGGCTTCATGCGCGTCAGGTCAGTCTGCTTGACGATGCCGCGGGTGTCGTCGTTCAGGCGCAGCTGCAGCGACAGCACATCGCTGTCGGCAAACAACTGCTCCTTGGATTCGGCCACGCCCAGCCCGTCGGCACGGGCGCCTTCCAGCGACGCCTCGCGGCCCCAGACCAGCACCTTCATGCCAAAGGCCCGGCCATAGCCGGCCAGCAGCCGGCCGATCTTGCCATAGCCCCAGATCCCCAGGGTCTGGCCGCGCAGCACCTGGCCCAGGCCGAAATTGGGCGGCATCGTCGTCGATTTCAGCCCCGACTGCTGCCAGGCGCCGTGCTTCAGGCTGGCGACATACTGGGGGATGCGGCGCTGGGCGGCCATGATCAGCGCCCAGGTCAGCTCGGCCGGCGCCACCGGTGAACCCACGCCTTCGAGCACGGCCACGCCGCGGTCGGTGCAGGCGTCCAGGTCGATATGGTTGCCGGGGCCGGCGCCGACCCGGCCGGTCTGGCTGATGATCTTGAGTTTGGGCAGTTTTTCCAGCAGTTGCCGGGTGATGCGAGTGCGTTCGCGGATCAGCACCACGGCTTCGACGTCTGACAGGCGTGCGGCCAGCTGGCCCACGCCCTTGACGGTGTTGTTGAACACCTTGACGTCGTGCCCCTCCAGCAAGCTGAAGCAAGGCAGCTTGCGCACGGCATCCTGGTAATCGTCGAGTACGGCAATCTTCATCGGCAACTCTGGTTGTCTAACGGTCTTGTGCCGGTTGGTGCGCGCGGCCACCAAGCTGCGCGCCGGCCAACAGTATTGTTGAGAAATATCGAAAAACCCCACGCCGGCCGGTGGCAGCGATTGTTGCACAGCAAAAAACAGGGGGGTGCGCCAGTGGTATCCTTGCCCGTTCCGGTGCCGCCGCGGATTGTCGGTCGAGCCTTGCTCCCGTCACGCGATCGCACCCGGACAAAGTCCGGCCAGCACGCGCAGCCACCCCTGCGCGCGCGAAGCGCAACTGTAGCGCAGCCGCAGGGACCGCCGCGACCTTTTGCATAAACGAGGCCGCCGCGGAGTTGTAACGGGATGTGTCGATCCGAGTGTGACATCACTCCGGGGGTGTGACGGCCCCATCTGCCCGCTGGCCAGGCTTTGCAAGGATTCCTTCCCTTCCTTCCCTTTACGAATCTGGAGTCTGCAGTATGAACCACCCCACGATGCAAGGTACGGCGCCCGTCAATGCGCCGGCCTGGGTCAAGCACCCCAAGCTGGTGGCCTGGGTCGCTGAAATCGCCGCCCTGACCAAGCCCGACCATATCTATTGGTGCGACGGCTCGCAGGAAGAATATGACCGCCTGTGCGAGCAGATGGTCGCCGCCGGCACCATGAAGCGGCTGAACCCGGCCAAGCGCAAGAATTCCTTCCTGGCACTGTCGGACCCCTCGGACGTGGCGCGGGTGGAAGATCGCACCTTTATCTGCTCCGAAAAGCAGGAAGACGCCGGCCCCACCAACAACTGGACCGAACCCGCCGAGATGCGCCAGACGCTGAACGGCCTGTTCGAGGGCTGCATGCGCGGCCGCACGCTGTACGTGGTTCCGTTCTCGATGGGCCCGCTGGGCTCGCCGATCGCCCATATTGGCGTGGAACTGTCCGATTCGCCGTACGTGGCGGTCAATATGCGCATCATGACGCGCATGGGCCGCGCGGTGTACGACGTCCTGGGCACCAACGGCGAGTTCGTGCCGTGCGTGCACACTGTCGGCAAGCCGCTGGCCGCCGGCGAGCAGGACGTGGCCTGGCCGTGCAACCCGACCAAATACATCGTCCATTTCCCGGAAACGCGCGAGATCTGGTCGTTCGGCTCGGGCTACGGCGGCAACGCGCTGCTGGGCAAGAAGTGCTTCGCGCTGCGCATTGCATCGACCATGGGCCGCGATGAAGGCTGGCTTGCCGAGCACATGCTGATCCTGGGCGTGACCTCGCCCGAGGGCAAGAAGTACCACGTGGCAGCGGCCTTCCCGTCGGCCTGCGGCAAGACCAACTTCGCCATGCTGATCCCGCCCAAGGGCTTCGAGGGCTGGAAGGTCACCACCATCGGCGACGACATCGCCTGGATCAAGCCGGGCCAGGACGGCCGCCTGTACGCGATCAATCCGGAAGCCGGCTACTTCGGCGTGGCCCCGGGCACCAGCGAGAAGACCAACTTCAACGCGATGGCGACGCTCAAGGAAAACGTCATCTTCACCAACGTGGCACTGACCGACGACGGCGACGTATGGTGGGAAGGCATGACCAAGGAAGCGCCCGCGCACCTGGTCGACTGGCAGGGCAAGGACTGGACCCCGGAAATCGCCAAGGCCACCGGCGCCAAGGCAGCGCACCCGAACGCCCGCTTCACCGCGCCGGCGTCGCAGTGCCCGTCGATCGACGAGAACTGGGACAACCCGGCCGGCGTACCCATTGATGCGTTCATCTTCGGCGGCCGCCGCTCGACCACCGTGCCGCTGGTGACCGAGGCCCGCAACTGGACCGAAGGCGTCTACATGGCCGCCACCATGGGTTCGGAAACCACCGCCGCGGCCGCCGGCCAGCAGGGCGTGGTGCGCCGCGACCCGTTCGCCATGCTGCCGTTCTGCGGCTACAACATGAGCGATTACTTCGGCCACTGGCTGCAACTCGGCCAGAAGCTGGAAGCCGCGGGCGCGAAGCTGCCGAAGATCTACTGCGTCAACTGGTTCCGCAAGGACGCCGACGGCAACTTCGTGTGGCCGGGCTTTGGCGACAATATGCGCGTGTTGTCGTGGATGATCGACCGCGTCGAAGGCAAGGGGCAGGGCGCCGAGCACGTGTTCGGCACCACCCCGCGCTACGAGGACCTGAACTGGAATGGCGTGGACTTCACGCCGGCGCAGTTCACGCAGGTGACTTCGATCGATCGCGATGCGTGGCAGCAGGAGCTGGCGCTGCATGACGAGCTGTTCACCAAGCTGCGGCATCGGCTGCCGCAGGCGCTGGCCGAAGTGCGCGCGGCGCTGGGCAAGCGGCTGGACGGCTGATCGCCACGGTTCGCGTAGTTCGCGATAAAGACGCCCGTCTCTTCAGAGACGGGCGTTTTTTTTATTCCCTCTCGCTGTCCCCCAACGTCTCCACCGCATACTTCACCAGGCCCGCCCGCCCCTCGATCCCAAGCTTGCGCTTCAGGTTCAGCCGGTGCGTCTCCACCGTGCGTACCGACACCCCCAGCTGCGCCGCGATCTCCTTGTTGGCCAGGCCCCGCCCGATACCGCGCAGGATGTCGCGCTCGCGCGGCGTCAGCGCATCCAGCGGCCCTGCGGCGGGGCTCTGCTCGGCCATGCCGCGTGCAATGCGAGCGCTGTAGAAGACCCGTCCGGCCAGCACGGACTGGATCGCCGCCATCAGCTCGTCGGCGGGCGCGTCCTTGAGCACATAGCCGCGCGCACCGGCGCGCACCGCCTGGCGCACATACTCCAGGTTGTCGTGCATCGACACGATTAGCACCGCCAGTTCCGGATAGCGGTCATGCAGCGCCGCGGCCAGGGCGATGCCGCCCATGCCGCGCATGCCGATATCGGTGATGACCAGGTCGGGCAGCTCGGCGGCGCCGGCGCGGTCCAGCCACGCCAGCGCGGCTTCGCCGTCGTCGGCTTCGCCCACCACGCGCAGGCCGGGCTGCAGCGCCAGGTGCATGCGCATGCCGTCGCGCACCAGCGCATGGTCGTCGATTAGCAATACGCGGGCGGGCACTTCGGCGGAGTCGGCTAGCTGGGTCATGACGGCGAGGGTCCTGCTGAAACGGGATCGTGCGCAATGGCCGCGGGCCTGGCCAGCGGCAGTGAAGCGACCAGCTGGGTGCCGCCCATGCCCGAAACGATGTCGAACTGCCCGCACAGCGCGGCGATGCGCTCGCGCAGGTTGCGCAGGCCGATGCCGCGCTGCGGGTCCTCCTGCATGCGCGCCACGTCGAAGCCATGCCCGTCGTCGCGCACGGTGAGGCGCGTGGCATCGGCATCAAAGGCCAGCGCCACCGCGACCCGGCGCGCGCCGGCATGGCGCTCGACGTTGGTCAAGGCTTCCTGTGCGATGCGGAACAGCGCCGTGGCCTGCTCGTCGGGCAGTTCGCGCGGGGTGCCGCTCTCGGTCACTGCAATTTCTAGCCCGCTGCCGCCCTGCATCTCGCGCGCCAGGTGCTGCAGTGCCGCGTACAGGCCCAGGTCGTCGAGCAGGGCGGGGCGCAGGTTGCGCGCCACGCGGCGCACTTCATTGAAGACGGTATCGAGCCGGTTCAGCGCCATGCCCAGCACCGGCGCCACCGCGGCGCCTTCGGCCGGGGCCAGGCGCAGGCGGTTGGTGGCGGTTTCCAGCACCAGCTTGACCGACACCAGCAGCTGGCTGATGCCGTCGTGCAGCTCGCGCGAGAGCCGGGCGCGCTCTTCTTCCTGCGACTGCACCACGCGCTGCGCCAGCTGGCGCAGCTTGGCGTCGGCCTCGCGGTGCTCGCTGACGTTCAGCGCCAGGCCGCTGGCGGCGACCAGCAGGATGCTGATGCCGGCGATCACGCCGATCCAGGCCATGGTCGCGCGGATATCGGTCTCGGCGCGCGCATCCAGCTGGCGCAGCGTGCTTTCCACGTCATCCAGGTAGATGCCGGTGCCGAGCATCCAGCCCCATTCGGGCACTGCCACCACATACCCAAGCTTGGGCGCCAGCTGCTGCGACGAGGGCTTTCTCCACAGGTAGCGCACCGCGCCGCCACCGCCCTTGGCCGCGGCGATCAGCTGCTGGATGGTCAGCGCACCCTGCGGGTCGCGCAGCGTCCACAGGTCCTGGCCGACCAGTTCGGGCTGGCGCGGGTGCATCAGGTTGCGGCCCTGCAGGTCGTACAGGAAGAAGTAGCCGTCGGGGCCGTAGTCCAGGCGCGCAAGTGCTTCCATCGCAGCCTGCCGGGTGGCGGCGTCGCTGCGCCCGGAGCGCACCAGCGGCGCGATCGCGCTCTGCGCCAGTTCTACGTAGTGGCGCAGCTCAGTTTCCTTGCTCTGCAGGTAGGCGGCCTCGACCAGCGCGCGTTCATGCTGCGCCAGCTGCGTGGCCTGGAAGCGCACGGCAAGCGCGATGCCCAGCATGGCCACCGCCAACGGCGCCACGGCGAGCAATAGGATCTTCTGGCGGAGTTTCATACAAGTGAGGGGGACCCGGGGGTAAACACCGATGCCGCGCAGGCGGCATGCCACCGTCGATTTGCGTAGTACTACGCAGAAGTGCTGCGTAGTTACGCGCTTGTGCGGGGTTTGGCGGGTGTCAATACTACACGCCGGACGCGCCGCCGCCCCAGCAGGGCGCATGCGCGGACGCAGCTGGTGCACTGTCCACACCCGGACGGTGCACCGCCTGCCTGCAAGACGAGATCCGGAAACGACGACACAACCGGGCGCGCAGCAGCTATCCCAGGAGACACCCTCACCGCCGGATTGCACCCGCTGCCCGCCCTCGGCGCACCCCCGCTGCCGATCCTGCCAGTTGCCTGTTACCAGTCCTTCGCCGCCGCAGGCTATCCAAGACATCCCGGTCTGAGGAGACCTTCACTATGAATCGCATCGGAGAACACCTGGTGTGGCTGGCCGTCGCCGTGCTCGGCGCGTTTGCCTTCGGCACCGTCGCGCTGGCGCGCGGCGAGGCCGTCAGCGCGCTGTGGATCGTGGTTGCCGCGCTCTGCATCTACCTGATCGCCTACCGCTACTACAGCCGCTTTATCGCCGACAAGGTGATGCAGCTCGATCCCAAACGCATGACGCCCGCCTGGCGCCACAACGACGGCCTGGACTACGTGCCGACCAACAAGGCGGTGCTGTTCGGCCACCACTTCGCGGCGATTGCCGGCGCCGGCCCGCTGGTCGGCCCGGTGCTGGCCGCGCAGATGGGCTATATGCCAGGCATGCTGTGGATCCTGGCCGGCGTGGTGTTCGCCGGCGCGGTGCAGGACTTCATGGTGCTGTTCATCTCCACGCGCCGTGACGGCCGCTCGCTGGGCGACCTGGTCAAGTCCGAAATGGGCACGGTGCCGGGCATGATCGCGCTGTTCGGCTGCTTCATGATCATGATCATCATCCTGGCGGTGCTGGCGCTGATCGTGGTGAAGGCGCTGGCCGATTCGCCGTGGGGCACCTTCACCGTGGCGGTGACGATTCCGATCGCGCTGTTCATGGGCATCTACACGCGCTATATCCGCCCGGGCCGCATCGGCGAGGTGTCGGTGATCGGCTTCGTGCTGCTGATGCTGGCCATCATCGGCGGCCAGTACGTGCATGAAAGCGCCACGCTGGCGCCGCTGTTCACGTACGACGGCAAGGCGCTGACCTGGATGCTGATCATCTACGGCTTTATCGCCGCCGTGCTGCCGGTGTGGCTGCTGCTGGCGCCGCGCGACTACCTGTCGACCTTCCTGAAGATCGGCACCATCATCGCGCTGGCCATCGGCATCCTGATCGTCGCGCCGGAGCTGAAGATGCCGGCCTTCACGCAGTTCGCCAAGGGCGGCGGGCCGGTGTGGTCGGGCAACCTGTTCCCGTTCCTGTTCATCACCATCGCCTGCGGCGCGGTGTCGGGCTTCCACGCGCTGATCTCGTCGGGCACCACGCCCAAGCTGCTGGAGAATGAGTCGCACGCGCGCTTTATCGGCTACGGCGCGATGCTGGCCGAGTCCTTCGTCGCCATCATGGCCCTGGTGGCCGCCTCGGTGATCGAGCCGGGCGTGTACTTCGCCATGAACAGTCCGGCCGCCGTGATCGGCACCACGCCGGAAGCGGTGGCGCACGCGGTCTCGACCTGGGGCTTCGTGGTCACCCCGGACGTGCTGGTGCAGACCGCCAGGGATGTCGGCGAGAACACCATCATCTCGCGCGCCGGCGGCGCGCCCACGCTGGCGGTGGGCATCGCCCACATCCTGCACCAGGTGGTGGGCGGCCAGGCCATGATGGCGTTCTGGTATCACTTTGCCATCCTGTTCGAGGCGCTGTTCATCCTGACCGCCGTCGATGCGGGCACCCGCGCCGGCCGCTTCATGCTGCAAGACCTGCTGGGCAGTTTTATCCCGTCGATGCGCAAGACCGACTCGCTGGTTGCCAACCTGACCGCCACCGCGCTGTGCGTGGCGGCCTGGGGCTACTTCCTGTACCAAGGGGTGGTCGATCCGCTGGGCGGCATCAACACGCTGTGGCCGCTGTTCGGCATCTCCAACCAGATGCTGGCCGCGGTGGCGCTGGTGCTGGGCACCTGCGTGCTGGTCAAGATGAAGCGCGGCCAGTACGCCTGGGTCACGCTGGTGCCGACCATCTGGCTGCTGATCTGCACGCTGACCGCCGGCTGGCAGAAGCTGTTCCACGCCGACCCCAAGGTCAGCTTCCTGACCCACGCCGCCAAGTTCAGCGCCGCCATCGCCGAAGGCAAGGTGCTGGCCCCGGCCAAGTCGATGGAGCAGATGCACCGCATCGTCTTCAACGACTACCTGGACGCCGGCCTGTGCGCGCTGTTCATGCTGGTGGTGCTGTCGATCGTGTTCTACGGCTTCAAGACAGCGATGCAGGCGCGCGCCGCCTCCCGCCCGACGGCCAAGGAAACGCCGTTCGAGCCGCTGCCTTCGGGCGCCTCGGCCCAGTAACCCAGGGATCACAGGAGCCCGCCATGCTGGAACAACTCGGAACCATGGGACGCTACCTTGGGCAGTCGCTGCGGCTGATGGTCGGGCTGCCCGACTACCAGACCTATGTCGCGCACATGGAAAGCACCCACCCGGACCGCGAGCCGATGAGCTACGAAGCCTTCTTCCGCGAGCGCCAGGAGGCACGCTACGGCGGCGGGCAGGGCAAGTGCTGCTGAGCACACGCTGAACGCAGCCGTCCTGCGGGCCGGCGGCATACAAAGCAGACAGGCGATCACATGATCGCCTGTCTTTTTATGAAGTGTTGCGTGTTTGCCGCGCTTTTGTAATGCACGGATACCGTTTCTGTAGCGGGTTACAGGCCTTTACAGGTGGTTACAGCAAGGGCGCGGCTCCCTCTCTACACTTGCGACACATCATGGCAATTAGAGGAAAAAAGATATGACTCGCCATCCCGTTCGCAACCTGACCATTGCCCTCGCCCTGGCGGCCTGCGCGCTGCCGGCCGTCGCGAGCGACATGAACAACGCCCTGGGCGGCGCACTCGGCGGCGTCGCCGGTGCCGCGGTGGGCGGCGCGCTGGGCGGCAGCACCGGCGCAGTGATCGGTGGTGCAGTAGGCGGCGGCGCCGGTGGCGCAGTGACCTCCAACCGCCGCGAGCGCACCGGTGCCATCATCGGCGGCGCGCTGGGCGGTGGTGCCGGCACCGCAGCTGGCAACGCCATGGGCGGCCGCACCGGTGGCCTGATCGGCGCCGGCCTTGGCGGCGGCGCGGGTGCGGCGCTGGGCGGCAATGTCTCGCGCAGCAACTCGTACGACAATGACCGCCGCTATTACAACAGCAACTACAAGCGCAAGAAGCACAAGCATCATCACCACTACGACGACTAAGAAGTCGTAGGTGGGTCAGCAAAACGGGCCGTCATGGCCCGTTTTTCATTTGCGGCGTCTGGCATAATCATTCGCCAGTGGTTGCAAACCCGCCGGATGCAGAAACAAAGAAGCCCGCAACCGGAACCGGTGCGGGCTTCTTCTCCAATAAAGGCGGAGAGGCTGCGAGGCGCTCCCCCAAGGACCTGTGGAGACCAGGTTTGAAGCAGGCGGGGCCGCACAAGGGGAGGAAGCGGCCCCGGGATCGCGCTGCCAGGCCGCCCGGGGAGGCGGGCCAGAGGCAGCCAGGCGGCCTTACAGCGGCGCGCGATCGGTAGTGGTGTCGTACTTGGCACCGTCGGTGTACGGATCGAACTTGGCTGCCTTGGCGCCGTCGGTGAACACATCGAACTTGCCGTTCTTGGCAAAGGCCGGTGCGGCCGACAGGGCGGCGGCGAGGGTGGCGACAGCGATCAGGGCGTAGCGGTTGGTTTTCATGATTCAGGCCTTCTCTATTGCATGGATGCCTGAACCGTCACTTCGACGAAAGACTATGTTGCGTTGCGGCATCCGATGGCTAGATATTAGGCATTTCCCTCATATCAATAAATATCAGGATCCACAATGATTAGTTTTGATTCGAACAATAAAATAGGCTGATTACGTAAGAATTCAGCGCAGAACCGGGAGACTGTGTCATGGATCGCCTGCAATCGATGCGTGTGTTTTCCAAGGTGGTGGAACTGGGAAGCTTCGCGCGTGCAGCGCAGCAGCTGGAAATGTCCAACGCAGTGGTGACGCGCTACGTGGCCGACCTGGAGAGTCATCTGGGCACGCGCCTGCTCAACCGCACCACCCGCAGCCTGTCGCTGACCGACGCCGGCGAAACCTACCTGCAGCGCTGCCAGCAGATCCTGGAAGACGTGGAAGAAGCCGAAAGCGTAGTCACGGCGCGCAGCCAGTCGCTGTCCGGCACGCTGCGACTGGTCACCCCGGTGATGTTCGGCCTGCACCTGTTGCCGGAATTGCTGGCGCGCTTCCAGCAGCTGTACCCGGACGTGGTGTTCGACGTGATCCTGTCGGACCGCAACGTCGATATCGTCGAAGAAGGCCGCGACGTCGCCGTGATGCTGTCCGACCTGGGCCTGGGCTCGCACCTGGTGGCGCGCCCGCTGCTGTCGGCCGAGGTGATCCTGTGCGCGTCGCCGGGCTACGTGGCGGCGCATGCGCCGATCCGCCATGCCCATGAACTCAGCCACCACCGCTGCATTGCCATGCGCCTGCCCAGCGCCGAGCACGAATGGACGCTGCTGGGCCCGGAAGGCGAGGTGACCGTGCCGATCCGCCCCGGGCTGATGTGCAGCAATGCCGAGCTGGCCCACCAGGCGGCGCTGGCCGACATGGGCGTGGCCATGCTGTCGTCCTACCTGGCGCGCCCCAATATCGAATCCGGCAAGCTGGTGCACGTGCTGCCGCAATACCAGCTGCCGCGGCGCGATGTCAGCGTGGTCTATCCGAGCCGCAAGTTCTTGCCGACCAAGGTGCGCGCCTTTATCGACTTCCTTCTCGAAGAAGGGCAGGTACGGGGCAAGGAAGCGCAGCCGGCGCCATCCGCCAGCCACGGCGCGCAAGCCGTGCGCACCTGAGCGCCTGCCTGGCCGAGCCACCCAAAGCAAAACGCCCGGCGATGCCGGGCGTTTTGCCGTGACGCGCTGACGCTTACTCGCCGGCGGCTGCCGCGCGCGACTTCTTGGCCGCGGCGGTCTTGGCGGGGGCCTTCTTGGCCGCCGCTTTCTTGGCCGGTGCCTTGGTGGCCGGTGCCTTGGTGGCCGGCGTCTTGGCCGCGGCCTTCGCTGCCGTCTTGGTTGCCGGCGCCGCCTCGGCCGTGCCATTCGACGCCGCCTTGGCCGTGGTCTTCGCCGCCGTCTTGGCGCCCGCCTTGGGCTCGCGCGCCTCGAACTCGAAGCCGATCTTGCCGTCCGGCTGCTTGACCAGGAAGGCCTTGAAGTTGCGGCCGGTGCGCGACGACTTGAACCCCGTCAGCAGGTCGGTCTTGCCGTCGGTGAGCAGCTTGCCGATCTGCTCGCGGCTGATTTCCTGCTGCAGGATGATCTTGCCGGTGGTGAAGTCGCAGCTCTTGGGGCTGGTCGTGCTGTTCTCGCAGACATACTTCATGCCGTGCTCGAACACCGAGCCGCCGCACTTCGGACAGGTGCCCACCGGCTCCTGGCCGCTGAAGTCGACCGGCTCGCCGTCGTTGTCGTCGTCGTTCTGGCCGAAGTCGAATTCCATCTTGTAATGGCCTTCGTCGTCCTTGCCCAGCTTGAGGATGGCGGCGAACGGACGGCCCATCTTGCTGCGGAAGCCCTGCAGCGGACCGATTTCCTTCTTCAGCAGCAGCTCCTCGACCTCCTCGATCTCGAACTGGCGCCCGCCCGGGATCTTGCTGATCGAGAACTCGCACGCGGTGCAGGCAAAGCGGCGGTAATTCTCCTTGACCTGCCCGCCGCATTGCGGGCACGGCGTGTCCAGCGTGGCGTAGTCGCCCGGGATGGTGTCGCTGTCGTATTCCTTGGCGCGCTTGACGATCTGCTGCGTCATCTGCGCGATCTCAAGCATGAACTCGTCGCGCTTCATGCGCCCGCGTTCGATCTGCGAGAGCTTGTGCTCCCATTCGCCTGTCAGCTCGGCCTGCGTCAGTTCCAGCACGCCCAGGCCGCGCAACAGCGTCATCAGCTGGAACGCCTTGGCGGTCGGAATCAGCTCGCGGCCTTCGCGCACGAGGTATTTTTCCGTCAGCAGGCCTTCGATGATGGCCGCGCGCGTCGCCGGCGTGCCCAGGCCCTTGCCGGCCATAGCTTCGCGCAGCGCGTCGTCGTCCACCAGCTTGCCGGCGCCTTCCATTGCCGACAGCAGCGTGGCTTCGTTGTAGCGCGCGGGCGGCTTGGTGGTCAGGCCGACGCTCTCGACCTTGTCGGTCTTGACCTTCTCGTCCTTGGCCACCGGCACCAGGTTGGCGGCGTCCTTGTCGCCCTGCGCCTCGCGGCCGTAGATCACCAGCCAGCCCGGGTTGACCAGCACCTTGCCTTCGGTCTTGAAGTGGTGGCCGGCGACTTCGGTGATGCGGGTGGTGACCTGGAACTCGGCCGCCGGGAAGAACACCGCCAGGAAGCGGCGCACCACCAGGTCGTACAGCTTCTGCTCCGGCTCGGACAGGTTCTTGGGCGCCTGCAGCGTCGGGATGATGGCGAAGTGGTCGCTGATCTTGCTGTTGTCGAAGATCTTCTTGTTCGGCTTGACCCAGCCCTGCGCCAGGATCTTCTTGGCGTGCGGCAGGTAGTTGGGCGAGCTGTCGGCCAGCATGTCCATGGTCTGCTTGACCGTGTCCAGGTAGTCCTCGGGCAGCGCGCGCGCATCGGTACGCGGGTAGGTCAGGACCTTGTGCTTCTCATACAGGGCCTGCGCCAGGCCCAGTGTGTTCTTGGCCGAGAAGCCGAAGCGCGAGTTGGCCTCGCGCTGCAGCGTGGTCAGGTCAAAGAGCGCCGGCGACTGCTGCGTCGACGGCTTGGATTCCTCGGTGACCGTGCCAGTCTTGTCGCGGCAGGCGGCGACGATGCTCTTGGCCTCGGCCTCGCTCCACAGGCGCGATTCGCGCGCCTCGGGATCGAACTCGCTCTTCTTGAACTTGGGGTCGAACCAGCGGCCTTCATATAAGCCGGCGGCGGCGATGAACTCGGCCCGCACTTCCCAGTAGTCGCGCGGCACGAAGTGCTTGATCTTCTCTTCACGCTCTACCACGATCGACAGCGTCGGCGTCTGCACGCGGCCCACGGTGGTCAGGAAGAAGCCGCCGCCCTTGCTGTTGAAGGCAGTCATGGCGCGGGTGCCGTTGATGCCGACCAGCCAGTCGGCCTCGGAGCGGCAGCGCGCGGCGTCGGCCAGCGGCAGCATGTCTTCGTCTTCGCGCAGGCTGGCGAACCCATCGCGGATCGCCTGCTGCGTCATCGACTGCAGCCACAGCCGGCGCACCGGCTGCTTGGCCTTGGCCTGTTGCGCGATCAGCCGGAAGATCAGTTCGCCTTCGCGCCCCGCGTCACAGGCGTTGATCAGGGCGGTGACGTCCTTGCGCTTGATCAGCCGGTTCAGCACCTTCAGGCGCGACTCGGTCTTGGCGATCGGGCGCAGGTCGAAATGCGGCGGGATCACCGGCAGGTTCGCGAAGCTCCACTTGCCGCGCTTGACCTCGTATTCGTCCGGCGCGGCGATCTCGACCAGGTGGCCAACGGCGGAGGACAGCACGTAGTCGTCGCTCTCGAAATACTCGTCGTGCTTGGTAAACCCCCCGAGGGCACGGGCGATATCCGCCGCGACCGACGGTTTTTCCGCGATGATGAGGGCTTTTGACATGGGAAGGGTCCTTGCGAGCTGCATCCGGCAACCCGCGAATTGCACTACAAACGAAGTAATCAGAACGCCGGGGGGCTATGAGGCGCCAATAATAAGCGCGGTTTCAACGGCGGTGCAAGCAAGCTCCGCCGCCGCCCTTAGCGCCGCCTAGGCGGCGCTGCTCCCCCCGGCAAGCAACCAGTCCAGCACCTGCGGCACGTCTTCGGCACTCGCCGGCATCGCCGCACTGCGGCTCAGCATGCGTTCCAGCACCTCGATGTGCGGCAGCAGGGTGCCATAGAACTGGGGCGTGCCACCCGACGCAGGCTGCACCAGCAGCGTCGGGAAATTCTCAATATCGATATCGCCAAGCGCATCCGCATGCGTCTCGATGTCGATCCAGACGAAGCAATCCTCCGGATGGCGCGCGGCCAGCGCCGTCAGCGCCGCCAGGTAGTCCCGGCACGTGCCGCACCACTGCGCGCACAGGCAGGCCACCAGACGGCCCTGCGGCCGCGCCGCCAGGCACCCGGCAATGGCGCCGGCGTCACGTTCTGGAAAGTAAACGGTCATGGCATCGGAAACATGAGGCGCCCGCGACACGCGGGCTGCCGGCGATTGTATCGGTATTGCGCTGCGGCTCACCCAAGCCGCCGGAACAGGTTTCCCGGTAGACGCTCGGCGTGCCCGGCCAGTTCCAGTTCCAGCAGGCGCGCCGCGGCGGCTTCCGGCGGCTGGCCGCTGCGCTCGCACAGCGCATCCAGCGTAACCGGATCGTAGCCGAGAGCGGCCAGCAGGGGGTCGGCGTAGCCAGCAAAGTCAGAAAGATCTGGTTGCTCCGGTACGGACGCGGAAACGCGCCTGGCAGCCGGGCAGGCAGGTGCCGGCAGCAGGTTGATCTCTTTCAGCACGTCCTCCACGCGCTCTACAAGCTTGGCGCCCTGGCGGATCAGCAGGTGGCAGCCTGCTGACAGCGGCGCGTGGATCGAGCCCGGGACCGCAAATACCTCGCGCCCCAGCTCGCCGCAAGCCGTGCGGTGATCAGCGAGCCCGAGCGCGCCGCGCGGGGCCACTTGGTACGCCAGCGCCAGGTTCTCGGCCGGATAGACCCGGCCGGCCCCCCTACCCGTAACAGCGACGGTACCGCCGCAGCCCTGCAGCCCGCCGGCATGGGCGGCGGCATCGACGCGCCCAGCGCCAGCCCCGAAACCACCGCCAGCCTCGACTCGGACAGCGCCCGCCCGAAGGCCTGCGCATCGCGCCTGCCCTGCTCGGTGGCGCCGCGCGCGCCGACGATGGCCACCGAAGGACGCGCCAGCAGCGCGGGATCGCCTTTGATATATAGCAGCGGCGGCGGGTCGGGCAGGTCGAACAGGCGGGCAGGGTAGGTGTCGTCGCCGATCGTGACCACATGGTTGCCGGGTGTGCCGAGCCAGGCGAGGGTGCGTTCGACCAGTGCCGGCAGCGCCGGCATGGCAAAGGGAAGCGGCGGCCGCCGGGGCCGCCTGCGATGTCGCCAAGACCGGCTCAGCGCGGCGAGGTCGCCCGGTCGCCGACCGCGATCACGTTGGAGGCGTCGGTGACCAGCGCATACGACACCCCCGGGAACACGCGGAAGACAAAGGCCAGGCCGTAGCGTTCGTCGGGCAGGCGGATGGCGCGGTTGCTGTCGGTCTTGTCGGCCACGGTCTCGCCGGCGCGCGACAGCGCCAGCACATGCCCGGGCTCCACCCCGGCCTGGCTGCCGAGGTTGAGCACCACCACCTGCCTGGCGCCGCCGAACTCGACCCCGCCATAGACCTTGGCCACGCGGCCGTCGAACTGCGTATCGGGCGCGTGCGGCACGTAGCGCAGCGCTTCGCGCGCGGGCTGCGGCATCAGCAGCGTGCCCACGCCCATCTCTTGCCTGGCCTGCGTGACCTGCATAGTCGAGACCGCGTCCGGGCCCTGCGCGCCGCGCGCCAGGCGCACGTTGCCTTCGTATTCGGCCTCGTAGCCGAGCACGGCATTGGTGACGGGGTCGCGCACCGGGGTGACCGGGCGGTAGGCCTGCCAGTCGCTGCCTTGCGGCGCGTCGGCGGGGATGCCGCGCGCGTAGCCGGTGTCGTCGCGGCCAAGGATGACGCGCGACTCGGACACGGCGACGATGCGCGCTGAGGTGGCCAGCGTGTCCTGGTCGACCACCAGCGGCCGGATCAGGAAGGGCTCGATATCGGCGGCCGCGATGCTCTGGATGGCGGCGCCATCGGCGGCGCCGCCGCGCATCTGTGGCGACAGGCGCACCGTGCCGCTGCCGCCCGGCGTGGTCGACAGCCAGGCACGGCCGTCGCGCTGGATCAGGTACAGGATCTGTCCCGGATAGATCAGGTGCGGGTTGCGGATCTGTTGCCGGTTCATGCCCCATAGCTCAGGCCAGCGCCATGGCTGGCGCAAGAAGCGGCCCGAGATCCCCCACAGCGTGTCACCCATGCGCACGGTGTACTGCGACGGCGCATTGGGAGACAGTTCTGAAACGGGGATACCCTGTTGGGCCGTGCGCTGGGCTTCGGCCTGCTGTGCCGGCGTGACCGTCAGGTCCGCGGCCAAGGCCGGAAGCGTGGCCGCGGCAGTGAAGCCAGCAGCACTCAACAACGCACAAGCAAACTTAGGGGTGAACGCGTGCAGCCTGCGGCCCGACGCCGCCTGGTGTTCTTTGGTAAGATCGCGCATTTTCCTGACCGGCCGGTGGTTCGGCCGGATTGACCCGGGAGAGCGCGCCTGTTGCGGCGCGCCTTGAATTTTTGTACTTGCGCCCCGATTCTGCATGTAAACACCGGCCGCCGCAACGCGGTCCGGTTGCCGGCAGCAGCCGGCGTTGCGCCTGAGCATCATGGCAAAACTCGATATCCTGACCTACCCCGATCCCCGCCTGCACACCGTTGCCAAACCCGTTGCGGCGGTGGACGACCGTATCCGCCAGCTGGTGAAGGACATGGCTGAAACCATGTACGAAGCGCCCGGCATCGGGCTGGCCGCCACGCAGGTCAACGTGCACGAGCAGGTGGTGGTGATCGACGTCTCGGAAACGCGCGACCAGCTCCAGGTCTTTATCAACCCGGAGATCATCTGGGCCAGCGACAACCGCAAGGTGTGGGAAGAGGGCTGCCTGTCGGTGCCCGAGGTCTATGACCGCGTCGAGCGCCCCGACCGGGTGCGCGTGCGCGCGCTCAACGAGAAGGGCGAAAGCTTCGAGCTCGAAGCCGACGACCTGCTGGCGGTCTGCATCCAGCACGAGATCGATCACCTGCGCGGCAAGGTCTTTGTCGAGTACCTGTCGCCGCTCAAGCTCAACCGCATCAAGAGCAGGCTGCAGAAGCGCGAGCGCACCCGCATGTAAGCGGCGTCCTACCACAAAGATGTAACAGCCCGCCCGGAATCCCGGCGCCAGCGCGCGGCACCCGCGCGGGGTCTGTTATCTTTATGACTTCCGAAGAACAAAAGCACCGGCCGCGATAGCGGCCGGTTCTGCTTCAGGCCACGGAACCTGCCATGTCCCAAGCCAGACCCCTGCGTGTCGCCTTTGCCGGCACGCCCGAGTTCGCGCGCGTCGCGCTGGAAGCCATCCACGCCGCCGGTTTTCCCGTTGTGGCGGTGCTGACGCAGCCTGACCGCCCCGCCGGCCGCGGCATGCAGCTGCAGGCCAGCCCGGTGAAGCAGTTTGCCGCCGCCAGCGGCCTTGGGCCAGTGCTGCAGCCGCGCTCGCTGCGCCGCCAGGGCAAGTACCCGGAAGACGCCGCCGCGGCCATCGACGCGCTCGCCGGCACCGCCCCCGACGTGATGGTGGTGGCCGCCTACGGCCTGATCCTGCCGGCCGAGGTGCTGACCCTGCCGCGCCTGGGCTGCCTGAATATCCACGGCTCGCTGCTGCCGCGCTGGCGCGGCGCAGCGCCGATCCACCGCGCCATCGAAGCGGGCGATGCCGAGACCGGCATCACGCTGATGCAGATGGACGAAGGCCTGGACACCGGCGACATGCTCACGCGCGAGGCCGTGCCGATCGGCCCGGACGACACCACCGGCAAGCTGCACGACACCCTGGCCGCGCTGGGCGCGCGCATGACCGTGGCAGCGCTGCAGGAACTGGCCGCCGGCCGCGCGCTGGCCGCCACGCCGCAGCCGGCCGAAGGCGTCACCTACGCCGAGAAGATCGCCAAGGACGAGGCGCCGCTGGACCTGCGCCGCCCGGCCGCGGCGCTGGCCAACCAGGTGCGCGCGTTCAACCCCTTCCCGGGCGCGACGGTGCAGGTCGGCGATACCGTGATCAAGTGCTGGCAGGCCGTGCCGCTGGCCGCCGCCAGCAGCCTGCCGCATCTGCCCGGCACGGTGCTGGCGGCCGACGCCGCCGGCGTCCTCATCGCCTGCGGCGAGGGCAGCGCACTGCAGGTCACCGAGCTGCAGAAGCCGGGCGGGCGCCGCCAGCCGGCGCAGCAGTTCCTGCAAGGGCTGCCGCTGCCGCCGGGCACGCGCTGCGCGGTACCCGGCAACGGCGCCGCACAGGCATGATCGGGCAGGCCTTTGCCGCACATGGCAACATAAGTGCCGGTGGAACCGCCCGGCGGGCGCGACCGGCCACGGCTCCCCCTGAAACCGTTGAACAGCCGTTGAATTTTCGGGTATCACCCCCTATCTAACGGTCATCGCGTCCGCTTTTCCCCCGGGACGCGGCTCACGATTACACGGAGATCACCGCAATGTTCAACTGGGTCAAGACCTTCATGCTGATGGCGGCCATCACGGCGCTGTTCATCGTCATCGGCGGCATGATCGGCGGGCGCAGCGGCATGATGATGGCGCTGCTGCTTGCGCTGGGCATGAACTTCTTCTCCTACTGGTTCTCGGACAAGATGGTCCTGCGCATGTACAACGCGCAGGAAGTCGACGCCGGCAGCGCGCCGCAGTTCTACGGCATGGTGCAGGAACTGGCGCAGCGCGCCGGCCTGCCGATGCCGCGCGTGTACCTGATCAACGAAGACGCGCCCAACGCCTTTGCCACCGGCCGCAACCCGGAGCACGCCGCGGTGGCGGCCACCACCGGCATCCTGCGGGTGCTGTCCGAGCGAGAACTGCGCGGCGTGATGGCGCATGAGCTGGCGCACGTGCGCCACCGCGACATCCTGACCTCGACCATCGCCGCCACCATGGCCGGTGCGATCTCGGCGCTGGCGAATATGGCAATGTTCTTCGGCGGGCGCGACGAGAACGGCAACCGCAGCAACCCGATCGCCAGCATTGCCGTGGCGATCCTGGCCCCGCTGGCGGCATCGCTGATCCAGATGGCAATCTCACGCGCACGTGAGTTCGAGGCCGACCGCGGCGGCGCCGAGATCAGCGGCGACCCGCAGGCGCTGGCCAGCGCACTGGACAAGATCCACCGCTACGCCCAGGGCATCCCGTTCCAGGCGGCAGAAGAACACCCGGCCACGGCGCAGATGATGATCATGAACCCGCTCTCGGGCGGCGCCATCGCCAATCTGTTCTCGACCCACCCGGCCACCGAGGAGCGCATCGCGCGCCTGATGCAGATGGCCCAGACCGGCACCTATCCCGCCTGAGCGGCCGGAAATCCGGGGCAGGGCCCCCGCACAGGGTAAACTGCCCGCTGTTCCGCATGGACCGGCGGGCTTTTTTTTGTGCCCGTGCCGGCCTGCTTCCCGATTCCAACACCTGACCCGCTGCCTGACCGATATGCGCCTGCCTCCCGATTCGCTTGCCTTCCAGATGCTTGGCGCCGCCACCGCGGTGCGCGCCGTCAGCGAAGGCACAGCCTTGCCCCAGGCGATCGAGGACGCCGCCGCACAGCTGCGCCTGGACCGCGTGCGCGATGCCGCCACGCGCGGCGCGCTGCAGGACATCGCCTATCGCACCATGCGCCAGTTCGGCACGGCACGCGCACTGGTGACGAAGTTGGTCACGCGCCCGCCGGGCGCGCAGGTCGATTCGCTGCTGGCCGTGGCACTGGCGCTGCTGCTGGAGCACGCGCCGGGCCCGCGCGACAAGCAGGACAGCGCGGACAAGGCGCGCCAGGACGCGGACGCCGGCCGCCCGGGCTACAGCACCTTCACGGTGGTCGACCAGGCGGTCAGCGCCGCCGCCTCCGAACCCAAGACTGCGCATGCGCGCGGCCTGGTCAACGCGGTGCTGCGCCGTTTCCTGCGCGAACGCAAGGCGCTGCTGGCCGACGTCAACCGCGACGAGCAGGCGCGCTGGAACCTGCCGCCGTGGTGGCTGCGCATGCTGCGCGAGGCCTACCCGGACCAGTGGATGGCCCTGGCCGCCAGCGCCAACGTGCGCCCGCCGATGACGGTGCGCGTCAACACCGCGCGCGTGTCCGTGCAGCAGTACCAGACCGATCTTGCCAACGCCGGCCTGGCTGGCCATGTGGTCGGCCCGCAGGCCGTGCGCCTGGTGCGCGCGGTGCCGGTGACGCAGTTGCCGGGCTTTACCGAAGGCGTGGTCTCGGTGCAGGATGCCGGCGCGCAGCTGGCCGCGCCGCTGCTCGAGGTGGCCGACGGCATGCGCGTGCTGGATGCCTGCGCGGCGCCCGGCGGCAAGACCGGGCACCTGCTGGAACTGGCCGATATCGACGTCACCGCGGTGGAAAGCGACCCGCAGCGCACCACCCGCATCGGCGAGAACCTGGCGCGCCTGGGCAAGCAGGCCAGGATCGTAGTCGGCGATGCCAGCCGGCCCGCCGACTGGTGGGACGGCCAGCTCTTTGACCGCATCCTGGCCGACGTGCCGTGCTCCGCTTCGGGCATTGTGCGGCGCCATCCCGATATCCGCTGGCTGCGCCGCGAGACCGATATTGCCAAGCTCATCACCGAGCAGCGCCGCATCGTCTCGCAACTGTGGCCGCTGCTCAAACCGGGCGGCATCCTGGTCTATGTCACCTGTTCTATTTTCCCAACGGAAGGCGAGGAGCAGGCGCGCTGGTTTGGTGCCCAGCTGGCAGATGCGATACGATTGCAGGCGCCGGGGCAGCTGCTGCCCGGCACTCATACCACGCAAGCAGCCGGCGCCAATGGCGAAAAGGACGCCACGGCCGGCACCAGCCTGCCGTCGGATCACGATGGCTTCTTCTACGCCCGCTTCCAGAAACGCGCCTGATCTGATCCGATGCTGAGCACGCCGCGCCTGTCAGACTTCCGCGTCATGTTGAACACGAACGTGGACACTGCCGCGGACCAGGCGTGCCCGCGTCTGCGCCCCGGCGGCGCGGGCAGGCGTGGCCTGCTGGCGCGGTGGTGGCTTGCACTGGTGCTGGCGCTCGCCTCGCTACTGTGGTTGCCGCCCGCTGCGCGCGCACAGGTCATCGAGGCCACCGACGCGCGCATCGAATTCCAGGATGGCGGCTTCGAGCTTGCCGCCAGCTTCGACTTCGACCTGCCACCCGTGCTGGAAGACGCATTGCACAAGGGCATCTCCCTCTATTTCGCGGTCGACTTCCAGCTCTCGCGTTCGCGCTGGTACTGGTTCGACGACAAGCCGGTCAACACCACCCGCAGCGTGCGCCTGTCGTACCAGCCGCTGACGCGCCAGTACCGTGTCTCCACCGGCGGCCTGCAGCTGCCATTCACGCGCTTGAAGAGCGCGCTGCAGTTCATCCAGCGCGTGCGCGGCTGGCGCGTGTTCGAGCGCAATGCGGTCAAGCCGGGCGAGACCTACCACGCCGAAGTGCGCATGCGGCTGGACCTGTCGCAACTGCCCAAGCCGTTCCAGATCAACGCCGTCAACACGCGTGAATGGAACCTGGCCTCCGACTGGCGGCGCTTTGTCTATACGGTGCCGACGGACCTGAACCCACCGCCGCCACCGCCGCCACCGCCGCCGCCCGCAGCACCGCCGCCGCCCGCGCCGGCCCCAGGCCCCGCATCGCCGGCGCTGCCGGCATCGCCCGCCGTACCCGCGCCTGCGTCGGCGCCGGCCGCTGCCATTGACTCGCGCGGCCTGACCATGCAGACGGTGTCGTATGGACTGTCGCCCGCACTGCTGGTGCAGCCCGCATCGAGCCAGCCATGAACAACTCGCTGTGGGACAGCCGGTTCCGGCGCGTGCTGTACCGCGTCGTGGCCGGGATCATCGTCTTCCTGGCGCTGGTGCTGGTGGGCCTGCTGGCCGGGGCATCGGCCAACACCGAATTCTTCGATCGCTATTTCACGCTGCTGTTCAAGGTGAACCTGGTGATCGGCGCCCTGCTGGTGCTGATCGTGGGTGCGCTGGCGCTGACGCTGTGGCTGCGCTATCGCCGCGGCAAGTTCGGCACGCGGCTGATGACCAAGCTCGCCGTGTTCTTCGGCGTGGTGGGCGTGCTGCCCGGCGTGCTGATCTACCTGGTCTCGCTGCAGTTCGTCTCGCGCAGCATCGAGTCCTGGTTCGACGTGCGCGTGGAAACTGCGCTCGAGGCCGGCCTGAACCTGGGCCGCGCCACCATCGACAGCTCGCTCGCCGACCTGCAGGTCAAGGCACGCCTGATGGCCGAGCAGCTCGCCGGCGCCTCCGGCGTGGCCACCTCGCTGCAGCTGAACCGCCTGCGCGAGCAGTATGGGGTCCAGGAAGCCGCCATCTTCACCGGCAGCGGCCGCGTGCTGGCCACGGCGTCCAGCAACTATGCGTCGCTGGTGCCGGACCTGCCTTCCGGCGTGCTGGCCGAACAGGCACGGCTGGCCGGTGGCTACGCGGCGGTGGAGGGCGGCACCGACCCGTCAGGTGACGGCAGCCCGAGCACCGAGCGCGCCGACAGCAGCCACCTGTACCGGCTGCGCGTGATCATTCCACTGGGCACAAGCCCTACCACCGCACAGACTGACGCGGCAGGCGGCAGCGCCCCGCGCGCGCTGGCCAAGTCGCCGCGCTGGGCCGGCTCCGGCCTGTCCGTGGAGCGCCGCCCGGAGGAATCGCCGTCGAGCGGCTTCGGGCTGGTCGGCGAGACCGTGCGCGAAGAGCGTTACCTGCAGGTGCTGCACCCGGTGCCGGCGGTGCTCGCGCGCAATGCCGACGAGGTCCAGCGCGCGTACCAGGAATACCAGGAGAAGGCACTGGGCCGCACCGGCCTGCGCAAGATGTATATCGGCACGCTGACGCTGACGCTGTTCCTGGCCGTCTTCATCGCGGTGATGCTGGCGCTGCTGCTGGGCGGGCAACTGGCGCGGCCGCTGCTGATGCTGCTGCAGGGGACCAAGGAAGTGGCCGAAGGCGACCTCTCGCCCAAGCGCGAACTGAAGAGCCGCGACGAGCTCGGCATGCTCACGCAGCAGTTCAACCAGATGACGCGCCAGCTGGCCGAGGCGCGGCTGGCGGTGGAAGAGAACCGCACCGCGCTGGAGCAATCGAAGGCCTACCTGGAAAGCGTGCTCCAGAACCTGACCGCAGGCGTGCTGGTGTTCGACCGCCGTTTTGTGCTGATTACCGCCAATCCCGGCGCGGAGCGCATCTTCCGCCAGCCGCTCAGCGCGGTGCTGGGCCTGCCGGTGGAGCAAATTCCTGGCATGGGGCCGTTCGGCGAGATCGTGCGCCAGGCCTTCTCGGACCAGAACACCAGCGAGGTGCTGGGCGGCGCCGAGCACTGGCAGAAGCAGATCGAGCTGCCGCAGGGCGAAGAACAGCCGCTTACGCTGCTGGTGCGCGGCGCACGCCTGCCCGGCGGCGAGCGCGATGAGCCCGGCTACGTGATCGTGTTCGACGATATCTCCGATGTGATTTCCGCTCAACGCTCGGTGGCCTGGGGCGAGGTGGCACGGCGCCTTGCGCACGAGATCAAGAACCCGCTGACGCCGATCCAGCTCTCGGCCGAGCGCCTGCAGATGAAGCTCTCGCCCAAGCTCGAGGGCACCGACGCCGATGTGCTCAAGCGTGGCGCCGCCACCATCGTCAACCAGGTGTCCGCGATGAAGCGCATGGTCGATGATTTCCGCGACTACGCGCGCACGCCGCCCGCGGTGCTGCAGTCGCTGCAGCTCAACAGCCTGGTGGCGGAGGTGCTGCACCTGTACGGCATCGATGATCCCGCGGTGCACGAGCATCCGGTGATCCATCCGACGCTGGGCACCGCGCTGCCCGAGATCAAGGGCGATCCGACGCAGTTGCGCCAGGTCATCCACAACCTGCTGCAGAACGCACAGGATGCCGCCACCGAGAACGTCGCGGCCGGTAGGGCGGCGCCCCATATCACTCTGCACACCGAGACTGTAGAATACAAAGATTCTGCCGGCGAAAACCGCCAGGCCGTCAAGCTCACCATTGCGGACAATGGTCCCGGTTTTGCACCACGAATCCTGAGCCGTGCGTTCGAGCCCTATGTGACCACGAAAGCCAAGGGCACGGGCTTGGGGCTCGCGATGGTAAAGAAGATCATTGACGAACACGGTGCGCGAATCGAGTTGCGCAATCGCATGGAAGGTGCGGAGATCGTCGGTGCACAGATCTCGATCCTGTTCGTTAAACTGACATAGTCAACAATGGCGTCCGGTCCCGGAACGCTGCGGTGGGGTTAAGAGGGGAAGTATGGCAACGATCCTCGTAGTCGATGACGAAATGGGAATCCGGGAGCTGCTCTCGGAGATCCTCAGCGACGAAGGCCACGTGGTTGAACTCGCGGAGAACGCGCTGCAAGCGCGCGAATACCGCGCGGCGGGTACGCCCGACCTCGTGCTGCTCGATATCTGGATGCCCGATACCGATGGCGTGACCCTGCTCAAGGAATGGTCCGCGCAGGGACAGCTGACGATGCCCGTCATCATGATGTCGGGCCACGCCACCATCGACACGGCGGTCGAGGCGACCAAGATCGGCGCGCTCAATTTCCTTGAGAAGCCGATCGCACTGCAGAAGCTGCTGTCCGCGGTCGAGCAGGGCCTGGCCCACGGCATCGAACGCCCGCGCAGCGGCACGGCCGCCACCGCCGCGCCCGCCGCGGCGCCGTCGGCCGAACCCGGTTTGGCCGACGCCGTGCCCGAGGCCACCGCCGAGGCCGCCCCCAACGGCAACCCCGCGCGCGTGCCCGAGGCCGAGATGCAGTTCTCCTTCGACATGCCGCTGCGCGAAGCGCGCGACCTGTTCGAGCGCGCCTACTTCGAATACCACCTGCTGCGCGAACACGGCAGCATGACCCGCGTGGCCGAGAAGACCGGGCTGGAGCGTACCCACCTGTACCGCAAGCTCAAGCAGCTCGGCGTCGAACTGGGCCGCAACAAGCCCGAGCCGGCCGAGCAGTGACGCACATGACGCTTGACTGACCAAAAAAGTCCAGTTATAGTTTCCCTTCTTTGGCCCGGTAGCTCAGTCGGTAGAGCAGAGGATTGAAAATCCTTGTGTCGGCGGTTCGATTCCGTCCCAGGCCACCAGAACAAGAAAAGCCCGGCTCCCGCAGCCGGGCTTTTTGCATTGGGATGCAGTGTCATAAACGCGCCCGGATTCCCGTCCCCGTGCTGTCGCCGCAACGGCGAAACACTTCCCGACACAACGCCAGCAACGCGCAACAGCCAACCCAGAAGTAAATATCTTCTACTTGGCAGCCGATATATGTATCTCTACGATGCCCTGATGCGCTGCCGCCCGGCGGCGTGGACCGAGCCGGCCAAGCCGCACCCATAACGCGGACATCCGGCCCAGGGCTATCACTTTCTTACCGGGGGGTCTGATGGATACGTTGATCGGAACGGACAACCGCTGGCCGCCGCAGACTGCGGGCGACGAGCGCGGCTTGTGGAAGAGCACCATGGCCGCGGCCAGCCACGCGCTGGGGGCGGCGGGGCGGGTGCAGCAGGCGGTCTCGCAGACGCTGAAGCTGCAGCACAAGATCCGCGCGCTGCGCGACGAGCTGCACCAGATGGAGGCCGAGCGCGACGTCTACCGCGAGCTGCATGCGCGCACGGTCGAGGAGCTGCACCAGGCGATTGACCGCAGCCCGGCAGAGATCCGGCGGCTGCGTGCAGAGACCGAGGCCATGCAGGTGCGCCACCGCGCCTACAAGCTGCTGGCGCAGCACTACATGCGCCTGGGCACGCCGATCGATCCCGCAGCATTTGCCGAGCAGCGCAGCCGCGTGCAGCAGCACATCCTGTTCCAGCGCCGCAAGGGCATTCCGGTGGCACAGATCCGCGTCGAGGACATCGCGTTCCTGCTGCGCTGAGGCGCGCTGCGCCCGTGAAGCCATTCGCTTTGCCGCGATGGGCCAGGCTGCACTAACATGGCGGCAGCGAAGCATCCCGCGCTCGCATCCGACACTGCCAGGCCACCATGCTCGACATCCAGAACTACACCAGCTTCGTGCTCGCCATTCTGGTGTTCCAGCTGATCCCCGGCCCGGGCACGATCGCCATTCTCAACGCCACCGCGCGCAATGGCGTGGCGGCCGGCATGGGCGCGGTCTGCGGCACGCTGCTGGGCGACTTCGTGTACATGCTCGCCGCGGTGGCGGGACTGGCGGCGGTGATGCGGGCCAATCCGCTGCTTTTCCACAGCTTGCAATGGTTCGGTGCCGCGTACCTGTGCTGGATGGGCGTGCAGCTGCTGCGTACACGCTTTGCCGCGGACGCCGGCGTGCCCGAGCCGCGCAAGTCAGCGCGCGTATACCTGCGCCAGGGCTTCACGGTGAGCCTGACCAACCCCAAGGTGGTGCTGTTCTTTGTCGCGTTCTTCCCGCTGTTCCTGCGCCCGGATGCGTCGCCGGCCACGCTGGCGGCGATGATGGCACACGTCACGGTGCTCAGCCTCGCCTACCAGGCGGCGCTGGTGCTGGCGGGCAACGCAGTGGCCAGCCGGCTGCGGGCGCTGCCATTCGCGCGCACGCTGGCAACGCGACTGGCCGGGATCGCGCTGGTCGGCTTCGGCCTGCGGCTGGCGGCCAGCAACCGGTAACGGCCCGCGGCCCGCGGCCCGCGGCCCGCGCGGCGATTCGATACCGCGCGTCTGCACACAACAAAGCGGCCACGCATTGACGCGCTCCGTGCGCGAGCGGAACACTGTCGCGTCCGCGCTCACCGCGTGTGCGCGGGCTTGCTACTGAACCGCCACCGTTCGAGGCGTCGTCTCAGGCGACGTTGTCCATCTTGCCGCTGCACGTTTTCCTTACTGCCTTTGCCGCGATCTCGCGGTCGCTCTCGTATCCCGTTCGTTGCTCCGCTTTATCGCTGCTGCGCGCCGTCAACGGAGCGCAGCGATGAGTACGCTCGCACGCCGCCTGGTGGCCGAAGGCCTGGGCACGGCGCTGCTGGTGGCGATTGTGGTGGGCTCCGGCATCCGTGCCGAGCGCCTCGCCGCCGGCGATACCGCGCTGGCGCTGCTGGCCAATTCGCTGGCGACCGGTGCCGGGCTGGTGGCCTTGCTGGTGTCGCTTGGCCCGGTCTCGGGCGGGCATTTCAATCCGGTGGTCAGCCTGTCGGCGCTGCTGCAGGGCGCGCTGCCGCCGCGCGATGCGCTGCGCTATGTGCTGGTGCAGGTGACGGGCGGAATCTGCGGCGTGCTGGCCGCCCATGCGATGTTCGGCGAGCCGGCGCTGGCCTGGTCGGCGCAGAGCCGCACCGGCGCGGCAATGTGGTGGAGCGAGTGCGTGGCCACCTTCGGCCTGGTCGGCGTGGGCATCGGAACGCTGCGCAGCCGGCCGCAGCTGGTGCCGTTCGTGGTGGCAGGCTATATCACCGCGGGCTACTGGTTCACGTCGTCGACCTCGTTTGCTAACCCGGCGCTGACCATCGCCTGCGCGCTGACCGATACCTTTACCGGGATCCGGCCGCAGGACGTGCCGGGCTTCGTGCTGGCCCAGATCGGCGGCGGGCTGACTGCCACGCTACTGTTCCACTGGCTGTGCCGCAAACCCGGTGCGGCCGCCACTGCTGCCACGGCACAGGCCGACTGGCGCGCTGCGCCCGCCAGCGCCCCTACCAGCGCCGATTGAGCTGCACGCCGAAGATCGAGCCGCTCGGCTGCGAGGCCCACGCGTCGGCCGGCGCGGTGTAGCCGATGCCGTCGACGTCGCTGGCACGGCTATAGGTGTAGAAGGCGCGCAGGTTGGCATTGCCCGCCGACTTGCCCAGTGTCAGCGTGGGCGCCACGGTCAGCGCGGTGCGCTGGCCGCCGACGCCGAAGCCGGACGAGATCTGGTCGTGCGAGACCTCGAAATTCAGGCGGAACTGGTTGCTCGCTACGTAAGCAGGACGCAAGCGCGTGGTGGTCCACTGCAGCGTGCCGACCGGCGACCGGTCAAACTGCAGACTTTGCTCCACCGCGCCGCTCAGCCCTGAGCGGCCCTTCCATTCCATCGATTCGGCCACGCGCGTGCGCGACAGCGCCGGTCCCATGCCGGTGTAGCCGGTCATGGCGTTGCGCGCTCCCGATCCGAACTGCACCCCGAGCCGGTTGGTGCCGAACAGCACGCCTTTCTGCTCGTGCAACGCAGACGCCCACCATGCGCCGCCGGGATCTTGCACCAGCGGCTGCGCCTCCACCCGCGTGAAGCCGAGCTGGATCGAACCCTGTTCGTTGGTGTTGATGGGCGCGGTGCGCAGTGAGTGGTAGCTGGGCAGGTTCTGGCCGTTCTGGTCCGCGCGCGCGGTGTACTGGTAGCTCAGGCCGACATCGCCGATCACCTTGGCGTTGTCCACGCCGAAGCGCATCGCCGTGGAATTGGGCGGCAGCAGGCCGGACGACAGCAGGAACGGCGCATTGTCGCGCCGGCCGGCCCACATGGTGGCGCCGTCCAGCACTGCCAAGCCGCTGACGGCGGTATAGAACTGCGGCACCAGGGCATACGGATCGATCGCCTGGGGGCGGCCATTGACCGTGGTGGCGTCGGTGCCGCGCGCCTGCGCGATCAGCATCACCTGCGCACCGCCGTCCAGGTCCAGCACCGATTCGCGGATCTTGACCTCGCCGGCGCTGCGGCAGGCCAGGCCGTTGCCGATGCCGGTGGAGAGCGCGCCGCCGGGGCAGGCGCGCATGGTTGCCGGGCGTTCCTCGGCCGCGGCGCGGCCGCTGTAACCGAGGCGCCACACGGAATCCCCGGCGGGGTCCTCGGCGGGCAGCTGCGAGTGCAGTACCGGCGGGGCATCCGGCGGTGTGTCACCGGTGGCGCTGTCCGCCGGCTGGGCGGGCGCTTCGGCCTGGAACTGGCCGAGCCGGGGCGGGAACAGCACCAGTGGTGGCGGCGGCTGGGGTGGCGGTTCGGGCGGGCCGACGAAGTCGGGGTCGGCAGCCGGGGAGGTACGGGCCAGGGTTGCCGGCGCGCTGCCGTCAGGCTGCACGGCAGGCTGGGCCGCCGGCTCGCCCGTGATGCCTGGCGCCGGTGCCACTGGCACGGTCACGTTGGCCGTGGGTGCCGCGTCGCCGGCGATCAGCGCCGCCAGCGGGTCCTCCGCGCCTGCCGTGGC
This sequence comes from Cupriavidus sp. FW305-F7, assembly GCF_058782875.1. Classification (NCBI taxonomy): domain Bacteria; kingdom Pseudomonadati; phylum Pseudomonadota; class Betaproteobacteria; order Burkholderiales; family Burkholderiaceae; genus Cupriavidus; species Cupriavidus sp. FW305-F7. The sequence goes on along the minus strand of NZ_JBYSYC010000008.1, from coordinate 25,050 downwards.
CGGCGTGGCAGGCCGGGCGGTTTGCGCCGGACCCGCGGTCACCGCCGGGTGCGGTTCGATGCGGGGTGGCGGCGTGGTGGCACTGGTGGTCGCATCCCCGGTCTGCGCGCACGCGACCAGGCCCCACGCGGCCAGCACGGCAAAACCGAGGCGGCGCAGGGGCAGGCCACCGCGCCCGGCAGGGCCGGGACAAGGCGGTGTGGCGGGAATTAGACGGGAGACCGGCGGCAATTCGGACAGCAATTCAGCAAGCAACAACGATGGCCGGAGCGGGCAAGGGCTCCGGAGGCGGGACTGTTTTTTATCAGCCGACCCATTTGACCGCAAGCCGGGTTACAAAATCCATCACACCGTGCGCTGTCTCACAATGCGAAAAACCCCCGGATATGGCGCGATTGACTAGCGAAAACCCGCACTTGCACGGTACCCCGTGGCGAAAGAGCCACCGCTATAATCGGCTGGCTTGTCTTTCGGGTAAGACAGCCCTTTACCGTGGCCCGCGTCCGGCGCCCGGCATGCGGGGCACGCCGCCGTGCCCGTTCGCAACAGGCACAGCGTTGCGCAGGCCGCCGTACCCCGGCGGCTGGTGCGTCACGGTCCGGCGCGCGGCATCATGCAAGCCGCGAGCCTGCATCCGAATCAATATCTATAAGAGGAGAAGTGGAGATGGAACGTCGTTCCTTTCTGTTGAAAGCGTCGGCCGTGGCCGCCACCGGGGCACTGGCCGCGTGCGGCAAGGGTGAAGAGAAGGCAGCGCCCGCCGCCGCCAGCGGCCCGGCAGCGCCGGCCGTGGTCGGCAGCAACCCGGCCGTGGAATGGCGCCTGGCCTCGAGCTTCCCCAAGTCGCTCGACACCATCTTCGGCGGTGCCGAACTGCTGTCGGCCCGCGTCAAGGAACTGACCGAAGGCAAGTTCAACATCAAGGTCTTTGCCGCCGGTGAAGTCGTGCCGGGCCTGCAGGTGCTGGACGCGGTGCAGAACAACACCGTGCAGATCGGCCACACCGCCGGCTACTACTACTTCGGCAAGAACCCGACGCTGTGCTTTGACACCACCGTCCCGTTCGGCCTGACCGCACGCCAGCAGAACGCCTGGATGCTGCAGGGCAACGGCATGAAGCTGATGCGCGAGTTCTTCAAGGAATACAACGTCGTCAACTTCCTGGGCGGCAACACCAATGCGCAGATGGGCGGCTGGTTCCGCAAGGAAATCAAGACCGTGGCCGACCTGCAGGGCCTGAAGTACCGCATCGCCGGCTTTGCCGGCGTGGTGCTGTCGCGCCTGGGCGTGGTGCCGCAGCAGATCGCCGGCGGCGACATCTACCCCGCGCTGGAAAAAGGCACCATCGACGCGGCCGAGTGGGTGGGCCCGTACGATGACGAGAAGCTGGGCTTCTACAAGGTGGCGCCGTACTACTACTACCCGGGCTGGTGGGAAGGCAGCGCGCAGCTGTCGTTCTACGCCTCGGCCACCGAGTACGAGAAGCTGCCGGCGCTGTACAAGCGCGCGCTGGAAACCGCCACCATCGAGGCGCACACCAACATGATGGCCAAGTACGACACGGTCAACCCGCAGGCGCTGGCCCGCCTGCTGGAAAACGGCGTCAAGCTGCGCCCGTTCTCCAAGGAGATCATGGAAGCGTGCTTCAAGGCGACCCAGGAAGCCTATGCCGACGAAACCGCCAAGAACCCGTCGTTCAAGAAGATCTACGACGACTGGCGCGTGTTCCGCAACAACCAGGCCGCCTGGTTCAACGTGGCCGAGCAGGGCTTCGCCCAGTTCAGCTTCGCGCGCAAGCTGTAAGCGGCACACTGCACCGGGCCGTCCGCGGCCTGCCGCAAACCCCATGTTCCCTCGGGAGCATGGGGTTTTTTGTTGGCCACGGCACGCGGGCGCCCGCCGGGCGGGGATCGCGCGGCGCCGGTAGAATCGCCGGCATCTACCGGAAATCCCTATGCAACTCGGCATTCTCTACGCCCTCCTGGCCTACGTCATCTGGGGGCTGCTCCCGCTCTATATCAAATCGCTGCCCGGTATTGCGCCGCTGGAGATCCTGCTGCACCGGATGGTGTGGTCGCTGGTATTCCTGGGCCTGATCCTGACGTGGCGGCACCAGTGGGCGTGGCTCGGCCGGGTGCTCAAGGACCGGCGCCTGCTCCTGTCGTTCACCGCCAGCGCGGCGCTGCTGTGCGCCAACTGGTTCCTCTATATCTGGGCGGTGTCGGCTAACCGCGTAGTCGATGCCAGCCTGGGTTACTTCATCAACCCGCTGTTCAGCGTGCTGCTGGGCGTGGTGTTCCTGCACGAGCGGCTGCGCCTGGTGCAATGGCTGTCGATCGCGGTCGCCGCGGCCGGGGTGGCTTGGCTGACGGTGGCGGCAGGCCAGTTACCGTGGATCGCGCTGGGGCTGGCGGCCAGCTTCGGCGGCTATGGCCTGCTGCGCAAGACCGGTGCACTGGGTGCGCTGGAAGGGCTGTCGCTGGAGACGCTTTTGCTGTTCCCGCTGGCCGCGGCGGCGCTGGCCTGGCTGTTCGCCACCGGCCAGGACAGCTTCACCCACGCAGCGCCGGGTACGCAGTGGCTGCTGCTGCTGGCGGGACCGGTGACGGCGGTGCCGCTGCTGTTCTTTGCCGCCGGCGCGCGGCGCATTCCGCTGTCACTGCTGGGCCTGCTGCAGTACACCGGGCCGACGCTGCAGCTGCTGCTGGGCGTATGGCTGTGGAACGAACCGTTCCCGGTGCAGAAGCAGGTCGGCTACGCACTGATCTGGCTGTCGCTGGCCTTGTATGCGGCCGAGGGGCTATGGATGAATACGCGGCAGAAGCCCGCAGCCATCCAATCCATCAATGAAGCCAACTGAAAATCAAACGATTTCATTCATCGCACGGATAACCGATACGGTGCCTGGCCACCATGTCTGCCCCGCCTGATGCCACGCCCGCGGTCCAGCGCAAGATCATTCATTGCGACTGCGACTGTTTCTATGCCTCGGTCGAGATGCGCGACGAGCCGTCGCTGCGCGGCCGCCCGATGGCCGTGGGCGGCTCGCCCGACCGGCGCGGGGTGATTGCCACCTGCAACTATGAAGCGCGCGCCTTTGGCGTGCGTTCGGCGATGCCATCGGCACAGGCGCTCAAGCGTTGCCCGGACCTGCTGATCGTGCGCCCGGCAATGGACAAGTACCGCGAGGTCTCGCGCCAGATCTTCGCGATCTATCGCGAATACACCGCGCTGGTCGAACCGCTGTCGCTGGACGAGGCCTACCTGGACGTGAGCCTGTGCACCCGCCACGCCGGCAGCGCCACCCGCATCGCCGAGGAAATCCGCCAGCGTGTGCGCGATGAAGTGGGCGTGACGGTATCGGCTGGGGTGGGGCCGAGCAAGTTCGTGGCCAAGATCGCCAGCGACTGGAACAAGCCCGACGGGCTGTTCGTGGTCAAGCCGGCGGCGGTCGATGGCTTTGTCGCCGCGCTGCCGGTGGAGCGCATCCACGGCGTGGGCAAGGTCACCGCGGCCAAGCTGCGGCGCCTGGGTGCCGAGACCTGCGGCGACCTGCGGCCGTGGTCGCCGGACCGGCTGCACCGCGAGTTCGGTGTCTTCGGGGCGCGGCTCTACAAGCTGTGCCGCGGCGTCGACGAGCGCGAGGTCACGCCCGAGCGCGAGCGCAAGTCGATCAGCGTGGAAGAGACCTATGCCGACGACCTGCCCGACCTGCAGGCCTGCATAGCCGAGCTGGAACCGCTCGTCGCCATGCTCGAAGCCCGCATTGACCGGGCTCAGGCACATGACACCATCGACAAGCTGACCGTGAAGCTGCGCTTCTCTGACTTCCGCCAGACCACGGTGGAATGCCGCGGCCACGCGCCGGACCGCGCCGTCTACGCGCGCCTGCTGGCCGAGGGCCATGCGCGCCGGGGCTTGCCGGTGCGGCTGCTGGGGGTGGGGGTAGGGACCAGCGACCGGGATACGTCGCAGCTGGAACTGTTTGACTGAGCGCAGGATTATTCCGGCGAATAATCAAATCACATGAAATCGTGATGCCTTGATAAATGGCATCAATAAACCAGCTATTGCAGGTCGTTGCGCATCACCAGCAGCCACGGCATATGCGAATTGGTGACGCCGTCGACCCGGCCCGAATCGCCCAGCTCGATCTCCTCCATCGACACCGACTGCTGGACATTGCCGCCGATGGCACGCACCACGCGCGTGGCCAGATCCACGCCGACCACGATGTCGCAGTGCATGGGCGTGGTGCCGAAGCCGATTTCGGCGATGTCCTCGAGATAGCGGTCGCGCCCGCGCCCGGCGCAGATGATGTCGCCGGGCCGGGGCATGGCGGGGACGGGCTCGATATGGAAGGCCGGCCTGGGCAGGATGCCGTCGCGGGCATCGACCACGTACATCGAGTGCGACTGCCCGGTCAGGAACTGGCGCTCGTCCAGCCCCGCCTTGCGCAGCACCCATGAGATAAACACCGCCGACCAGGCCCAGGACCCCCGCGTCACCTGCCGGCAGCTGGGCGCTTCGCCGACGATGCCCCAGTAGCGGCGCGCCAGCGTGCAGCCCAGGGGCGTGGCTTCCATGCCGGTGCCGTCCGGAAAGGACAGGCAACTGGCAGCGGGTGGCGGGTTGCCGTTGGTTTTGGATTCGGTGTCGGTGGTGGCGGCAGCGGGTGCCCCGGCTGCCTCTGCGGGGGACGCTGGCTGGGCCTCCAGGATCCCTGGCAGTGGCGCAGGCAGCTCCGGTGCGGGCACCGGGCTGTAGGTGACGCAGGACGTGTCGTCCCGGCCCAGCCGCACCACCTGCCCGCCCCAGCGGGCCCATTCCTGCGTGGCGATTTCGACGATGCGTTCGCGCGGCGTGGCGCCCGGGCGCGTCTCCGGCCTTTCGGTGTCGGGCAGGGCGCGCGCCTGCGGCCGCACCGGCTCGCTGACGGTGGTGCAGGCAGTCAGCAATGCCAGCGCCACGGCAACGCAAGCCGCGCGCATGGTGCCCGCAGCCTGTGGAGAAAGCTGTGGAACCGGCTGTGGAAAGCGCTGTGCATAACGCTGTGGAGATCTGCGGCGCGGCGGACGGGCGAGCATGGAGGCCCCATGTGGCACGGCACCCGGTCCGGCCTGTCAAGGCCACGGCTGGGCGCCTGTTGGAAGACTTCGCGCGCGATCGCCCCGAAGGCGGATTCAGCGATGCGGCGGATACTGCAGAAGATCAGCTTACCGCTGTGGATAACGTCCCCCGCCTGGCGCTCGCCTGCGCCCTCGGGCACCGGGCGGCGGCATGGCGGGGTCTGACAATTCGGGCCCTGCAGTGCAGCCCGTCAGGCTCACTGGTTGACAGCGTCCTTGAACTTCTGGCCAGCCTTGAACTTCACGGTCTTGGCTGCTTCGACCTTGATTTCTTCGCCGGTACGCGGGTTGCGCGCCATGCGCTCGCCACGCTCGCCCTTGCTGAACGTGCCAAAGCCAATGAGGCTCAGCGTGTCGCCCTTGGCCACTGCGTCCATGATGGCCGACAGGGTCACGTTCAGTGCCTGTTCTGCCTTGGCCTTGGTCAGACCGTCCACCCCGGCTGCGATAGCGTCGATCAGTTCGGTTTTCGTCATGCTTCACTCCGTATCGAGTTGATAAAACACAGGCGTCCGCATGCCGGGCGGCCTGGCTGGCACCGCTTCGGCAAAGACGCCGCGGGCCACATGATACCGTGTCGGGCAAGGCGCACCGGGAACAGATTGTTACCTGGCAGTTTCCGCGAGGCCGCGCCAGGCTGGGCTTCGCGGCAAATCGACTCAGCCGGGTGCAGCCATGGCAAGTGGCTGAAGGTGACGAAAGCGCCCTAAGGTGACAGGGCAGGGCACCGGGGTTCGTGCAACGCGAGAGGGCATGTGCCCTTGACCATCCGTCGCCAGAGCCCCTCAGAGGCCCTCTGCGCACGCTCAGGCGTATTGGACAGGGCTGGAGAGCCAGCGTCGGCCAGAAGCGCTTGCAGGCGCTCTGGGAGCCTCGGATGCACGAACTGCACTATGTTGCATGTTGTCGGGCATGGGCCTGGCGGCGAACCGCGCGGCTATTCGGCGCATGCATGGCGCCTTGGGGGTCGGTTACGGCCCGGCCCCAGATCCTGTCGCCAGCGTATACGCGCAAGCTGGTGTGATTGGGCGTATACGCCCGAGGTATACACCCCAGATCAAACCCAAAACCACCAAGTCTCTCGCTATTGCGTCGTTTACGGCCCCGGCCATTCGGATGAAGCCTTTCGGGGCCTTCCTTCTTTCGCTGACGTGCCTGGCTCGTTCTTTCGGTTTACCTTTTTCTTTCATGTATACAAATAGTAGTAGTAGGTAAACACCCGCCCCCGCTGTGGAAAACCGTGTAAACGTCTTTCGCTTCAAAGGTTTACGTAAACGAGAAGTGGTCGTATCCAATGTTGGCCGAGGTGGATGACTCAGCCCGATGGGCGAGGCCGGTGCCGAACCCCCTCCGACTTATGCCTGAGGCATCCCCATGCCAGCCCCAGGCAGCCCACATCCAATCCGCGTGCTTGTCCACAGTTCCGGGCGGGGTTATCCACATACGCGCAGGTAAACGCGCGTCGCGGCTGGGGTGTAAACGGGGTGCCGTATACCTGTCGGCTGCACCCAAAGGCGTATACGGTGAGGGCGCCGGAAAAAGGACGTTACGTATACGTGTCACGGTTGCACCGGTATCATCCTCGATCGCGCCGGAACGGCCGGCACAGCGGGCCACTCAGGCACAACAGGCGACGAGCACGGAAAGGCAAATGGCGGACAAGGCAAAGCGCAAGGCAGCAGGCGAGGGCAGGAAGAAGACGGCGAGCGACCGGATCGAGGTGCGCCAGTCAGGCGTGCACGGCAAGGGCGTCTATGCGATCGGCCCGATTGCCGAAGGCGAACGCGTGATCGAGTACAAGGGCGAGCACATTTCGTGGAAGAAGGCGCTGGAGCGTCATCCGCACGATCCCAGCGATCCCAACCACACTTTCTACTTCAGCCTGGACGACGGCAGCGTGATCGACGCCAAGTACGGCGGCAACCGCGCGCGCTGGATCAACCATGCCTGCGAACCCAACTGCGAGGCGCGCGAGAAGAAGGGCCGCGTGTTTATCCACGCGCTGCGCGATATCGCCCAGGGCGAGGAACTGTTCTATGACTACGGCCTGGTCATTGACGCGCGCTATACGGCCAAGCTGAAGAAAGAGTTCGAGTGCCGCTGCGGCAGCCCGCAATGCCGCGGCACCATGCTGGCGCCGAAGGAAAAGAAGAAGAAGGACAAGTAAAGCGCGCGTCTCGACCCGCGCCGCCGCCAGCGCAGCAGCGGGTTCAGGCCACCGATCCTGGCGGTTCGCAGGGGATCCGGATCACGAAGCGCATGGTCGGCCGCCGTTCCGGCGCGCCGCCCGCCGCCGGTGCATCGCCAGCCGCACCCGGCACCGGCGGCACGTCCTCGATGCGGATGGTGCCCTGGTGCAGCGTCACGATCTCATGGACGATGGCCAGCCCCAGCCCGGCGCCGCCGCTGTGGGCCGCCCGCCCGCCGCCCGGCTCGGGGGCGCGGTCGCCACGGAAGAAGCGCTTGAAGACTTCCTCGCGCCGCTGCGGCGGGATGCCGGGGCCATTGTCTTCCACCATCACCACCGCCATGCCGCGGTGACCCATGGCCTCGCCGCCGGCGCGCACCGTGATGCGCCCGCCCGCGGGCACGTACTTCACCGCGTTGTCGATCAGGTTGGACAGGGCCTCGCGCATCAGCAGCCGGTTGCCGCGCACCACCGCGGGCGCGCTGCCGGTGAAGGTGGGGCCGGGCAGGATCTCGAAGCCCAGGTCGATGCGTTGCGCCAGCGCCTGCGGCACCCATTCGGCGCCGATCTCGAAGGCCAGTTCGGCCAGGTCGAAGTGTTCCACCGGACCGAGACGCTCCAGCGACAGCCCGGGCTCGGCGCGCGCCAGCGACAGCAACTGGTTGGACAGCCGCACCGCGCGGTCGGCGGCGGTCTGCACCTCGCGCAGCGCATGCCGGGCGACTTCCAGCGAATCGGCTTCCTGGGCCCGGTCGGCATGCAGCTTGACCGCGGTCAGCGGCGTGCGCAGCTGGTGCGCCGCATCGGCAATGAACTTGCGCTGCGCGTCGAGCGCGTCGCGCAGCCGCGCCAGCAGCGCATTGAGGCCGCGGATCAGCGGCGCCACCTCGGCCGGCACCTGGGTCTCGTCCAGCGCGGCGAGCGAGCGGGCAGTCTGCCGGTTGAGCTTGTCGGCCAGGATCTGCAGCGGCACCAGCTCTTCCTTGAGCACGTGCGACAGGATCAGGCTGCCGACCAGCAGCAGCAGGATCAGCGGCACCGACACCGACAGCAGGATCTCGTTGGCGGCGGTCTCGCGCCGGTCCAGCAGCTCCGCCACCTCCACCACGATGGGCCCGCGCGCGGCTTTGCCGGCCTCGCTGGTGCCAAGTTCGTCCACCGCGGCGCTGGGCAGCATCACCGGCAGCCGCACCGCGCGCACCTGGCGGCCGCTGAACCAGGCATAGAACAGGCGCGCGTCGTGCAGCGTGGTCTGGCCGGTGCCGTAGCCCAGCCAGGTGTCCATGCCGCCGATCAGCCCGTCGGGGCCGTGGATGCGCCAGTAGATGCGGTCGGTGCCCTCGGCCTCGACCAGCGTCTGCGCGATCATCGGGATGTCCTGCTCCAGGCGCGGGCCGGCAATGCGGATCTGCTGGGCGATGTTGTTGGCCACGCCATACAGCGCGCGGTCGAATACCTGCGTGGTGTAGTGCGCCGCCAGCCAGTACGACAGCGAGCCGCTGGTCAGCACCAGCGCAAACAGCGGCGTGGCCAGTGCGCGCAGCAGGTGCGCGCGCAGGCTGATGTTGGAGCCGGGGCGGGAGGCCTGGCGCGTCGCCGCGGGCGCAGGGGTGGCGCCCGCGGCGTCAGCCGTGGCGGAAGATGGGGGCACGTTCCGCGTTGCGATGCGGGAGGCCGTGCGCCAGGAAATCCGGGAGGAGGTGCGGGAGCGAGGCCACATTGCCGGCTAGGCCGAAGGACAGGGCCGCGTGTCGGATAACCGCGGCGGCCGGAGCGATTTCATTGTCCGGCGCGGATCTGCAGCAGGTAGCCGAAGCCGCGCACGGTGACGATCTCGACATCGCTGTCCTCGAGCTTCTTGCGCACGCGGTGCACATAGACCTCGATCGCGGTGTCGCCCACAGTATCGCCGCCTTCGCCGGCGGGGTGGGCAAAGGTAGCCAGGTGGTCCTGCAGCTGCGCCTTGCTGACCACGCGGCCCTGGCGCTGCAGCAGCAGTTCCAGCACCGCGAACTCGCGCGGCGACAGCTCCAGCGGGCGGGCGTCGATAAACATGCGGCGGTCGTTGCCCGACAGCCGCAGGCGCCCCAGGCGCACGTCGCGCTCGGGTGCGGCCTCGCCCTGCTGGCTGCGGCGCAGCAGCACGCGCACGCGGGCTTCCAGCTCGGGCAGGGCGAAGGGTTTGATCAGGTAGTCGTCGGCGCCGGCGTTCAGCCCCGAGAGCTTGTCTTCCAGCTCGTCGCGCGCAGTCAGGATGATGACCGGGGTGGTGCGGTTGCGGGCGCGGTAGCGCGCCAGCAGGGTCATGCCGTCGATGCCGGGCAGGCCCAGGTCCAGGATGACCAGGTCGTGCTGCTCGCGCTGCAGATGTTCGGTGGCATAGACGCCGTCGTGGACGACGCGCACCTGGTGGCCGGCACGGGACAGGCCGGCTTCGACGCCGCTGGCAATCTGGCGGTCGTCCTCGATCAGCAGGATACGCATGGCGGCAGCTCGGGCAGGAAGTTGGGCATGGCTGGAGGGAAGGCCTCTTGGCGCACACGGAAGGTGCGGGCCTGCCGCAGATTGTACTAGGCGCAGGCGCCCGGTTCCTTACGGATTGCCTACAGCTGCCCGATCCGGCTGCCGCCGCGCCCGCGCTTAGTCGGTCACCGCGTCGGCGGCGCGCTCGATGAAGTGGGCCAGGTCGATGTCGCGCTGGGTCAGGCCGTTGGCATCGTGCGTGGACAGCGTGATGTCGACCCGGTTGTAGACGTTGAACCATTCCGGGTGGTGGTCGGCCTTCTCGGCCTGGATCGCCACGCGGGTCATGAAGCCGAAGGCGGCATTGAAGTCATGGAAGGTGAAGCGCTTGAAGATCGCGTCGCGGTCCTGGACGGTGGTCCAGCCGGGCAGGTCTGCCAGCAGCGTGGCACGGGCTTGCGGGGAAAGCGGAGTCATAGGGGGCTCGATCTGGTCGTAACGAAAACGAAGGCCGCAAATCAATGCGGAAAGCCGGCCCGCCCGCGCCGTGGCGGCGGGCATGCCGGCATTGTTTCACAAAGCGGGAAGCGGGGCAGGGCGCGCCGGGTTTGCCGGCGAGGGCCGGATCAGATGTCTTCGGTATCGGCCCAGCCTTCGCGGGTGCCGACATTGAGCACCTGGTCGCCCGGGGCTACGTCGCCCGCGCCAAGCGTCGGCTGCGCGCGCAGTTCTTCGTACAGTGGCGCAAAGTCCGGGCGGGTGGCGTCGAACAGCTGTTCGAAACTGTCGATCACGAAGTAGGTCTTCTGGAAGGTGTCGATGCGGTAGCGCGTGCGCATGATGCGGCGCACATCGAAGCCGATCCGGTTGGGGCTGGCCGAATCCAGGCTGTAGATCGACTCGCCCTGGCTCGACAGGATGCCCGCGCCGTAGATGCGCAGGCCCTGCGGGGTGCGGATCAGGCCGAATTCCACCGTGTACCAGTACAGCCGCGACAGCATGTCCAGCGCGCCCAGCCCGGCCGCCTTCAGGCCACCCTTGCCGTAGGCCTCCATATAGTCGGCAAAGACCGGGTTGATCAAGAGCGGCACATGGCCGAACACGTCGTGGAAGCAGTCCGGCTCCTGCAGGTAGTCCAGCTGCTCGGGCTTGCGCATCCACCAGCTGGCCGGGAAGCGGCGGTTGGCCAGGTGCTCGAAGAACACCTGGTCCGGCACCAGGCCGGGCACGGCCACGACTTGCCAGCCGGTGGCGCGCATCAGGGTTTCGTTGAGCTGGTCGAAATCGGGGACGCGGTCCTTGTCCATGCCCAGCGTGGCCAGGCCCTGCAGGAATTCATCGCTGACACGGCCCTGCAGCATCGCGGCCTGGCGCTCGTATAGCTTGCGCCAGATGGCGTGGTCGGTGCTGGTGTAGCGGTGCACCGGCTGGGCGATGGTGAAGTCCGGGCGCAGTTCCTGGCCGGACAGCAGGCCGGCGTCGAACTGTTCCTTGAGCTTGTCGGTCAGGGTGCCCTGGAAGGCGCCGGGGGCTTCGGTGGCCGTGGCGATGGACATGGTGCGCGTCTCCTTGTAATGCGTGCTTGCTGCATCGGCGGCAGCATGAATGCGGATTTACTGCGTAGTTTAGACAGCCGAGCGCGCAGAAAGGCCGCAAAATCCGCTTGTTTTGGTGTGGTGGCGCATATAATGTGCATCGTTCAAATAAAGAGTGCGGAATTTGTGTATGGCTGCCTCCGGCGTCTCCCTGGACCCCTTCGACCTCGCGCTGCTGGCCGTCCTGCAGGCCGACGGCCGCACCACTCACCAGCAACTGGCCGAACGCGTGCACCTGTCGCCCAGCCAGGTCGGGCGCCGGCTGGCGCGGCTGGAAGCCGACGGCGTCATCACCGGCTACCGCGTCAACCTGTCCTCGCAGGCGCTGGGCCTGGGGGTGATGGTCTTTATCAGTGTCAAGCTGGCCCACCATGCCGACACCATCATCGAACGCTTCCGCGAAGAGATCCTGTTGCTGGAAGAGGTGCAGGAGTGCTATTCGGTGGCCGGCGAGGCTGACTACCTGATCCGCGTGGTTGTGCCAGACCTGCCCACGCTGGCCGAATTCACCATGAAGCGGCTGATGCGCGTGCCGGGTGTGGAAAGCGTGCGTTCGAATATCGTGCTGACCGCCATCAAATGCGACGGGCCCTTGCCGCTGTCGCACCTGCGCTAAAACTTTTCCTGCGGCGCGTTGCAGGTTTGCGTGCCGGTCTTGCGCTCCTGTGGCGTGCGTGTCACCCTCGCCGGGTGCCGCAAACGTGGCGGGAACGGAGGATGGCAGGATGAAGGGAATCGTCGCCCGAGCCGATCGGGGTCTTGGCAGGTTGCCAATGCAATCGCATGAGTGGCGCGCAGTCCTGGCCCTGGTGGCCACGCTTGGAATCCTGGCCGCCGGCGGCGCGCAGGCCGCGCAGGTGACCCGCTTCTCCCCCGAAGGCACGGTCGGGCAGGTCAGGCAGGTGGCGATCCGCTTCGACGAGGCCATGGTGCCGATGGGCGACGTCCAGGCCACCGCGCCCGCGGCGGTTTCCTGCACTGGTGCCGGCACCGGCGGGCAGGCCCGCTGGATCGATGCGAAGAACTGGGTCTACGACTTTGCCAGCGACCTGCCGCCGGGCGTGCGCTGCACCGTGCGCATGCGTACCGGCCTGCGCAGCGTGGCCGGCACCGCCTATGCCGGCCGCCCGGAGTACCGGTTCGAGACCGGCGGCCCGACGGTCGTCTCCAGCCGGCCTGCGGGCGGCGAGATCGAGGAAGACCAGGTCTTTGCGCTGCGCTTCAACGGCGCCGCCACCGCGGCCTCAGTGCGCGAACACGCCTGGTGCCAGGCGCAGGGGCTGGGCGAGCGCATCCCGGTGCGCCTGCTCGCTGACAAGGAGCGCGATGCCGTGCTCGACGCCATCCACTGGGAACGCATCGCCAAGCAGGCGCCAGATGCCGTGCACCTGCTTGCCTGCCAGCAGCGGCTGCCGGCCGCGGCGCGGGTGCAGCTGGTGCTGGGAGCGGGCATTGCCACCCCCTCCGGCGTGGCCACGCGCGATGAGCGCCGCTTTGACTACACCGTGCGCGACCCCTTCACCGCCAGCTTCAGCTGTGAGCGTGAACACGCGCAGTCGCCGTGCACGCCGCTGCGGCCGATGTCGGTCAGCTTCTCCTCGCCGGTGCCGCGCAAGCTGGCCGAGAGCGTGGTGCTGAAGACGCCGTCCGGCCCGCGCGCGCCGCAGTTTGATCCCAACCTGGCGCCGGACGCCAGCGTCAGCGCGCTGACCTTTGCCGCGCCGTTTGCGGAGAAGGCCCAGTTCACCATCGAAGTGCCGCGCAACCTGAAGGACGACAGCGGCCGCTCGCTGGCCAATGCCGACCTGTTCCCGCTCAAGGTGGCCACCGCATCGATGCCGCCGCTGGCCAAGTTTGCCGCGGCGCCGTTTGGCGTGGTGGAACGCTTCGGCGAGCTGCCGCGCGGCAAGGCGCCGGCCGACTACCCGCCGCTGCTGCCGGTGACGCTGCGCAACGTCGAGGCTGACCTCGCCGTGCGCGGCGTGCAGGCCGGGGCCGGCACCGTGATGAAGCTGCGCGTGGACGACGACACGGCCGTGATGCAATGGTTTGGCCTGGTGCGCCGCATGCATGAGGCCAGCTATACCCGGCCCGAGCTCGACGCCGTGCTGGCGGGCCGCTCGCCGTATCGCGTCAACAACCCGCGCAATGCGGTGTCGATCGAGACGCGTTCGGTGTCTCTGCTCGAGCGCGCCCCCGGCGTGCAGAAGCTGGCCGTGCCCAAGCCTTCGGGCGATGCGCCGCGGCCGTTCGAGGTGGTGGGCATCCCGCTGCCGGAACCGGGCTTCCATGTGGTGGAGATCGCCTCGCCGATGCTGGGTGAGTCGCTGCTGGGCAAGCGCGCGCCGATGTACGTGCGCACCGCGGCGCTGGTTACCAACCTGGGCGTGCATTTCAAGCTGGGCCGCAGTGCCGGCAATGAAGACGATGGCAGCCGCACCGGGCTGGCCTGGGTCACCGCGCTGGACGATGGCAAGCCGGTTGCCGATGCCGCCGTGGCGGTGCGCGACTGCAGCGGCCGCCTGCTGGGTGAAGGCCGTACCGACGCCAGCGGCGTGGTGCGCTTTGCCAGGCTGGCGGCCGCGCCCGAAGGCGCCTGCGACCAGAACGGGCTGTCGGGCTATTTCGTCTCTGCCCGCATCGGCGTCGGCCACCCGCAGGCACGCGGCAAGGCCGACATGGCCTTCGTGATGTCGGACTGGAACCGCGGCATCGAGAGCTGGCGCTTCAATGTGCCGACCGACACCAGCACCGCACCCACAGTGCGCGCCCACACCATCTTCGACCGCACGCTGCTGCGCGCCGGCGAGACCGTGTCGATGAAGCACCTGATCCGTGCCGAGACCGCGCAGGGCTTTGCCCTGCCGCCGGCCAGCCGTCCGCTGCCCACGCGCGTGGTGATCCGCCATGAAGGCAGCGGCCAGACCTACGAGCTGCCGCTGCAATGGCGCCATACGGCGACCGGCGGGCGCAGCGCGGAGAGCACCTTCCAGGTGCCGCCGGCGGCCAAACTGGGGGTCTACAGCGTGGAGCTGCAAACGCAGAAGGGCGAAGGCGCGCAGGACAATGGCGGCGCGCGCAGCTACACCAGCGGCAGTTTCCGGGTCGAGGCATTCCGCTTGCCGGTGCTGGCCGGCACGCTGCAGGTGGCTGGCAAGGCGGGGCCCGTGGTCGCGCCTGCCGAACTGCCGGTCGGCGTGGAGATCCACTACCTCTCCGGCGGCGGCGCGGCCGGGCTGCCCGTGCGCGTGTCCGCGCTGCTGCGCGACAAATACGTCAGCTTCCCCGGCTATGACGAGTTCTCGTTCAACCCGCCGCGCGCCCAGCGCGAAAGCGCCAGCGGCGACGAGGAGATGGATGAGGGCGAGCAGAGCGAAGCCAGTGCCGACGGCCAGAAGCTGGTCGCCGACAAGCTGCCGGTGACGCTCGACAAGAACGGCAACGGCACCGTCACGCTGCGCAAGCTGCCCAAGACCGAAGCCCCGCGCGACTTGCTGCTCGAAGCCGGCTTTGCCGACCCCAACGGCGAGATCCAGACCCTGCGCCAGACCGTGCCGGTGTGGCCGGCGGCGGTGGTGGCCGGCATCCGCACCGATGGCTGGGTCTCGGTCAAGCAGAAGCTGGCCGTGCACGGCGTGGTACTGGACGTCAACGGCAAGCCGGTGGCGGATGCGCCGGTCAAGATCAACGCGCGGGCACGCATCACCACCTCGGCGCGCAAGCGCGTGGTGGGCGGCTTCTACCGCTATGACAACCGCTCCGAGACGCGCGACCTCGGCACCGTGTGCGAGACCCGTACCGATGCGCAGGGCCGTGCGCGCTGCGACGTGGCGCTGGAGCAGGCCGGCCAGATCGAACTGGTGGCGAGCGCGCGCGACAAGGACGGACGCACCGCGCAAGCGGCCTCGACGGTCTGGGTCACGCGCCAGGGCGAGCTCTGGTTCGGCGGCGAGAACCATGACCGCATCGACCTGCTGCCGGAGAAGAAGTCCTACGCGCCGGGCGACACCGCGGTGTTCCAGGTGCGTATGCCGTTCCGCCACGCCACCGCGCTGGTGGCGGTGGAGCGCGAGGGCATCTACCAGACGCAGGTGGTCGAGCTCCACGGCAGCGATCCCACCGTGCGCGTGCAGGTGAAGCCGGAGTGGGGGCCCAACGTCTACGTGTCGGTGCTGGCGTTGCGCGGGCGCCTGCATGAGGTGCCCTGGTATTCGTTCTTCACCTGGGGCTGGCGCCAGCCGGGAGAGTGGTGGCGCGCGTTCCGCAGCGAGGGCCGCGAATACGCCGCGCCGACGGCGCTGGTGGACCTGTCCAAGCCGGCCTTCCGGCTGGGGCTGGCGGAGATCCGCGTCGGCAATGCGGGCCACCGGCTCGACGTTACCGTGACACCGGACAAGGCCAGCTATCCGGTGCGCGGCAAGGCGCGCGTGGCGATCCAGGTGAAGCTGCCAGACGGCAAGCCTGCCGCCAACGGCGAAGTGGCGCTGGCCGCGGTGGACCAGGCGCTGCTGGAACTGATGCCCAACACCAGCTGGGACCTGCTCGATGCGATGCTGCAGCGGCGCGGCTACGGCGTGGAGACGTCGACCGCGCAGATGGAAATCATCGGGCGCCGCCACTACGGGCGCAAGGCGGTGCCGGCGGGCGGCGGCGGCGGCAAGAGCCCCACGCGCGAGCTGTTCGACACGCTGCTGGTATGGAACCCGCGCGTGCAGCTCGACGCGGAGGGCCGCGCCAGCATCGAGGTGCCGCTCAACGATTCGCTGACCAGCTTCCGCATCGTCGCGGTGGCGGACCTCGGCCTCGGCCGCTTCGGCACGGGCAGCGCCACCATCGCCGCCACGCAGGACCTGCAGGTGATTTCCGGCCTGCCGCTGCTGGTGCGCGAGGACGACCGCTACCGCGCCATGTTCACGCTGCGCAATACCACCAGGCGCGCGATGACGGTGCAGGCCAGCGCGCGCGGCACGCTGCTCGGCAACGAGACCAGCCTGCCGGTGCAGACCGTGCAGATCCCTGCCGGCGAAGCGCGCGAGATCGGCTGGGACGTGACCGCGCCCGCGCTGCTGGCGTACTCGCGCAGCGGCACGGTGACGTGGGAAGTGCAGGCGAGCGAGCAGGGCACGGGTGGCGCGGCCGACCGCATCAAGGTGTCGCAGCAGATCGTGCCGGCCGTGCCGGTGACGGTGCAGCAGGCCACGCTGGCGCAGGTGTCGCCGTCGCTGTCGGTGCCAATTAAGGCGCCGCCGGGTGCCCTGGCGGATCCGGCGGGCAAGGTGCGCGGCGGGCTGCAGGTCAACTTCCAGTCGTCGCTGGCGGGCGGCATGCCGGGCGTGCGCGAGTGGTTCCGCAACTACCCGTTCACCTGCCTGGAGCAGCGCGCATCGAAAGCGATCGGCCTGAACGACACCGCCGCGTGGGACGCGCTGATGACGCAGCTGCCGTCCTATCTCGATGCCAACGGGCTGGCCTCGTACTTCCCGCTGAACGCCGACGGCGACTTCGGCAGCGAAGTGCTGACCGCCTACCTGCTGGCGGTCACCGACGAGGCCGCGCGCGCCGGGCTGGCGCTGCGCATCCCCGACGCGCAGCGCACGCAGATGGAGCGCGGGCTGACTGACTTCGTCGAAGGCCGCATCCGCCGCGACAGCTGGGCGCCGGTGGCCGGCACGCAGTACCTGGAAGCGCGCAAGCTGGCCGCGCTCGAGGCCCTGTCGCGCACCGGCCATGCGCAGGCGCACATGCTGGGCTCGATCCAGATCCTGCCGGCGCAGTGGCCGACCTCTGCGCTGCTGGACTGGACCTTGCTGCTCACGCGCATGCAGGACATCCCGCAGCGCGAGCAACGCCTGGCCGAGGCGCAGCAGCTGCTGCGCTCGCGCCTGACGGTGCAGGGCACGCGCCTGGCGTTCTCCACCGAGCGCAACGACAACTGGTGGTGGATGATGGCCGGCGGCGACACCAATGCCGCGCGCCTGCTGGCGCTGGCGTCGGAACTGCCGGGCTGGAAGGAAGATGCGCCGCAACTGGCCACCGGGCTGCTGGGCCGGCAGGTGCATGGTGCCTGGGGCACCACCACTGCCAATGCCTGGGGCATGCTGGCAGTGACGCGCTTCTCGCAGGCGTTCGAGAAGACGCCGGTGGCGGGCACCACACGGGCGAGCCTGAGCAATGCGGCCGACGCCTCACGCAGTTTCGACTGGGCGCGCGCGCAGCGCACCGACGGCGTGGCCCAGGGCAGCATCGACCTGCCGTGGCCGACCGGAGCCGACGGCGGCACGCTGCAGGTGGAGCACGCCGGCGCCGGCCATCCGTGGGCCACGGTGCGGGCGCTGGCGGCGGTGCCGGTGACCGCGCCGCTGGCCGCGGGCTACCGCATCAAGCGCACCGTGACGCCGCAGGAGCAGGCGGTGAAGGGCAAGTGGTCGCGCGGCGATGTCTACCGAGTCAAGCTGGAGATCGATGCGCAGGCCGACATGACCTGGGTGGTGGTCAGCGATCCGGTGCCTGCCGGCGCCACCATCCTCGGCAGCGGCCTGGGCCGTGACTCCCAGATCGCCACGCGCGGCGAGCAGCGCAAGGGCGCGGCCTGGCCGGCCTACACCGAGCGCACGCCGCAAGCCTACCGCGAGTACTTCGGCTACCTGCCCAAAGGCACGGTATCGGTCGAATACACGGTGCGGCTGAACAACGCCGGCGACTTCGCGCTGCCGCCCACGCGCGTGGAAGCGATGTACGCGCCCGACGTGTTCGGCGTGGCGCCCAATGCGCGGCTGGCAGTGGGGGCGCGCCCATGAGCTGGCTGTCGATGATGATGCCGGCACGCGTGCGCGAGTGGTGGATCGCGGGCACGCTGGCCGGCATCATCTACGGCGCGCTGCTGGTGCAGGTGGCGATCGAGCTGCCTGACGGCGCGCCGCTGACCGGGCATATCGCCATGCAGCCCGCATGGAAGACCGCGATGGCGGTGCTGCTGGCACGCGCCGCGTGGTTCCACCGGCCGCTTGTGGAGCGCCGCTGGCTGGTCACGGCGCTGCTGTTCTCAGCCCTGGGCGACCTCCTGCTGGCGCTGCCGACGCTGACGTTTTCGTTCATGGGCGGGCTTGGCGCCTTCCTGCTGGCGCACCTGGCCTACCTGCGCGTGCTGGTGCCGCTGGCGGGCGACACGCGCCCGCACCGGCTGATTGCGTGCGGCGCCATGCTGGGCGTGGCAGGCACCATGCTGGGCCGCTTCTGGCCCAATATGGGCCCGCTGACGGTGCCGGTGGCGATATACGTGGGCGTGCTTGCGGCGATGGCCTGCAGCGCGCTGGTGGCGCGCCTGCCCACGCCGCTGGCGGCGCTGGGGGCGCTGTGCTTTGCCGCCTCGGACATGATGATCGGCATCGCGCGCTTCCTGGTGCCGTTCGAATCCTTCCAGCTTGGCATCTGGTGGACCTACGCCGCGGCGCAGGTGCTGCTGGTGGCGGGCATCGTGGCGGGACGCAGGCAGACATGAAGCAGCGCAGTATTCGCATGGTGCTGGTGACGGCGTTGATCTGGTCCGCACCGGCCATGGCCCTGCCGTCTTTCGAGCAGGTTCGTACCGACTGGCGCAGTGCCGACGTGGTGGTGCTGGACCGCCACGGCGACACCGTGGGGCGCGTGCGCGACGACTTCCGCGCGCGCCGCGGCGACTGGGTCGCGCTGGCCGATACCTCGCCCGCGCTGCGCACCGCCATCGTGCTGTCGGAGGACCGGCGCTTCTATGCCCACAGCGGGGTCGACTGGCACGGCGTGGCGGCCGCGGCCTGGGCCAACCTGTGGAACACGCGCACGCGCGGCGCCTCGACGCTGACCATGCAGCTGGCGGGCCTGCTCGATGAGGACCTGCGCCGGCCGGGCGTGCCGGGGCAGGGCCGCAGCTTCACGCAGAAGCTGGGGCAGGCCGCGGGCGCGGCGGCGCTGGAGCGTAGCTGGAGCAAGGACCAGATCCTGGAGGCCTACCTGAACCTGGTGCCGTTCCGCGGCGAGCTGGTGGGCCTGTCGGCGATGTCGCAGGTGCTGTTCGGCAAGTACCCGGAAGGGCTCAACGCGCGCGAATCGGCACTGGCGGTGGCGCTGGTGCGTGCGCCCAATGCCAAAGCCGCTCAGGTGGCAAGCCGCGCCTGCGGCATCCTGCGCGAGATGGGCCTGCCGCGCGAGTGCGATGGCCTGGAAGGCTTTGCGCAACTGGCGCTGCTGCGTACCGGGCCGGTGGCGCAGCGCGCCGCGGCGGCCGCGCCGTCGGCGGCGTCGCCGCAACTGGCACCGCACCTGGCACGGCGCCTGGTCAGCGAGGCGCGCTCGCAGCTGGCTGCGGGCGTACCCATGCCTGCGCGTATTACGTCCACGCTCGATGCCCGCCTGCAGCGCGCGGCTGCCACCAGCCTGGACCGGCACCTGCGCGAACTGGCCGGGCGCAATGTCGAGGACGGCGCGGTGGTGGTGATCGACAATGCCAGCGGCGACGTGCTGGCCTATGTGGGCTCGTCGGGCACGCTGTCAGGCGCCGCGCAGGTGGACCACGCGGCGGCGCTGCGGCAGGCGGGCTCGACGCTCAAGCCCTTGCTGTATGAGCAGGCGCTGGAAGAGAAGCGGCTGACGGCGGCCTCGCTGCTGGACGACCGGCCGGTGAACCTGCCGGTCGGCGGCGGGCTCTACGTGCCGCAGAACTACGATCACCGCTATGCCGGCTGGGTCAGCCTGCGCGCGGCGCTGGCCGCGTCGCTGAACGTGCCCGCGGTGCGTACGCTGGTGATGGTGACCCCGCACCGCTTCCACAAGCGGCTGGTGGCGCTTGGGCTGCCGCTGACCGAGGCCGGCGACTACTACGGGTTCAGCCTGGCGCTGGGCAGCGCCGATGTGTCGCTGCTGGCACTGACCAATGCGTACCGGGCCCTGGCCAATGGCGGGCGCTACGCGCCGCCACGGCTGCGGGAAGGGGCCGCGGCCGCATCGATGACAGCGGTGATGCAGCCAGGCGCGAGCTACGTGATCGCCGACATCCTGTCGGACCGCCATGCGCGCGCGCGCACCTTCGGCCTGGACAGCCCGCTCACCACGCGCTTCTGGACCGCGGTGAAGACCGGCACCAGCAAGGACATGCGCGACAACTGGTGCATCGGCTGGTCGCAGCATTACACCGTGGGCGTGTGGGTCGGCAATGCCAGCGGCGCCAGCATGCACGAGGTCTCGGGCGTATCGGGCGCAGCGCCGGTCTGGCACGACGTCATGGAAGCGCTGCACCGCGCGCGCGCCAGCCAGGCGCCCGCTATGCCCGCCGGCGTGCAGCGCGTAGCGCTGAGCTTCGACGACGGGCTGGAGCCAGCGCGCGATGAAGTCTTTCTGGCCGGCACCGCGATCCGGCGCGTCAGCGTGAGCGCACCCGCCGCGCGCCCGACCGCACCCGTGATCGCCAATCCTGCCGACGGCACCGTGTTTGCGCTGGACCCCGACATGCCGCCCGCGGCGCAGCGTGTCTGGTTCCATGCCGAGGGCGTGGCCGGCCAGACCGCGCGCACGGTCAGCTGGCGCATGGACGGCAAGCCGCTGGGGCGCGGCGGCGAGGTGGCATGGCTGCCGTGGCCGGGGCGGCACCAGGTGGAGCTGCTCGATGCGTCAGGCAAGGTGGTGGACCGCATCGGCATCGAAGTGCGCGGCGCATCAGTGCGCGCGCCTGTGCCTGCGGCTAGGCGCTGAGGCCGGCGCGCGCTTTCAGGAAATCGACGAATATGCGCAGCTTGGGCGGCATCAACACGCGGCCCGGGTAGTACAGGTAGAAGCCGTCGAACGGCGGCAGCCAGGCGTCGAGCACAGTGACCAGCCGGCCGCTGTCCAGCGCCGGCTGGATATGGACCGGGAATTCGTAGATCAGCCCCATGCCGTCGAGCGCCGCCTGATGCAGCAGGGTCTTGTCGTTGGCGATTAGCGCTGGGCGCGTGGCCACGGTAACGGTGCGGCCGTCCTCGACGAACTCCCAGCGATAGACGCTGCCGTGCGGGCCAAAGCGGTACTGCAGGCCGGCATGCGCGTGCAGGTCGCGCGGATGGCGCGGCGTGCCATGGCGGGCAAAGTAATCGGGCGAGGCGGCCACCACCATGCGCAGCGGGCCGGTGACGGGGATCGCGACCATGTCACGCTGCAAGGCTTCGCCCAGGCGCAGCCCCGCGTCAAAGCCTTCGGCCACCAGGTCGGCGAAACGGTCGTCGGTGATCACGTCGACGGTGATGGCGGGGCAGGCGCGCATGAAGTCGGCCAGCAGCGGCCGCAGCACCAGCGCGCCGGCGGTGGTCGGGGTGGTCAGCCGCAGCGTGCCGGCTGGCATGTCGCGCTGCTGGCGGATATCGTCGGTGGCGGCGCCGATTTCTGCCAGCGCCGGCTCCACGCGCGCCAGCAACGCGGCCCCGGCTTCGGTCAGGCCGACGCTGCGGGTGGTCCGCTGCAGCAGCCGCACGCCCACGCGCGCTTCCAGCTGGCGAATGGTCTGCGAGACCGCCGAGGGGCTGACCGCCAGCGCAGCCGCGGCGGCGGTAAAGCTGCCGAGCCGCGCCACGCGCGTGAACGCGGCCAGCGCGGGCAGGGAATCGATATCGATTGTGAAGTCTGGCTTCATGATACATGCAGCGTAGCACGCTGTTTCCGCGCGGGTCGAGTGCCCATACTTGCTCCATCCGATGCACCGCCGGTGCCCGACCGGCCAACAGGAGCCCTCGATGACCGCGAACGCCATTTCCACTCCATTCCGCCAGCTGGGCAAGACCGGTCCCAGCGTCTATCCGCTCGGCCTCGGCTGCATGGGCATGAGCGACTTCTATGGGGCGCATGACGACGCCGAGTCGATCCGCACCATCCATCACGCGCTGGAACGCGGCATCAACCTGCTCGACACCGCCGATATCTACGGCCCGCACACCAACGAGGCACTGGTGGGCCGCGCGATCGCCGGGCGGCGTGGCCAGGTCGTGCTGGCGACCAAGTTCGGCCTGGTGCGCGACCCGGCCAACCCGGCCACGCGCGGTGTCAATGGCCGCCCCGACTATGTGCGTGCCAGCTGCGAGGCTAGCCTGAAGCGGCTGGGCACGGACCATATCGACCTGTACTACCAGCATCGCGTGGATCCGGCGGTGCCGGTCGAAGAGACCGTGGGGGCCATGGCGGACCTGGTGAAGGCCGGCAAGGTACGCTGGCTGGGATTGTCCGAAGCCAGTGCCGCCACGCTTGAACGCGCCCACCAGGTGCACCCGATTACGGCGCTGCAGAGCGAGTATTCGCTGTGGACCCGCGACGCGGACGAGGACGGCATCCTTGCGGCCTGCGAGCGCCTGGGCATCGGCTTCGTGCCATACAGCCCGCTGGGCCGCGGCTTCCTGACCGGTGCGATCCGCAGCCCGGAGGATTTCGACGAGGACGACTTCCGCCGTACCAACCCGCGCTTCATGGGCGAGAATTTCGCGCGCAACCTGGCGCTAGTCGACAAAGTGCGCGCGCTGGCCGCGGACAAGGGCTGCACGCCGGCGCAGCTGGCGCTGGCCTGGGTGCTGGCGCGCGGGCCGCAGGTGGTGCCGATTCCCGGCACGCGCCGCATCGCCAACCTGGACGACAACCTCGGTGCGCTGGCGGTGCGGCTGGATGCGCAGGACCTGGCCGGCACCGACGCCGTATTCCCGGCCGGCGCAGCGGCGGGTACGCGCTATGCCGCACAGGTGATGGCGTTGCTGGCGCGCTGAAGCGCATGGCCGGGCATGCGCAATAATGGCGCTTCGCAACATCTTGCCGGAGCCAGAGCATGTCCCTCGTCCCCCTCGATGCCGCCAGCACGGCGGCGCGCCTGCCGTATCCCGAACTGGCGCAGGCCATCGCCGACATGCTGGCCGAGCTGCGCGACGGCACCGCCATGGCGCCGCCGCGCATTGCGCTGCCGGTGGGCGATGCGCAAGGTGGCGAAGGCACGCTGCTGGTGATGCCCGCGCGCAACCGCAGCCTGGTGATGACCAAGAACATCACCGTCCATCCCGGCAACCCGCAGCGCGGGCTGCCCAATATCCTCGGCGAGGTGGTGGTGGCCGACGCGCACACCGGCCAGCGCATCGCCATGCTCGACGGCCCCACGGTGACGGGACGGCGCACCGCGGCCGTGTCGCTGCTGGCGGCGCAATGTTTTGCCGCGCGCACGGACGGCGAGCTGCTGGTCGTCGGTGCCGGGGTGCAGGCATTGACGCACCTGGAGGCCTTCGTGGCCGGGCTGGGCGTGCGCAAGGTGTGGCTGCATTCGCGCACGCGCGACAAGGCCGAGGCGCTGGCTGCGCACGCGCGCACGCTGGGCGTGGAAGCACAGGTGGCCGAGTCGGCCGCGGCGGTATTGCCGCGTGTATCGATGGTGGTCACGGTCACGTCCAGCCGCAGCCCGGTGGTGCCGGACCTGGACAGCGGCCTCTGGCGCGACGATCACTTCATTGCCGCAGTCGGTGCGTTCCGGCCGGACATGTGCGAACTGCCGCCGGCGCTATGCCACGTGGCCGCGGATAGCGGCCGGCTGCTGGCCGATACCCTGTTCGGTATCGAGGACGAGGCCGGCGACCTGCTGCAGGCCGGCATCGACTGGGCCGACGTGCAGCCGTTCGAGACCGCGATCCTGCGGGCCGATGCCATCCGTGCGCGGGCTGGCAGCCCGCTGGTGTTCAAGAGCGTGGGCTACGCGCTGTGGGACCTGGCCGCTTGCGTGCTGGCCAGCCGCGGATGATTACTCGCCGCCGTCCCTGGCGCGCAGCCAGTCGGTGAACAGCTCGCGCGCCGGTGCCAGGAAGCCGGCGATCGGTTCGCTGCGGTCGCTGGCATACCAGTGGCAGTAGCAGCCGTGGATGGTCGCCACCATCAGGCGCGCCATCGGCGCGGGCAGCGGGCGCCCGGGTGAGGACAGCGCATCGACCAGGTCCTGCATATGCGCGTCCCAACTGCGGCGGATCTCCTCGCGCACGCTGGGCGGTACGCTGCCTGAGAACAGCAGGGCCAGCACGACACCCTTGGCTTCCGGATTGGCCGTGAAATAGTCGGCCACCCGGTCGAAGGCGTTTTCCAGCCGCCGCGCCGCGGTCTTGCCCCGGTGCGGCTCTGCGCCCAGCCCCTCGCCGATATCCCGGAACAAGCTGGTTGCGGCTTCCGCCAGCAGCATTTCCTTGCTGCCGAAATGCCACAGCAGGCTGCTCTTGGCCACGCCGGCCTCGGCGGAGATCTGGTCGAGGGTCACCTCGGCGTAGCCGTGCGCGCTGATCAACCCGCGCGTCACAGCAATGACGCGTTCGCGGGTTTCCAGACCGCGGCGGTTCTTGGTGACGGAGGCTGGAGGCTTTTGTGCGGCCGGGCGGGTCGGTGGCATGGGCGGGGGCGAAAGACAGGTGGTGCCGGCGGCAAATCAGGAATATTCGGGCCGGATGCCTATTTGACCAGGTGCGCGGCAAGCCTCGGCCTTTAGGCCGGAGAAGGATAGCGCGGACGCCGTCGGCGTCCTTTCGGCGGCTAATGCGGCGTCTGTTGTTGCTCAATGTATTGGCGGATGATCTCGATGGGCGCACCGCCGCAGCTCCCTGCGAAGTAAGACGGCGACCACAGCGCACCGCCCCATAGCTTCTTGCTGATGCTCGGGTAGTTCTTCTTTCGG
>NZ_JBYSYC010000089.1:0-13782 GCF_058782875.1 Cupriavidus sp. FW305-F7 | reverse complement strand
CGACTATATCGCCGATCCTGCCGAGAAGGCGGAACTGGTCGGCGAGCTGTTCGGCCACGTGGCGGCTGGCCGCATCCACATCGAGATCAATCAGCGCTATGCGCTGGAGGATGCCGTACAGGCACACCGTGACCTCGAGGCTCGCAAGACCACCGGATCATCCATTTTTGTGATTTGACAGTTTCCCGGCCGGGAAACCCTCTCATCCGGTTCGACTTTCTCAATATTCAACATTCATCCTGGAGACCCATCACCATGAACTTCCTTGACGGCCACCTGTACCCCGAGAACCAGCAACCGCTGATCATCACCGCCGCTCCGTATGCGCCGGGCTGGATTCCCTCGGACTTCCCGGAAGATATCCCTGTCACCATGGAGGAGCAGATCCAGAAGGCGGTGGATTGCTATGAAGCGGGCGCCAGAGTGCTGCATTTGCATGTGCGCGAAGCCGATGGCAAGGGAAGCAAGCGTTTGTCCATGTTCAACGAGCTGATCGCCGGAGTGCGCAGAGCAGTGCCCGACATGGTGATCCAGGTGGGCGGCTCCATCAGCTTCGCGCCCGAAGAGGGGCAGGCCGCGAAATGGCTGAGCGACGACACGCGGCATATGCTGGCCGAGCTCGATCCGAAACCCGACCAGGTGACGGTGACGGTCAACACGACGCAGATGAACGTGACGGAGCACGCTGGCCTGGACGACTTCAAGGGTGTGTCGCGCGGCTTCCCGCATCTCTACGACACGTACAAGGACATGATCGTACCCTCGAATCCCAGCTGGGCCGAGGAACATATCCGGCGCCTGACGGCCGCCGGCATCCAGAGCGAGTTCCAGGTTTACAACATCAACAGCTTCGAAACGATCGAGCGGATGATTCGCCGCGGCGTCTACAAGGGCCCGCTGGTGATGAACTGGGTGGCGATCAGCGGCGGCATGGATCAGGCGAACATCTTCAACCTGGCAAACCTGCTGCGTGCTGTGCCTGACGGCGCAGTGGTCACGGTGGAAAGTTCGGTACTCAATGTGCTGCCCATCAACATGATCGGCATGGCCATGGGTCTGCATGTCCGTTGCGGCATCGAGGATGTGCTCTGGAACCAGACCCGCACGGGCAAGATGAGCTCGGTCGAGCAGATCAAGCAGCTGGTGCGCATCGCCGGCGAATTCGGTCGCCCGATTGCGACAGCGCAGCAGACGCGCGAGATCCTGAAGCTTGGCGTCTTCTACGACACTGTCGAAGACACGCTTCAGGCCAATGGTTTCTCGCCCAACCGAAATGGCGGCCACCAGGGCTTCCTGCGCAAGTTCGAGAATACGCGCAGCTGAAGTTAGCCAACGAATTCTGGCGCGAGCAGGAGCCGGGGGCTCGCCCCGCCCTCGACTCATGCAGTTCTTCCAACGGTTCACGCAGCCCCTATTTCGCTGAGCGTTGCACTACTGCATCGGGCTGTGTGGCCTCGTCATTGGCGTTGCTGTGCTGCCAGGGCGATGCACGAGGAAGGAGCGCAGGTTAAACGATCGGTAACAGAACATCATATGGAGGGTGACAATGGCACATCGAATACAAAAGCTGTTTGCAGGTACGGTGGGTGCGGCATCGCTTCTGGCGTTGTGCGCTTCAGCGTCGGTGCGGGCGGAGGATGCTTGGCCCACGCGCCCGATTCAGATGGTCGTAGCATCGTCGGCAGGATCGGGAACCGATGCCCTGGCACGCCTGATGGCACAACGCCTATCGGTAGCGTTGAAGCAACCGGTCGTTATTGACAACCGGCCGGGCGGCAGTGGAGTCGTGGGGACAAACGTTGTCGTCAAGGCACCCGCCGACGGGTACACGTTGCTTTACACTACGGCATCGAACATGGTCATCGCCCCTGCCGTACTGAAGACAATCCCCTACGATCCGAAGAAGAGCCTAGTGCCGATCGCCGAGACGGCCGAGGGTGGGGTGGTGCTGCTCGTGAGCAACGATCTGCCGGTTCACAACTTGCCGGAGCTCATCCAGTTCGTGAAGGCGAATCCGGACAAGTACGGCTACGCCACCTGGTCTACGGGGTCTTCCGGGCAGCTGATGATGGAATGGCTCAAGAAGCAGACCGGCATGAAGACCGATCATGTCCCATATCGGACTTCGAATCAGTTGTTGACTGACCTCGCTTCAGGTGTCGTGAAAATCGGCTGGACCGATCCCGGCGCGCCAGTCCCCTTCCTGCGTTCCGGGAAGGTTCGCGCCATTGCCATTGCGGGTAATGTGCGGGCACCGCAGATTCCCGATGTCAAAACCATGGGTGAACAGGGTTACAAGTTCGACGCGGTGGGCTGGTTCGGCGTTTTCGCACCGGCGGGAACCAACCCGGCAATCTTGAAGAGGCTGGCCGATGAGATCAACAAGGTCCAGAAATCTCCTGATCTTGCAGCCACGATGAAATCCATGAACTTCGGGCCGCCACCTGCGAAGACCTCGGAGCAGTTCCGCGACATGGTCAGCCGCGATCTGCAGCTCTGGTCGAAGATCGCAACCGATGCAGGGATCCAGATCGACTAGCGAACTATGCTGCGCAACACGGTGCTGCCGGCTTGCTGGTAGCGACGTGTATGAGACCAGACGCGATTTGACAGTTGATCTGACAGTGGTCGGGCTGCGCAGTGGGAGCAACCGACCCTGTCGGGGCATCTTGAAGCGGTCCGGTCATCCGATCTGCTTTCCCTGCAGGCTTGTAGCAAATTAAAACTTCGGGAACGGTCGACGCGCAATCGCCCCGCAAGGGCGAGAGCCCGCGCTCGTCGTCCAAATGCGCGGCTGTTCTGTGCAAAGGGACAGTCGAATCTCCATTGGTCCCCTGGCATCACTTTGACCTCGTGGCAACCGAGCTTCACAAGGTTGGAGATTACAACAATGAACAGCCATGCTACGAAACGACAAGTCGCCCGGCGCGTCGAACTTATCAACCAGAAAGTCGCACACTGATTATGTATCTGGCGTTCCACGCTGCCATGCATAGTTGGCCAGGACATGGACTTACCAATTTGCGATACTACGGGCGTAGCTGCGGCAAGCGACGCCAATGTGAGCGCGCGGGCATCGCGGGTGATATCCCCTATTGATTCGAAGCCGGGCCGGCAGAACGGCTTGTTGCTCTCTATGCGGAATCGGATAAGGTCACCAATGAAGGCGATGTGGTATGAGAAACAACGGCGTGCGGAGGAGGTATTGGCATTCGGCGATCTGCCAACGCCGCAACCGGCGCTCGGCGAACTCCGCGTGCGGCTCCCTGCGTCGGCGGTTAATCCGGCGGATGCAAACCGACGCGCCGGACGCATGAATGGTGGCATGGAATTCCCGCGCATCATTCCGAATAGCGATGGTGCGGGTGTGATCGCCGCGATCGGGCACGGCGTCGATCACAAAGTTCTCGGGTCGTGCGTCTGCGCCCGCGCCGGCGAGCAACTCAGCAGGCTTCAGGTTCGAGTTCGCAATCCAGCGAGTTTACGATGCGCGCCACCGCACAATAGAACGCGCCGGTCGCGAGCAGCTCCATCAGGTGCTTCTCTCCGAAGCGCTCCAGCAAGGCGTTCATGGTCGCCGCGCTCGCGCCGCTGGCATGCGTCAGGTCGTCCGCGAGCTGTAGCACCAGGGCTTCGTCAGCGTCGAACAGCGCGCCATCTCGCCCGTTCGGCAATGCGGCCAGCTGCGCCGGCGTGACGCCTTCGGCCCGCGCCATGTGC
The DNA here is from genome assembly GCF_058782875.1 of Cupriavidus sp. FW305-F7. Lineage (NCBI taxonomy): Bacteria > Pseudomonadati > Pseudomonadota > Betaproteobacteria > Burkholderiales > Burkholderiaceae > Cupriavidus > Cupriavidus sp. FW305-F7. The sequence continues at coordinate 10,062 of NZ_JBYSYC010000089.1, read as the reverse complement.
ACGTGGTGTCCGTATTCGTACCTAGATTCGTGCCGCAAGGCGATCTGCACGATCAGCAGCTCGCGCAACTTGCGCGAGACAGACAGGTCGTTGCGAAGGCCGCGCGAGCAAGGCGCCCAGGCCTTGGCGAGCGCCGGGGACCAGGCCATCATCCGCCAGACGTTCAGCACAGTGCCTTGCTGCCTCATCTTCTCGAAGACGTCCTTCAGTTCCGGGTCCACGGTGTCCGTATCGACCATCCTCATGCGTGCCATGCTTTTGCCTCCTTCAGTTTGCAGTTTCCCGCGACAATCGAAATTATGACGATCGGCCGGTCGACAGCTATTGATCAGCGGTCACATGGACTTGTTCTTTTGTCTCACGCTGGCGTGCCCGCCTGGATTGGATGAAGCTGGTGCCGAAGCTGGCCTGGAACCAGTGCGCAAAGGCGCTGGCTGAGGAGAAGCCGAGCATCGACGCCGCGTCTTCCAGCGGATGGTCGCTGTCGTCACGCAGCTTTAGCGCCCGCTCGCGGCGGACGGAATCCAGCACCGACTTGAACTGCTCGCCCTCCAGGCTCAGTTGCCGGTGCAGGGTCTGCCGACTGACACCCAGGTGCTGCGCCACCTTGTCGACCGTGCAACGGCCGCTGCCCAATAAGGCCGCGATCAGGTGGCGCACGGTTTCCCTGCACCCCAGTTTGCGTTGGTTGAGCGCGGAGTCCATGAAGCGGCGCGCGAAACTACCGAGCCCGGCCTGCGTCGAGGTCAGCTCACGGGCCATGTCGCTTGCTGCGCAGACGATTCCGTTGAAGGCGCTGTTGAACTCGATGCGCTTGCCGAGGAAGGAACGATGAAAGCTCAGATCCCGTGGCGGCCGATGGGCGAAGCAAACCTGACGAGGTTCCCATCTGGGGCCCAGAAGGTCGCGCAGCACCTGGAACATCACGCCGACCGTCAGCTCCATCGCCTGGCGCGTCGGGACCGACTTGCCCAGTATCAATTCCTCGCGGATGACGACAACGTCGTCCTCTTCATCCACCCGCGCCACCAGGGCGTCACTGAGCAAACGGTTGTAGCCCAGCAGCGTCTTGAGCGCTCCCAGCGCCGTGCTCTCCTGCTTGATCACGAGGCTGACAGGGCCGAGTTCCCAGATATGGCGGCGGCTGGCGAGCCTGAGGCCGAACGCCTCCATGTCCGAGGCTTGCGCGCAGTGGTTCAGCAAGCGGCACACCGCCTCCATGCCGATCAGGGTCTCGCTGTCGTCGAGACACCGGCGCGGCAGGCCCGCCTTGCGCATCATCGCCAAGGGGTCGAGTCCAGCCGACTGCGCCAGGTCGGCGAAGCCCGTCAGGCTGGCACTTCGGATGAGGTGGGGCATCTGGGCAGTGGACATTTTCGAAAGTTTTGGCGTGTTACTACTTATCAATTCTACGCGACAACGGATCAATTCTGCCGAGGCGGCGAGCCGCATCATATCTGCAAGCGCGGACACGGTCTGCCTTCGCAGACTCCGCAGCCTACAAAGGAGAACACCATGCATTTCCTCGACGGGGCCCTGCTGCCCGAAAACCAGGAAAAACTTGTCATCACCGCTGCTCCGTACGGCCCGCAATGGGAGCCGGGCGACTTTCCGTCTGACATCCCGGTCACGATCGAGGAGCAGGTGCAAAAGGCGGTGGACTGCTACAACGCCGGCGCCACCGTGCTCCATTTCCATGCCCGCGAGGACGATGGTTCGGGCTGCAAGAACCTCGACCGCTTCAACGAGCTGCTATCGCGCCTGAAGCAGGCGGTGCCCGACATGATCATCCAGGTCGGCGGCTCGATCTCGTTCGCACCGGTCGAGGAAGGCGCGCCCGCCGAGTGGCTGAGCGACGAGACGCGTCACATGCTGGCGCGCCTGAAGCCGACGCCCGAGCAGGTCACCGTGGCCGTCAACACCGGCCAGATGAACACGGTGGAGATCATGACCCCAGAGGACTGCGCAGGAACCTCGTTCGAGCGTAAGGCGGTCTACGACGCCTACGAGGAGATGATCGTTCCGGCCGGGCCCGCCTGGTTGCGCGAACACCTCGCCCAGCTGGCGGCCAACGGCATCCAGCCGCACTTCCAGATCACCATGAAGTCGGGCCTCGTCACCCTCGAGCGTCTGATCCGGCGTGGCATCTACAAGGGGCCGCTCAATGTGAACTGGGTCGCGCTCAGCGGCGGCTTCGACAACCCGGACCCCTACAGCATGATGGAGTTCATTCGCCTTCTCCCCGATGGGTCGACGCTCACGCTGGAATCGCTGATGCGCGCCACCCTGCCGATCAACACCATGGCGATCGCCATGGGCCTGCACGTGCGCTGCGGCATCGAGGACACGATCTGGGGCCCCACCGGCGAGCCGATGTCCAGCGTGAAGCAGATCGAACAACTGGTGCGCATCTCGCACGAACTGGGACGGGGCGTCGCGTCGGCTCAGGAGGCGCGCGCAATCTTCAAGATCGGCACGCAGTACCAGACGACCGAGCAGACGCTCGCCGAGTTGCGTTATCCCACCACACGTCGTCCGATCAGGCCGGCACTGGCGGAACGCAAGGTGGCGCGATGAGCGACGCATGAAAGTCCGAAGCACACTGCTGCTGGTTCCCGGTCTGCGTGACGAGGCACCGGGCCACTGGTCAGCCTACAGCGAACGAACTGGTCCGCGAACTGGCGCAGGACGCGTCGATGCCTGGAATTAAATCGTCCGCAGAACACCCCGTCGTGTGAAAAAGAGAACCGAGGAGATATCCATGAAAGCTGCTAGCCTTGCGTCTTGTCGTTTCGCGCTCGGCGCGTTGTTGCTGGCCTGCTCATCGCTGGCCCAGGCCTGGCCCGATCGGGCCATCAAGATCATCGTCCCCGCGCCTGCCGGCGGGAACATGGACGCGCCGGCTCGCATCTTTGCCAGCTATTTGTCCAAGGAAGTTGGCCAACCTGTCATCGTTGAAAACAAGGCGGGCGCGGGGGGCTCCATCGGAGTGCAGGCCATGCTAAACGCGCCTGCCGACGGCCACGTCATCCTGTACACCAGCTCGAACGTGCTCACCGAAATACCGCACGTCATGAAGCCCCCCTACGACCCGATGAAGGACGTGCGGCCGGTGGCGGGGCTCACCCAGTACCGTTACGTGCTGGTCGTTGCGCAGGACTACCCCGCGAATGACCTGGCCGGCATGGTGCGGCACCTCAAGGCTGCGCCGGACAAGAGCAGCTTTGCGTCCCCGAGCCCCGGAACGATCGCGCAGCGCGGTGGTGAGATGCTCAATCTCAAACTCGGCGTGAACATGCAGCACGTGCCATATTCGGGTACTCCTCCCGCGCTGCTCGCGGTGATGTCCAATCAGGTCACGCTGTATCTGGACAGCGTCGTGACCTCGGGACCCCATCTGCAGAGCGGCAAGATCAAAGCGCTGGCCATCGCCGGCACCACCCGCTACCCCGGCATGCCGCAGGTTCCGACCTTCGCTGAACAGGGTTTTCCGGAGTTCAATGATTTCAGTAGCTGGCAGGGCATCGTGGTATCTCCCAAGGTACCGGCCGCCGTTGTCGAGAAGCTCTACGCCGTCACGCGCCGCATCGCCGGTCTGGCGCCGTTCCGTGACCATGTCGCCAAGCTGAGATTCGAGCCGATCATGCCCGATTCGCAGCAGCAATTCGCGCAGCGCCTGCAGTCCGACTACGACCACTTCGATGCGCTGAACCGCAAGTTGACCCTGAAGCAGTAAGACCTCACAAAACCTTGATGGAAATGATTCAGCTATGAAAGCAGCCATGATTATTTCGGGCCCGCAAGGCGGCCACCTGGAAATCCGGGAGATTCCCCGTCCGACGGCCGGTCCCGGCCAAGTGGTAGTGCAGGTGATGGCCTCGGGCCTGAACCGGGGCGAATTGGTCCGGGTGGGTGAAGCGAAAAGCGGCGGCCCGATACTGGCCGGCATCGAGTTCGCCGGCATTGTCAGCCAGGTCGGACCCGATGTGCGCGGCGTGCGTGAAGGCGACCGCGTCGCCGGCCACGGCTGGGGCGGCCAGTCCGAGTATGTGCTAGCCGAGGCGCGCGCGCTGATCCCGATCCCGGCCACGCTGTCCTGGGTCGAGGCGGCCGCATTCCCCAATGTGTTCATCAGCGCGCACGACGCGCTGGTCACCAATGGCGAGTTCCGTGCCGGACAATCCGTGCTGGTGAATGCCGCCACCGGTGGCATGGGACTGGCCGCCGTCCAGCTGGCCGCCCAACTCGGCGCCAGCCAGGTCATCGCCATCTCGCGTTCGGCGGCCAAGCTGGCGCGGCTGCGTGAATACGGCGCGACCCACACCATCGATGTCTCGCAGCCGGATACCGTGCAGGCCGTGAAGGACGCCACCGACGGCCGCGGCGTGGACGTGATCATCGACTCGCTGGGCGGCGCGGTGTTTGACACCAACCTGAAATGCCTGGCCGTGCGCGGCCGGCTAGTTATCATCGCGCGGATGAGCGGCGTCGATACCGCCCAGGTCGACATCAAGCACATGTGGGTCAATCGCCTGAAGGTGGTCGGGACCACCTTCCGCACCCGTACCGAGGAAGAGCGGCTCGCCTTGATCGAAGCGTGCGCGCGCGATGTGCTGCCGCTGCTGCGCGAGGGTCGCCTCAAGATGCCGGTCGACCGCCTGTTCGCACTCGACGACATCGCGGAGGCCCACGCCTACATGGCAACCAACCAGCACTTCGGAAAGATCGTCCTGGCCGTCCACAAGAGCGTGATGGCGGCCGTCGCGCCAATCACCATGTCGCAGACTGCGACGAAGGAGCTTGCATGAACATAGACATCACACCACTCACCGGCTCGATCGGTGCCTCGATCGAAGGCATCTCGCTCTCGGAGCCCTTGACCGGCGAACTGTTCGAGCAACTGAGCAAGGCATTCCTGCAGCACTGCGTACTAGTGTTCCGCGACCAGTCGCTCAAGCCCGCGGCTCAGCTGGATTTCATCCGTCACTGGGGCGAGCCGGTCGTTCCGGCCTTGCTGTCCAAGCTGCGGCTCGATGAGTATCCTGAAGTGGTCCAGATCCGAACGGTGCCGAAGGAGCTCATTTCGACCGAGGCCTGGCACTACGATGCGCCGCACACGCCCGTGCCGCCCAAGATCACCATGCTCAGCGCGCAGGTGGTGCCGGTGGGTGGCGACACGATGTGGTGCAACCAATACCTCGCCTACGAGAGGCTGACTCCCGTAATGCGACGCATGCTGCAAGGCCTGCGCGTCCAATTCCGCGCCGTGCGGCTGGCCCGCTCCCAAGGCGTGTGCGAGTCCGATGCGCCCTGCGCCGTGCATCCGATGGTGCGCACGCATCCGGAGACCGGCCGCAAGGCGCTCTACATCGGGCATCCGGACAACGTGATAGGCATCGAGGGCATGACGGAGGCCGAAGCCAGGCCCTTGCTGAACTTCCTGTATGAGCACAGCACGCAGCCGGACAACATCTACCGCCACATGTGGCGCGTCGGCGATGCGCTGATGTGGGACAACCGGTGCACCATGCACTATGCGGTCCACGACTACGGCAACCAGGAGCGCCTTTTGAACCGAGTCACCCTGGAGGGCGAAGTGCCCGCTTGAAAAGGGTCTTTGCCTGGCGGCGCGGCTGCTTTGGGTCAGCAAAACCCCAGGCAGCCGGTTTCGCCTTTTGGTTAAGGCGCTCGAGGCCGAGTCGACCGCGTGGATGGCATCCGGGACGTCAAGCATCCAGCGTGACAATTCCTCCTGCGCTATCCAGCGTATCTCGTAGGGCAACCCCGGCAGATAGAGTCCTTGCAGGCAGAGGTTCTTGCGAATCAGCGTGCAGCCGCTTGGGAACCTTGGCAATGCCTGCCGGCAGGTTCGTGCGCGGTGTCCTCGCTGGCTTGGCCCCACGCCCAACCGCGGTGTTCAGGCTTAGGCAGCCCAATCCGACGCTGCTGCTGGCAGGCCGACGGTAAGTGGCGCTCGCGCCTCCCGGCCGATCTTGGTCAGCGTGTTGGGACAGACCAGGGCGAGGGCGTCGGAAGCGGAATCCGGCACGTCCAGCGCGGCCTCCACGGCCTCGGAATTCACGACAATGCTAACGGTCGCTTGGGGCGAGTCTACGCGCCCGGGCTAGCGCGGCGACGGTGGGCGCATGTAGAACGATGCGCAGGTCGTCGCTGTTGTCTTCCATTTTCTCTCCTTGTGGTGGCCAGGTATCCGGCAGGGTTCGTCCTCCTTATTCAGGCGCTGGTGCAAATGGCGAGGCTAGGACGCCCGGCCATTGAACATCTGAGTTCCGAGTTGCACAAATGCGCGTACTGCTGGGGATATTTCCCGACGCCTGTGAGCCAGCACCAGTTGCACTGAGAATTTAAAGTCAGAGATCTGTGCGTAGAAGATTCCTGGCTGGGAGAAGTTCTGCATTGACTCAGGCACGACGGCCACTCCGTATCCCGCAGACGCAAGGCAAATTGCCGAGATGAAATCCTGGACCCGATATTCTAGATGCGGCGTGAACCCTCCGACTTCGCCCAGGGCGGATAACGCGGACCCGAATCCTTCCTCGTCTGCAAACTGAGGGACGATGAACGATTGATCTGCCAGCGCGCGCGCTGGAATTGTCGTTCGCCTTGCAAGGGGATGGCTTTCTGTCATGGCAGCCAGCAGACGTTCGGTCTGTACGACTTTGGTGACCACGCCAGCCGGATAGAGCCGCCTGGGCCTGACAATTCCCACATCAATCTGGCCATCGCTGAGCGCTTCAAGCTGCCTTGGCGTTTCCATTGGCACGACTTCGATCCGGACCATTTCGTGTGATTTCCGAAACTCGCTCAGCATCATGGACAACAGGCCGCTGCTTGCGCCAGATGCCACATAGCCGACACGGATGACGCCGGCCAGTCCTCGGGCAGCCAGGCGTCCCACCTGGTCGGCGCGCTCAATGTGTCGCAATGCAGCGACAGCCTCGGCCTGGAACAGGTGCCCCGCGTCGGTAAGTGACACCGGCTTCCTTTTGTTTCGGTTCAGCAGCGTGACTCCCAAATCCTGCTCAAGGCGCTGGATCTGGGTGCTGAGCCCTGACTGTGCGACACCCAGGCGATCTGCCGCCTTCGCAAAGTGAAGTTCTTCCGCCACGGCGAGAAAGCACTGCAGCTGGCGAACGTCGATCATCGTTTTAATCTCGATTTCGGAACAAATATTACACACTTCTATCTGGATCATATCAAAGAATCCAGATGAAATAGCGCCGTACCACATCCCTGAGAGCTATCGATGAATGCCCCGCTTCCCGCTGCAGTGCTTGCCAGCCAAGATGAGTGTCGCTTCCAGTTGTCTGCCCACCCTGATCACCATCGCATCCTGCATGTGACCGTTGAGCGCGATGCTCTTCTTGGGTTCCTGCATGACGTACGCAAGGTCGATGTCCAGAACCTGGAGTATGTCCCCTTCATGCGCTATGAACTCGCGGACGTGCTCGCGAAGCATGTCGGGGAGGACTTCGCTACAACCATCAACAAGATTGTGAAGGACCGGCAGCACGGTGGCTTTACGGTAGGCCTCCAGGGAATGACGACGGACGCCGACGATTTCGTTCGCTTCGGCACTGCCATCGGGCACCTGCTGGGCCCCAGCAACCACGATTCGATGTCGGGCACTTACTATGCGCGCTTCGTGGTCAAGCATATGGACAATAGCGACTCCTATTTGCGCCAGGCCTATCGGCTCTTCACGATGCACACCGACGGCACCTTCGTTACCGAAGCGACGGACTGGCTGTTGATGATGAAGTTTGCAGAACAGAATGCAGTTGGCGGCGAGTCCCGGTTCCTGCATCTGGACGATTGGGAAGGGCGTGACCGCTTTGTCAGTCACCGTCTCGGGACGCAGCCTTTCCTCTACAAGGCGCCGGGGTCCAAGAATGTCAGCGACAAGGTCGAGCGCCCGCTCTTCTTCCAGAACGAGTTTGGGTTGTCGATGTCCTTCATCGATCAGTTTGTACAGCCTCGCAATCGCGAGGAGGCTGCATTCCTGAACGACCTGTCGGCCTCCATGGAGGCTTCGCCGGGAACCAGGGAAGTGTCGCTGCCCGTCGGCGACCTGGTTGTCCTGAACAACTACTTCTACCTCCACGGGCGTGCGCCGTTCGAGCAGAGTGAGGCCCTCTTCCGTGAACTGATGCGCCAGCGAGGCACTTTCGCCTAATTATCAATGTGATCCGGCGTGGCTGACAGTGACAGCGGTTGGGCCTGATAGAAGCTTCAAATCATGATGACATCTCAAACCGAAGTTGCAAGAAGCCAGGCCGTTCCGGGCGCCGGAACACCTGCCAAGCCTGCCTATGGCGTCAACCGTCAGCTTCCTCGACGACTGCGGCCGATCCTCTCGCTTGCCGATTTTGAGGTCGCGGCAAAGCGGGTGCTTCCGCGCCCCATCTTTGGCTATATTGCCGGCGCTGCGGAGGATGAAAAGTCGCTTGCCGCGAACAGGACCGCTTTCGACGAGGTCAGGTTTCGTCCAAAAGTCCTTGTCGACGTATCGGGAAGGTCGCAAGCGACCGAGATCTTCGGGCAAAGTTACGCTGCTCCCTTTGGCGTGGCGCCCGTCGGAATCAGTGCGATTGCCGCTTACCGCGGCGATGTGGTCCTCGCCCAAACGGCACGGGAAGAGCAGATACCCGCAATCATGAGCGGTACGTCCCTGATTCCGATGGAAACCGTTCACGCGGCCGCGCCGGGCACGTGGTTCCAGGCGTACCTGCCAGGTGAGGCCACACGCAGGGACGCGCTGATTGACCGGATTGAAGCGGCCGGGTTCAAAACGCTTGTCCTGACGGTTGATATTCCCGTTTGGGCCAACCGGGAGAATAACGTCCGTACTGGCTTCTCCTTGCCTCTGCGACCATCTGTGCGTCTGGCATTCGATGGCGTGTCCCGGCCGCGTTGGCTGGCCGGGACGTTCGCCAGGACGCTTATTTCGAGTGGGATGCCGCATTTTGAGAATTCTTTTGCATCTCGCGGCGCACCGATCTTGTCGGCCTCCGCAATTCGCGATACGACGGGGCGGGATCACCTGAACTGGACGGATATCGAGCGAATCCGGAAAAGATGGCGCGGCAACCTCGTCATCAAGGGCATTTTGCATACGTCCGATGCCGAACGCGCTGTCGCCCTGGGCGCCGACGGCATCATTGTCTCGAATCACGGTGGGCGCCAGTTGGACGGCGCCGTGGAACCGCTTGCTGTCCTGCCGGAGATCTGTGAGGCAGTCGCGCATAAGATAACCGTGATGATGGACAGCGGTATCCGGCGAGGCAGTGATGTTCTGAAGGCGTTGGCACTGGGAGCCCGCTTTGTCTTCCTAGGGCGGCCCTTTGTTTACGCTGCGGCCATTGGGGGAGCCGAAGGCATTCGCCACGCCATCACGCTGTTGCGCGATGAGGTCGATCGCAACATGGCCATGCTTGGCGCGACGACGATCGCAGACGTGAACGATACCGTCATCGTCCAGGGCCACGGAACCGGCCGAGTTACGTCGGGGTAAGCCAACCCGGTCCAATGCGCGGGTGTGCGCGACATTCTGACCGGCCTTGCTGCCTATCGGAATCGCGGAAGCTTAAAAAACAAGGTTGTCGGCGATCAATGACTGCCGACACCCTTTGATCTCCTGATCTGTGCCGTAATGCAGCGCGCCACCAACCGGAAGCGTGCGCAAGGGCGCAGCCATGTCAGCACATTGCGCGATGGCGTGGAATATGCGGATCCCCGCGCCGCGTACAACGCAGAGCGCTACCGACAGCGGGTCCCGAACAACCTGGCCCGACTGCCAAATCACCGGGAGCCGTCTTGCCGGCCAGGCCTGACGGCTCCGGTTCCCCCAGGAGGGGGAGCGCTCAAATCACAAAAATGGATGATCCGGTGGTCTTGCGAGCCTCGAGGTCACGGTGAGCCTGTACGGCATCCTCCAGCGCATAGCGCTGATTGATCTCGATGCGGATGCGGCCAGCCGCCACGTGGCCGAACAGCTCGCCGACCAGTTCCGCCTTCTCGGCAGGATCGGCGATATAGTCG
>NZ_JBYSYC010000088.1:0-14221 GCF_058782875.1 Cupriavidus sp. FW305-F7 | reverse complement strand
GTGCCCGACAACGTGCGCTTCGGCATCGACAAGGCGCCGGGTGCCGCCAATTTGCTGAACTACCTGGTCAGCCAGGCTACCATCCCCGAATACCAGGTGCGTTTCCGCTGGAAGAAAAACAGCGTTGCGTTCTGGGACAACCGTTCAACCCAGCACTACGCAGTGATGGATTACCCCCCGTGCCACCGGAAGATGGAGCGCACCGCCATCATCGGTGACGCGACTTACTGAAAGATCGACGTGATCGGTCGGGCATCTGAACCCCGCTTTTGGCTATGGCGAGTGGCCGCAGGCCGAAGCGTTCATGCGCAAACGCTCGTGATCGGGCTTCACTAGGGGCCTGCCGCACCGGTAGTCACCCAGCCAGTTGCGCGGCCAGGTGACTGCCGTATTACTCTGGCTGGTAGTTTATGGACTTCAGCAGCGCGGCCTGTTGCTGGTATGCCTGCTTCAGGTCCGCCATCATCTCTTCCGAGGTGACGGCATTCCCCTGCTCCATGCCCATATCCTTGACGCGGTTCTGCACCCCGGGTTGCTTGAAGTACGCCAGCGTCGCCTCGCGGATTTTTTGCTGGACTGCCGGAGCGACATCCGGGCGCGACCACACGGCGAACCAGCCTGCCTGCGCCAGCTGCGGGTAGCCGAGCTCCTTGAACGTAGGCACATCCGCCAATGCGGAAATTCGGCTTGGATAGGCCACCGCAATCGCTTTGATCTTTCCCGCCTTGATCAGCGGCAATGAGGTAGTCACCCCATCGAACATCAGCGGCACGTGGCCGCCCATCAGGTCGTTCAACGCCGGAGGCGAGCCCTTGTAGCCAACATGCCGCATTGGCACGTGGGTGAGTTGCCCGAGCAGTATGCCCGAGGTGTGGCCCCTCAATCCCGCAGCGTAAGACGCGAAAACCAGGCCGTCCTTTTGCGATTTGCCGTAGTCCACCAACTGCTTCAGGTTGGATACAGGCACATCCTTGTTGGCAACCAGCACCAACCCCGTCCGGCTGACCTGGGCCAGGGGCTTCAGGTCGGCAAAGGGCTTGTAATGGACCTTGTAGGCCAACGGCGCTTCGCTCACGACGCCGCCCTGGATGACCAGAAGGGTATGACCATCCTTGCCGGTGGCCTGCAAATCGCTGATCGCCAGCGCGCCGGCGGCACCAGGCTTGTTTTCTACGATAACCGGCTTGCTCCATGCCTTCTGCAGGCCTTCCGCCAGCAGCCGCGCCAAGGCGTCGGCGCTGCCGCCGGCAGGCCCTCCAACCACCAGGCGGATCGGCTTGCTTGGCCAATCCTCCTGGGCCTGAGCCACGGGCATCCCGCCGACGACACCAACTCCGATCGCCAAGGCGTATCCGCGCCACCATAAGTTATTGGTCCGCTTCCTCATGTCTGTACCTCTTGATTGCCGTCATTTCTCCATTCTCGGATCGCCCCGCGTCAACCGGCTTGACCGATCACGACAAGTTGTTGTCGTTTCGCGCAAACAGAGGGAAAACCCTGCTCGCAGCATCGGCCACACGGCGATCGAGGTCTTGAGGGTCCACGGCAGCAAGGCGAAAGAACGGGACCCATACCGTCGCGGGTCCCGCCTTCGGCAATCACATGGTGGGTCGAGGATGCCCGGCCATCAGTTCCCCCCAGGGCTCTTTACATGCATTCGGCCTTGCGCAGGAAGCCCTGGTGGCCACCGTTACGATTGGGTGCGAAGCCATTCTTCTGAAGCGTCTCTTCCACCGTGTCGTAGAAGACCCCAAGCTGCAAGATCTCCCGGGTCTGCTGCGCCGTCGCGATGGGGCGACCAAATTCGCCGGCGATACGCACCAGCTGCTTGATCTGTTCGACGGTGCTCATCTTTCCCGTGCGGGTCTGGTTCCAGAGTACGTCCTCGATGCCGCACCGCACATGCAGGCCCAAGGCCATGCCGATCATGTTGATGGGAAGCACATTCAGCACCGAACTCTCCACCGTTACCACGGCTCCGTCCGGCACAGCTCGCAGAATATTTGCCAGGTTGTAGATGTTCGCCTGATCCATGCCGCCGCTGATAGCCACCCAGTTCATCACCAGCGGGCCCTTGTAGACGCCGCGGCGAATCATCCGCTCAATCGTTTCAAAGCTGTTGATGTTGTAGCACTGAAACTCACTCTGAATTCCGGCGGCGGTCAGACGTCGAACGTGCTCCTCGAACCAGCTGGGATTCGAGGGCACGACCATGTCCTTGTAGGTATCGTAGAGGTGCGCGAACCCTCGCGACAGTCCCTTGAAATCATCCACACCAGCATGCTCCGTCACATTCATCTGCGAGGTGTTGACGGTCACCGTCACCTGGTCGGGCTTCGGATCGAGTTCGGCCAGCATATGCCGCGTGTCATCGCTAAGCCATTTGGCGCCTTGGCCCTCTTCAGGCGCGAAGCTGATAGAGCCTCCCACCTGGATGACCATCTCGGGACAGGCCTTGCGCACGCCGGCGATCAGCTCATTGAACTTGGACAGGCGCTTGCTGCCCTTGCCGTCCTCTTCGCGCACGTGCAGATGCAGCACTCTCGCACCGGCTTCGTAGCAATCCACCGCCTTCTGGATCTGATCCGCCATGGTGACAGGGATATCTTCCGGGAAGTCTGACGGGATCCAGCCCGGCGCATAGGGAGCGGCGGTGATGATCAGAGGCTGCTGGTTCTCGGGATACAGGTGGCCGTCAAGGAAGTTCATGTTGATGGATCTCCGGGTTGAGATGTGAATCTTGAGAATGTCGAATTGGATGAGAGAGCTGCGTCGTGCTGTCAAATCACGAAAATCGACGAGCCGGTGGTCTTTCGAGACTCCAGGTCCCGGTGTGCCTGCACTGCATCCTCCAGGGCATAGCGCTGATTTATCCCGATGCGGATGCGGCCAGCCGCCACGTGGCCGAACAGCTCACCTACCAGTTCCGCCTTCTCGGCAGGATCGGCGATATAGTCGGCCAGGCCCGGGCGCGTCAGGAATGCCGAGCCTTTGCGGGCCAGAATTGCCGGATCGAACCCGGTGACCGGGCCGGAGGCGAAACCCACGCACACCAGCAAGCCGCGGCGCTTGAGGGAGTCCAGCGAGGACATGAAGGTGTCCTTGCCCACGCTGTCGAAGACCACGTTCACGCCCACGCCGTCCGTCAGTTCCCGCACGCGCTTGGCCACGTCCTCATGGCTGTAGTTGATGGTGTGGTCACAGCCGTGGGCGCGCGCCACTTCGGCCTTGGCATCGGTGGAAACCGTGCCGATCACCGTCAGCCCCAGCAATTTGGCCCACTGCGAAACAATCAGGCCAACACCACCTGCCGCGGCATGCAGCAGGATGGAGTCGCCCGCCTTGAAGGGGTAGATCCGGCGCATCAGGTAGGCCGCTGACAAGCCCCGCATCGTCATGGCCGCCGCGACTTCGCAACTGATTGCCTCCGGCAGCTTGATCAGCGGATCGGCAGAGATCAGCCGGTCCGTGCTGTAGGCGCCCAGCGTGTTGGTAAATCCCGTATAGGTCACACGGTCCCCGACCGCCAGATGGCTAACGCCGGCACCGACGGCCTCGATCACGCCAGCAGCCTCGTTGCCGATGCCGCTGGGCAGCGGAACCTTGTAAGTGCCGCTGCGGAAATAGGTATCGGCAAAGTTCAGGCCTGCCGCCACGTGGCGGACGCGGACCTCCCCCGGTCCGGGCTCACCAACGCTGCCGTCTTCAAAACGAAGGACGTCGGGTCCGCCTGTTTCATAAAACTTAACGAGTTTTGCCATGTCGTCTCCTGTGCTCTATCGAATATGACCGTTCACCTGCGGATCGCCGCTTGAATTCGCCAAAGGACAGACCGATTTGGTGACGCAGTGGATCGGTTGATGTCTGAGTGTCTTTCGCGACGATTGAATCATCTGGCAAGGCGCAACGTTCCGCTTTACCTTGCACGCCTTGAACTTTCCTTCTTGTGACAAGGATCCGCTGGCGCAGGTGCGCCAGCTCCTATTCGTCGACCTTGATCCCTGCGTCGTTGGCGATCTTCGTCCAGACTTGCAGATCGTTCCGGACGATCTCGCCCAACTGCGCGGAGGTCTTTACCGGAGGTGGCTCGAAGTTCAGTCTCTTCATCAGCGCCGCGATCTCCGGCAATGCCTGCACCTTGTTGGCCTCATCTGCCAGCCGCTTCACGATCGCCGGACTGGTTCCGGCCGGCGCGAACATGCCGAACCATCCCACCGTATTGAACTTATAGCCCTGTTCACTCATCGTCTTGACGTTGGCAAGCTGTGGCGAGCGCACGTTGCCGACAATGGCAATGCCACGCACCTTCCCCGAACGCAGGAACGGAACCGCCACGCTGGGATCGGTCCAGCCGATCTTCAGCACCCCCGAGGAAAGCTCAGTGAGCAGTTGACTGGATGTCCGATATGCGACGTGCTCGGTCTTCATGCCGGTCTGCTTCTTCAGCCATTCCATCGTCAAGTGCGCGGACGAGCCGGTGGCCCAGCTGCCATAGCTGTACTTGTCCGGATTCGCCTTCACCAGCTCGATGAGTCCTGGCAAGTCGTGCACCGGCAGATCCGGGCTAACCAGCAGCAACACCCCACCCGCGGCTGTCTGCGCGATCGGCACGAGGCTCTTCCTTGCCTCCTGGGAAACGGACTTCATGACGGCCGGCGCAACCACCATGTTGGATGCCGTTGTGTAGAGAATCGTGTAGCCGTCCGGCGCCGCCTTGAGGACGGCATTGGTCCCGATCACCCCGCTGCCGCCCGGCCGGTTCTCCACGACCACAGCCTGCTTCAGTGATTCGGAAAGGCGTTGCGCCATGGCCCGCGCCAGCGCGTCGGTTCCCGACCCGGGAGACGACGGAACGATCATTTGAATCGGGCGCGCGGGCCAGGCTTCCTGTGCCTGCACGGGCCCCGGTGCGCCCAGGGCAATGATTGCCCCGGCGCACAATGTGATGGCGAGCAGCTCTTTCAGTGATGACATCGTCGTCCCCATGTTCTTTCGACAATTTCCCAGCCTGAAAACTGATGCCAGCCCGCACCACCGTGCGGCAAGCGATTTCTAACGGCTCAGGCTATCGAGCGCCCAATCATAGCAGTCGTAATTTTTATTGTCGACATGAATATATTGGCTTGTCGTAAGGTGCCGGAATCGACTCAGTCCGGGCTCTTTCCCATTGGCGTCGTGCCCTCCGTCGGAGGCGCTTCGAAGGCGTCGAACATCAAATCGGGGGCACTGGTGTTGTGACGCGACCGGACCGTACGGCCGAATCTCACCGCGGTCGCCTGCATTGAAGTGACGGCCATCACTGGCTTCCTGATGGCCTCACCAGCCGGCCCGGTGGTCCAGGAGACTTCGCTCGCGTCTGCATTGTCGTCGGCAACATACATGGAACGCAGCATCGCAAACGGACGTTTGGCGTCATGGGCCGGAAGGAACCGGACATCGAGCGCCGTACGGATGTCGCTGATTTCAGTGATCGTGACCGTTGCCTGGCCTCCTTCCGTGAAATGCAGCCTGAAGGCCAAGGGTTGCGGCTCGATTTCTATCCGCACGATGTTGACCACCGGGCGCCCTTCCTGCTCTACCGGCCCCAGCAAGAACGAAGAGCCATATGCATTGACACCCAGATTGCGGGCCGGCAACGGTTTCGCCCGCCAGTAGCCATCGGCGGGATAGAGCACCAGGACCTCGGTACGCGTCCGGCCGGATTTCCGGAACACCTGGATCAGGTGAAAGCCGGCATCGGCCCTGCCCGCTACCGTGACCGGGACCCGATGTGGCCGCCAGAAGCTGGCGAACGTGATGCCGACAATGGCAATGTTCCTGTCGTCATGAAGGATGACCGTGCGCGGCACGAAGACATGGCGCGGATCAGTCGGGTGAGGCGTCTTGCCGAAGTTGCACCCGGAGAAATCCGGCGCGGAGCTGTCAATGCGGATGGCGTTGACGTAGGGGGGATGCAATGCCTGGATCCGGAACCTGGCAACCGCGGCGGCGGACAGAGCGAACGAGACATTGTCTTCTTCCGCACAAGGGCCTGGCGTGCTGAAGTTCTCGACCTCCACGGCCAGCCGCTGCGCGCAAGCCGGCACGGAAAGCAGCGCCAGGCACAGGGTCGCGACCAGGCGCGTTGCGCGCATGCCAGGCCCCGTGAACGGGAACGAGGCGGAAATCCATTCCCGCCGCTGCGGGCCCGTGCCTACTTGGTCCTGGGCGGCACGATCGCCGTGCCGGCGTCTGTCGTGCGCTCATGCTGCATGGTCGGCATCATGTTGCTGTTCAGGTGGAACATCACCCATAGCGAACCCGTCAGCGTGATCACCACCAGCACCAGCGTGAACATCAGCGAGAGCATGTTCCAGCCGCCCTCCGACCTGGCGTTCATGTGCAGGAAGTAGATCATGTGCACCACGATCTGCACGGCGCCGATCAGCAGGATGACGATGGCGGTGGTGGACGACTTGTCGAACACCTTTCCCATCACCAGCCAGAACGGGATGGCGGTCAGGAAGACGGACAGCACGAAGCCCGTCAGATAGCCGCCCAGCGTGGCGTGCGGCCCCACTTCCTCGTCATGTCCATGGCTGTGTCCGTGGCTGTCCAGCGTTTCGTCGTGCGCGCTCATGGCAACGCTCCCATCAGGTAGACGAAGGTAAAGACGCCGATCCAGACGACGTCGAGAAAGTGCCAGAACATCGACAGGCACATCAGCCTGCGCTTGTTGGCCGTAATCAGCCCGTGCTGCGCCACCTGGGTCATCAGCACGATCAGCCAGATGATGCCGCACGTCACGTGCAGCCCGTGGGTGCCGACGAGCGCGAAGAACGAGGTCAGGAACGCACTGCGCTGCGGCCCTGCACCCTCATGGACCAGGTGCGCGAACTCATAAAGCTCGACCGCCAGGAACCCCGCGCCGAAGACCCCCGTGATGGCCAGCCAGATCTGGGTGCCGGCGATGCGGTTCTGCTGCATCTGCAGCATGGCAAAGCCGTAGGTGATCGACGACAGCAGCAGGAACGAGGTGTTCAGCGCCACCAGCGGCAGCTCGAACAGCTCTACCCCGCTCGGTCCCCCCGCATACTCCCGGCCCAGCACGCCATACGCGGCGAACAGGCACGCGAATATCAGGCAGTCGCTCATCAGGTAAAGCCAGAACCCGAGCAGCGTCCCGTTCTGCGGGTGATGGTCTTCGGGCAGGTAGAACTGGTAGCCGCCCGGCGGCGCCGTGTCCGCGGCGGCGGTGCCACTCACATGGTTGGGAAAGGTCGTGTCAGCCATGGCCTGCCATCCGTTGTGTGCGCGCCGCCTCGGTCTGGATCACCAGATCGGCCGGGAGGTAATAGTCGCGCTTGTAGTTGAACGTATGGATGATCGCGCCGATGATCGTCGCCGCGAACGCTGCCGCCGCGAGCCACCAGATGTGCCAGATCAACGCGAAGCCGCAGAGCGTGGAGAACCCCGCGAGCACGATGCCGGCCGCGGTGTTCTTCGGCATGTGGATCGGAATAAAGCCCTGCTGCGGCCGCGCATAGCCATTCTGCTTCATGTGCCACCAGGCGTCGGTGTCGTGCACTACCGGCGTAAAGGCAAAGTTGTACTGCGGCGGCGGGGATGAGGTCGACCATTCGAGCGTGCGGCCGTTCCACGGATCACCGGTCAGGTCGCGAAGCTCCTCACGGTGGATGAAGCTGACTACCAGCTGGACCAGGAAGCAGGTGATGCCGATGGCGATCAGCAAGGCGCCGAACGCAGCCAGTTGGAACCAGACCTGGTACGTTGCATCCTCGAAATGGCTCATGCGCCGGGTCACCCCATGCAGCCCGAGCCAGTACAGCGGCATGAACGCAAAGTAGAAGCCGACCAGCCAGAACCAGAACGATGCCTTGCCCCAGGACGAGACCAGGCGATAGCCAAATGCCTTCGGGAACCAGTAGGTAATGCCTGCCATCAGGCCGAACAGCACGCCGCCGATGATCACGTTGTGGAAATGCGCGATCAGGAACAGGCTGTTGTGCAAGGAGAAGTCAGCGGGCGGCACCGCCAGCAGCACGCCGGTCATGCCGCCGATCACGAACGTGACCATGAAGCCGATGGTCCAGAGCATCGGGGGCTCGAAGCGGATCTTGCCGTGGTACATCGTGAACAGCCAGTTGAAGATCTTGGCACCTGTCGGGATCGAGATGATCATGGTGGTGATGCCAAAGAACGAATTGACGCTGGCACCCGATCCCATCGTGAAGAAATGGTGCAGCCAGACCAGGTACGACAGCACGGTGATCACCACCGTGGCGTAGACCATCGACGCATACCCGAACAGGCGCTTGCGGCAGAACGTGGCAACCACTTCCGAGAACACCCCGAACACGGGAAGCACAAGGATGTACACCTCCGGATGGCCCCATATCCAGATCAGGTTCACGTACATCATGGCGCTGCCGCCCTGCTCGGTGGTGAAGAAGTTGGTGCCGGCGTAGCGGTCCAGGGCAAGCAGCGCCAGCGCCGCGGTCAGCACCGGGAACGCGGCGATGATCAGCACGTTGGTGCACAGCGCGGTCCAGGTGAAGATCGGCATGCGCATCAGCGTCATGCCGGGCGCTCGCATCTTGACGATGGTCACCAGCAGGTTGATCCCGGATAGCAAGGTCCCTACCCCGGCCACCTGCAGCGCCCAGATGTAGTAGTCGACGCCGACGTCAGGGCTGTGGATGATGCCGGACAACGGCGGATAGGCCAGCCAGCCGGTGCGCGCGAACTCGCCCACGAACAGCGACATCATGACCAGGATGGCACCGCCCGTGGTCATCCAGAAGCTGAAGTTGTTCAGGAACGGGAAGGCCACGTCGCGGGCGCCGATCTGCAGCGGCATGACGAAGTTCATCAACCCCGTGACCAGCGGCATGGCCACGAAGAAGATCATGATCACGCCGTGCGCGGTAAAGATCTGGTCGTAGTGGTGCGGCGGCAGGTAGCCAAGGTTGTCGCCGAACGCGACGGCCTGCTGGATGCGCATCATGACCGCATCGGCAAAGCCCCGTAGCAGCATCACGATGCCCAGGATCACATACATGATGCCGATCTTCTTGTGGTCGATGCTGGTGAACCATTCCCGCCACAGGTAGCCCCAGAGGCGGTAGTAGGTAAGCGCTGCGACCAATGCGCCCCCGCCGAGCACCACCACGAGGAAGGTGCCGAGCAGGATGGGTTCATGCAGCGGGACGGCCTCCCATGAAAGACGGCCGAAGATCAAATTGGCGAGTTCCGAGCGCTCGGGCATGTTTGTCACCTGGGGCCTGAATTAACCAACCATGGCCGATGGGGCTGGCCAGTACCGCAAGGGAAGATCCGGATCCGCGCCTTACTGCAGCAGCACCCGGCCGTCATTGCGCGCGAACACCGGTGCTGTGGCCGGGGTGTTGCGCGCCGTGCAGACCGCGCCGGACGGGTCGAATTTTCCGCGGCTGCGGTCAAGCGCCATGGTGTCTGCCACGCACGGCCCGCCGCCCACGCAACGGTTCAGGATCAGGTCGTAGAGGCCTGGCGCCACGCTGGCATAGCGTTGCACCGCTTCACGCTCGCTGGGCTGCGCGAGCTTGAGGTAGGTGTCCGTGGACAGCCCCTGGCCCGATGACTTGACCTGCTGGATCCAGCGCTCGAAGTCCTCGCTCGACAGCCCGTGGAACTTGAAACGCATGTGCGAGAAGCCCGCGCCGCTGTAGTTGGCGGAGAAGCCTTCATACACGCCGGACTTGTTGATCACGGCATGCAGCTTGGTTTCCATGCCGGGCATGGCGTAGACCATGCCGGCCAGCGACGGGACGAAGAATGCGTTCATCACCGAGGTGGCGGTGATGCGGAAAGCGATGGGCCGGTCGACCGGTGCAGCCAGCTCGTTGACGGTGGCGATGCCCTGCTCGGGATACAGGAACAGCCACTTCCAGTCCATCGCCACCACCTCCACCGTCAGCGGCTTCACGTCCGCCGGCACCGGCCTGCCTGGTTCGACCCGCGTCAGCGGGCGGTAGGGATCGAGCTGGTGGGTGCTAACCCAGGTCACGGCGCCCAGCGCGATGATGATCAGCAGCGGCGCGGCCCAGATCGCCAGTTCAAGCACCGTGGAGTGGTCCCAGTCGGGGTTGTAGGGCGCGTCGGTTGCGCTTTCCCGATAGCGCCACGCAAACAGCAGCGTGAGGATGATCACCGGAACGATGATCAGCAACATCAGGCAGGTGGCGATGATGATCAGGTCGCGCTGGCGCACGGCCATGTCTCCTGATGGCGCAAGCAGCACTGCATTACAGCCGGCCAGGCACGCCAGCATGACTGCGGCGGCACACCGAAGCAGTAATCTTCCCTGCACACGTCTTAGCGGCACTACAGCGTCGAAGCGGCCCATAGTCTCGGATGTGGCGTCTGAGGAATATCGGCAAACTGCCGGTGAACCCACCTTTCGTTTTTCTATGGCAGTTTAGGCGCTATTCTTGTCAGTGCGAGACTTAAGAGCCAATTTCATCCGAATGGGGTCGGCTCCACGTGCAGTATCGAAGCACTCCTGCCAGAAGGAGACTTGACGATGGCCAGCCTCACCCACCAGCATCGCGCATCGCCGACTGCACCTCCGGCGCCCGGCCACCACCAGGTGGCACCCGCCGAGATCGCCACCGGGGTGGTGATCGGACGCGCCTCGGAGTACTTCGACTTCTTCGTGTACGGCATCGCCTCCGTGCTCGTCTTCCCGGCGGTCTACTTTCCGTTCGCGGGCGAGCTGGCCGGGCTGCTCTACAGTTTCACGATCTTCTCGTTTGCGTTCATCGGGCGCCCGTTCGGCACTGCGCTGTTCATGCGCATCCAGCGGCGTTGGGGCCGGGGCATCAAGCTGACGGCGTCACTGTTCCTGCTCGGTACGGCCACGGTGGGGATTGCGTTCCTGCCGTCGTACGCGTCGATCGGTGCCGCGTCGATCTACCTGCTGGCGCTGTTCCGCTTCCTGCAGGGGATTGCGTTCGGCGGGTCGTGGGACGGGCTGCCGTCGCTGCTGGCGCTCAACACGCCGGAGAACAAGCGCGGCTGGTATGCAATGGTGGGCCAACTCGGCGCGCCCACCGGCTTTATCATCGCCAGTTCGCTGTACCTGTTCCTGCATGCCAGCCTGACCCCGCCTGAATTCATCGAATGGGGCTGGCGCTATCCGTTCTATGTGGCCTTCGCCATCAACGTCGTGGCGCTGTTTGCACGGCTGCGCCTGGTGGTGACCCATGAATACACGCAGCTGCTCGAAGAAGACGAGCTGGAGCCGATCAGCACCTTGCAGATGGTGAACGCGCAAGGCTTCAACATCTTCCTGGGGGCCTTTGCTGCGCTGGCCAGCTATGCGCTGTTCCACCTTGTCACGGTGTTCCCGCTCTCCTGGGTGATCCTGCACCGCACACAGGACATCTCTGACGTGCTGGCCGTGCAGATCGTGGGCGGCTTCATCGCGTTCATCGGCACGCTGCTATCCGGCTGGATCGCGGACCGCATCGGCCGGCGCACCACGCTGGCGGCCATGGCCGTGCTGATCGGCATCTTCAGCCTGGCAACGCCGTGGCTGCTCGGTGGCGGCGCCACCGGCCAGGACACCTTCATCCTGGTCGGATTCGGCCTGCTGGGCCTGTCGTACGGGCAGGCTGCGGGCGTGGTGACGTCAAACTTCGAACGCCGTTTCCGCTACACCGGGGCCGCCCTGACCACGGACTTCGGCTGGCTGTTCGGCGCCGCCTTTGCGCCGCTGGTGGCGCTGGGCTTGTCATCGCTGTTCGGCCTGGCGGCGGTCAGCCTCTACCTGCTGTCTGGCGTGATCGGCACCCTGGGAGCGTTGCGCATCAGCCGCGCGCTCGGGACACCTGACCAATGACTGCGGTCATGGCCTGCGCAAGGCCATGACACATTCCCCCCTGGATCTTGGCGCCAGGCGCCCCGGCGCCGTGCATGGCGGATAATGCGCTTTTTTACAAGCGCCCCATCCCCATGCACGCAAGCAGCAACACCACTGGACGCATCGACTGGACAACGCTGTTCCTGCTTACCTTCCCGCCCCTGAGCTGGGCCGGCAATGCCATCGTCGGCCGCCTGGCCGCCGGCACGGTGCCACCCATCACGCTGAACTCTGTGCGCTGGGTGCTGGCCGGGCTGCTGCTGGCACCCTTTGCCTGGCGCGGCGTGATCGAGCACCGCGCGGCACTGCGCCGGCACGCCGGCGTAATCACCACCCTGGGCGTGCTTTCGATCGCCAGCTATAACGCCCTGCAGTACCTGGCGCTGACTACATCGACACCGATCAACGTGACGCTGATCGGCGCATCCACGCCGCTGTTTCTGATCGTGATCGGCGCGATCTGTTTTGGCGAACGGGTGAAGCCATGGCATGTCGCCGGAGCGCTGCTGTGCATGGTCGGCGTGACCTTCGTCCTGGTACGCGGCGAGCTGGGCCGGCTCGCCCAGCTGGACCTGGTCGCCGGCGACCTGTTCATGCTGGCCGCCACCATTGCCTGGAGCGGCTATACCTGGCTGCTGCGCAAGCAGCGCCCCGCCGTGCCCCTGCCCGTGCTGCTGTTCGCGCAGATCGTCACCGGCGTACTGGCAAGCGCGCCCGTGACAGCATGGGAGCTGATGACGCTGGACCAGCCCCTGCAATGGAACGGCAAGGTCGCGGCCATCCTGCTCTATGTAGCAACCATTCCTTCGCTGCTCGCCTACTTTGCCTGGGACCGCGCCATCGCCCGCGCGGGCGCTCAGTTGCCGGTGTTCTTTATCACCCTGACACCGGTGTTCGCCGCCCTGCTGTCGACACTGCTGCTGGGCGACTGGCCCCGCTGGTACCACGCAGTGGGGCTGGCCGCGATCGCGGCGGGGATCTGGCTGGCGCAGCGGCGTTGAGGGGGCCGGCCGGTTCGCGCCAGGGAACAGGCATGCCCCGGGTGTTTCAATCCTGAATCAGTCTTGCCGCGGCTGCACTAGCCTGTTTGCATGATGGGCTCGCGCTCCCTGGTGCACTACCCTCGCAGTAGAGCTCACACCACTGAAGCCGGGGGGAATCATGGGTGAACGGAATTCGCGCGGGCGACATGCGCAGGCTGACCTTGCACTATGCGAGGCGCCAGCAGAAGACATCGAAGCTGAATCAGCGCCACCACGGCGCACCCAGCAACCCAGGACCACGCCCGCGGTGCATCCCGGCACTTCCGACCTGTCTTTCGTGACTGGCCGCCGGGAGCCTCCTGCCGCAATGAGCCGGCTCACGGGTGCGGACGATCCGATGTTGGGCTGCCTGCTGTTGCTGAACCGGGCCTTGCAACGGACGGTGCCTTCAGCGGTCCTGCTGGAAGGGCTGCCGCTGGACGGGCAGGCCCTGACGTTGCCGCTGCTCTGCGCCGCGGCGGCGCGCGCCGGCTTGTCAAGCCGGCTGGCGGAACGCGAGCTCGACGATATCCCGGATACCTCGATACCGGCCATCCTGTTGCTGGACAAGAACAGGCCGTGCGTACTGCTGCAGCGCTGCGAGCACGGCCGGTTTCTCGTCGCCCTGCCAGGTTGGGGCGGTGGGGTGCAGGAAGTCAGCCGCGAGGAACTGCTGGCCCAGTACAGCGGGCACGCCGTCTTCGCGCAGCCCGCGCTGCAAGCGGACGTGGCAGCGGCTACGGAGCCGGCACAGCCGTGCCCGTTGCCCGTCGACGCGATGCGGCCATCATGGCGGCGCCGTTGGGAGCGGCTACTTGCCGCGACGCTCAGGGTACTATGCCTGCGGGGCAGGCTGCCGGCTGACGACGTGGCCCGCGCTGGTGGCTAGCGCGGCGCTGATGAAACATCAGCATGTCGGCGATGCCGACGTGTTGTCCGAACTGCTCCGCCAGATCCCCACCGATAGGTCATGTTGAGCGGAAACCGCACGTCGTAGCGGTGGCCCACGTCATCGATCAGGCCGGCCGGGGCCCTCCCCGATCCGCACTGTCCCGGTATGCAACAGGTCAAGCTGAACGGGCTGCACGCAGTCGTTCAACATGCCAGGCACCACGGAAAAAATGAAAGGAGGCAGGACAATTTGCCCTGCCTCCGCTCAGGCGCGCGTCTGCCTCCCCCGAGACAGACGCGCGCCCCATCCAACCGGCTTACTTGACGCAGGCGAGGTTGACGGCGAGGCCTCCCCAATCGGTGGCCTGGTTGTTGTCGACCTGTACCTGCAGCTTGTCGTTGT
>NZ_JBYSYC010000087.1:0-14731 GCF_058782875.1 Cupriavidus sp. FW305-F7 | reverse complement strand
CTTCGTCCTCCACGAGATTACCGAAATGTTCCGCATCTTCAGTTCAGGTCCATAGGATGTGGGTAAAGCTCAGGCCTAAAGGCCGAGGCTTGCCGCGCACCTGGTCAACCCCGGCAACCCCGCAATCGCCTGCGCCAGGTAGTCCAGCAACACCCGCACCCGCGCCGGCTGGTAGCGCCGCGACGGATAGACCAGGAAGGCTTCCTGCGCCGGACCGCTCCAGCGTGGCAACACGTGCTGCAAGGCACCGCTGTCGAGCAGGTCCTGCACCAGCCATGCCGGCGTCATGCCAAAGCCGACGCCGGCCAGGAAGCTCTCGCGCATCGCCAGCGAGTTGTTGACGCGGTAGCGGCAGGGCGCGCTGACCGGCGCCTGCCCGCCGGGCCCGTCGAGCACGATCTCGTCGCCAGCGGCCAGCCAGGTGAAGCGCAGGATCTGGTGCCGCGCCAGGTCGGCTGGCTGCCGGATACGCGGATGGCGTGCGAGGTAATCGGGCGAGGCCACCAGCAGCCGCGGCGACACCGCGATGCGGCGCGCGACCACGTTGGGCGGCAGCGAGGCGCCGAGGCGCACCGCGATGTCGACGCCCTCCTCCACCAGGTCGACAAAGCGGTCGTCGAACAGCAACTCCACCTCCACCTCCGGATAGCGCTGCTGGAACGCCAGCACCAGCGCATTAAGCCGCAGCACGCCGAAGCTGGCCGGCGCGCTGACGCGCACCCGCCCGGCCGGGTGCCCGGACATGCCACGCGCATCACTGACCGCCTCGCCGTATTCATCCAGCACGCGGCGCGCGCGCTCATAGAAGCGCCGCCCCGCCTCGGTCGGCGACAGGCTGGTGGTGCTGCGCTCCAGCAGCCGCACGCCCATGTCTTTCTCCAGCGCGGCCACGACCTTGCTGATGGTCGGCTGGGTCGACTGCTGCTCGCGCGCCACCGCCGACAGGCTGCCCAGCTCCACGGCGCGCACGAAGACCTGCATTGCCCTGATGGTGTCCATGCCGTTCCTTGTGCCCATTCATTCCATCGCGGAATGAGCGATATGCCATTCTGCCTGCTACCTGTCATTTCTGGAATGCCCTACCTTGGGCGTCATCCCGGCACCAACGCCGGTCCGCGAGCCGAGGCAAACCCATGTTCCGCATTCCCCGCATCCTGCGCTGCCTGACTGCGCTGACGTTCTCCGCCACCCTCGCCAGCACCGCGGCACTGGCCAGCCCCTTGCAGGACCCAACCTGGCTGACCAGCTGGATGGCAAGCCAGCAGCCGGTGTGGCAGCCCGGCGCCCAGCCGCTGCCGACCGGCGTGCCCACGGTGCTGTCCGGCCAGACGCTGCGCCAGGTGGTGCGGCTCAGCGTGGGCGGCAAGCGCGTGCGCGTGGTGCTGTCCAACCCCTACGGCCGCCACCCGGTCGCGGTCGGCGCGGCGCAACTCGCGCGCCATGCCGGCGGCGGCAGCATCGATGCGGCGGGCAGCCGCGCGGTGACGTTCGGCGGCAGCGCGTCGGTGATCATCCCGGCGGGCCAGTCCGTGGCAAGCGATCCGGTCGCCATCGACGCCCCGGCGCTGGGCGAACTGGCACTCAGCCTCTACCTGCCGCAAGCCACCGCGATCGAGTCGTTCCATTGGGATGGGCGCCAGACCGCGTGGCTCGCGGCCGGCAACGCGACCACGCAGGCCACGCTGCCTGCGCCGCAGTCGTTCAGCGCGCGCATCCTGCTCAGCGAGGTGCAGGTCGATGCGCCCGGGTATACCGGTGCCGTGGTGGCCGTCGGGGATTCGATCACCGAAGGCAACGGCTCCACCCCCGACACCAACCGCCGCTGGCCGGACGTGCTGGCACAGCGTGCGGCCGGCAACGGCGTGGCTGTGCTCAATGCGGGCATCTCCGGCGGGCGGCTGCTGCGCGATGGCATGGGGGTGTCCGCACTGGCGCGGCTGGATCGCGACGCACTGAGCCAGCCGCACGTGCGCACCGTGATCGCGGCGATCGGCATCAACGATATCGCCTGGCCGGGCTCCACCTTTGCACCGGGCGATGCGGTGCCGCAGGCCGCCGAGTTGATCGAGGGCTACCGCCGCCTGATCGCGCGCGCCCATGCGCGCGGCGTGCGCGTGATCGGCGCCACCATCACGCCGTTTGCGGGGGCGCTGCGCGATACGCCGATCCGCGGCTATGACAGCCCGGGAAAGGAAGCGGTGCGGCTGGCGGTCAACAACTGGATCCGCAACGGCGGCGCGTTCGATGCGGTGGCGGATTTCGACGCCGCGGTGCGCGATCCCGCGCGCCCGCAGGCGCTGCTGCCGGCGTTCGACAGCGGCGACCACCTGCATCCCGGCGACGCGGGCTATCGCGCCATGGCGGCGCAGATCGGGCTGACGCTGCCTGAGCTTGCCCGTCAGTCCCGGTCCGGCGCACCCGGCGGGAAGAGCCGGCGATAGGGCCGTGCCTCGTCCACCGCGCGCGCGAACGATGGCCGCGCCAGCAGCCGGTTGCGGTAGGCGCGCACGTTGCCGCACGCATCGGGGATCGGATGCACCCAGTCCGCATAGAACAGCGACGGCGCGGCCGAGCAATCGGCCAGCGTAAAGGCGTCACCCGCGGCCCATTCCCGGCCGGCCAGCGTTGACTCAAGCCACGCGTAGGCCGAATCGAGCAACTTGCGTGCCTCGGCCACGCCATAAGCATCGCGGTGCTCCGCCGGGCGCAGGTAGTCGGCCACGATGCGCTGCATCGGCGTCATCACATACTGGTCGAAGAAGCGGTCGAGCATGCGCACTTCCAGCGCGGCGTCGGGCGACTCCGGCAGCCAGCGCACGGGGCCGCGGTGATGCCGGTCCAGGTAGTCGATGATGATGCTCGATTCGAGCACCGTGCGGCTGCCGTCCACCAGCACCGGCATGCGCTTGAGCGGCCACAGCCTGGCGAGTTCGTCCATGTTCTGCGCGTGTTCTGGCGACAGCATCCTGAACTCGAAGGGAATGGCGTTCTCGTACAGCGCAACGAGAACCTTCTGGCAATAGGATGAAAACGGGTGGGCGTAAAGCTCCATCGTGGTCTCCGGTGGTGATCTTCGGTGGTGGTCGGCGCGCGACTACTGCTGCGCCGCAAAGCGATCGGTCGCGGCAATCAGCTGGTCCATGATGCCCGGCTCGGTCCACGCATGGCCGGCGCCTTCGATCAGGTGAAAATCGGCATTGGGCCACGCCTGGTGCAGCGCATAGGCATAGCGCACCGGGCACGGCATGTCATAGCGGCCGTGCACGATCACGCCGGGGATGTCGGCCAGCTTGTGCGCGTCACGCAGCAGTTGCCCGTCTTCCAGCCAGCAGCGGTGCGTGAAGTAGTGGTTCTCCAGCCGCGCGAACGCCAGCGCAAAGTGCCCGTCGTCATGCTTGGCGCTGTTGCCGGCGTCCGGCAGCAGCGTGATGGTCTCGCCTTCCCACACGCTCCATGCGCGCGCCGCTTCCACCTGCTTGTCCTGGTCGTCACCGGTCAGCAGCTTGCGGTAGGCGGCCATCATGTTGCCGCGCTCGGCCTCGGGCACCGGCGCCTGGAAACGCGCCCACTTGTCGGGGAACATCTCGGACACGCCGTATTGGTAATACCAATCCAGCTCCGCCTGCGACACCGTGTAGATGCCACGCAGCACCAGCTCGCTGACGCGCTGCGGGTGCTTCTGCGCGTAGGCCAGTGCCAGCGTCGAGCCCCATGAGCCGCCGAACACCAACCAGCGCTCCACGCCGGCCAGCACGCGCAGGCGCTCGATATCGTCGACCAGGTGCCACGTGGTGTTGGCCTCCAGCCCCGCATGCGGCGTCGAACGCCCGCAGCCGCGCTGGTCGAACAGCAGCACGTCATAGCGCGCCGGGTCGAACAGCCGCCGGTGGTCCGCGGAAATCCCGCCACCCGGCCCGCCATGCAGGAACACCGCCGGCTTGGCACCGGGCGTGCCCACTCGCTCGTAGTAGATGACATGCCCGTCGCCGACATCCAGCGTGCCGGTTTCATAGGGCTCGATTTCAGGATAGAGGGTGCGCAGGGCAGGCATGGATATGGGTCTACGGAGATCGGGAGCCACAGTGTACGCCGGAGGGAACGGCAAACAGTAGCCCAGCCCTTAACCGGCGAACACCGTCTTCACCCAGTCCCTCAGCAGCCGCGTGGCGGGACGCTCCGCGGCGCGCTCGCTGTAGACAAGGTCATAGCGGAAGCTCTCCAGCGACAGCCCGAACGGCTGCACCAGCACGCCCGAGGCCAGCTCTTCCGCGACCAGCGTCAGGCTGAGCAGGCCGACCCCCTGCCCCGCGATGGTGGCCTGCACGGCGTGGATCTCGTCAGTAAAGCTGAGGCCGGCATGCGGATCGGTGACCTCGACGCCGGCGTGCGCCAGCCACTGGCGCCAGACCGGCGCGCGCTCGTTATCGCGTGCGCCGGCGCCCCACTCGAAGTGCACCAGCGTGGCGTGCTTCAGATCCTGCATGCTGGCCAGTTTCAGGCCCGGGCTGCAGACCGGCGCAAACCGGTCGCAGAACAACGGCTCGACCACCAGGCCCGGGTAGTCGCCGCTTCCGTAGCGGATGGCAGCGTCCGCATCGTTGTCCAGGTCGACGATCTGGTCCGACGCATCCAGGCGCAGCGTCCAGTCAGGGTAGGCCGCGCGGAACTGGCCGGCACGTGGTGCCAGCCGCTTGGCCATGAAGGCAACCGTCGATGTCAGCGTGGCAACGTTGGTCTGTCCGCTGCGCTGCACCGCCAGCACGGCGCGCTCCATCCCGTCCAGGCCGTCCCGCACCGCGGGGAACAACTGATGCCCGGCAGGCGTCAGGCGCACCTTGCGGGTCTGGCGTTCGAACAGCTTCACGCCAAGGCTCTCTTCCAGCAAGCGGATCTGGTGGCTGACCGCCGTCGGCGTGACGTGCAGTTCGTCCGCCGCGTGCTTGAAGCTGGCGCGCCGGGCGGCGGCTTCGAAGGTGCGCAGGGCACTCAGGGGCGGCAGTTTGCGCAAGCCTCCTCCTTAGATGAGATGTATTCATGTATCGACTGAAAAGCGACCATTTGTCGCTGCCTCGTCCCGCTCCGATACTCGACCTATCGGATGGCCCCTCAGGCGATCAGGTGAATTCTACTAAATCATCTACCGGAGTCAGCAATGCCACTGGAACAAGTCCACACCAAACCCGACCCCTATGCCCCCTATTTGCTTTCGCAAGCCATCCGGGCCGGCGGCTTCCTCTTTGTTTCCGGCCAGGCCGGGGTGGGCGACGATGGCGCCATCGTGGGCCGTGACGACTTCGATGCCCAGGCCGAGCAGGCATTCAGCAACCTCAGGCGCGCGCTGCAGGCGGGCGGCTCGGGGCTGGACCGCGTGGTGAAGGTGACGATCTTCCTGACGTCGATGGCACACTTCCCGAAGATCGTCGAACTGCGCCGCAAATGGTTCTCTGCCCCCTATCCGGCCGACACCATCGTCGAGGTCTCGGCGCTCTACTCGCCGGACGCGAAGATCGAGATCGAAGCCATCGCCCTGGCCACAGAGGCTGCGCGATGACCACGCCCGCCACCCCCTCGCTGTTCGATACGCTGGCGCTGAACGGCGTGCCGCTGCGCAACCGGCTCGCGGTGGCGCCGATGACGCGCATCAGCGCCACCGCCACAGGCGTTCCCACCGAGGCCATGACCCGCTACTACGCAGGCTTCGCCCGCGGCGGCTTTGGCCTCATCGTCACGGAGGGCATCTATACCGACCGTGCCTACGCCCAGGGCTATGCGGGCCAGCCCGGTCTGACGGACGCGCAGCAAGTCGCCGCCTGGCGCCAGGTCGTTGCCGCGGTCCACCAGCAGGGCGGGCGCATCGTGGCGCAGCTGATGCATGCCGGTGCGCTGTCGCAAGCCAACCGCTTCCGCGACGACACGGTCGGGCCCTCGGCCGTGCAGCCCAAGGGGCAGCAGATGACCGTGTATGCCGGCAAGGGTCCATACCGGATGCCGCGCGCCATGGAGGAGGCAGACATCCTGCAGGCCATCGAAGGCTTTGCGCAGGCCGCCCGGCTGGCCCGTGACGCGGGTTTCGACGGCGTTGAAATCCACGGTGCCAATGGCTATCTGCTGGACCAGTTCCTGACGGGCTATACAAATCAACGCCAGGACGCCTGGGGCGGCAGCATCGCGAAACGCATGCGCCTGCCGCTGGAAACCGTCCGCGCGGTGCGCGTTGCCGTGGGTACAGGCTTCCCCGTCGGCGTGCGCATCTCGCAAGGCAAGGTGAACGATTTCGTCCACAAGTGGCCGGAAGGCGCGGAGGGCGCGGCCGCCGTTTTCTCCGCGCTTGGGGCGAGCGCCGTGGACTACCTCCACGTGACGGAGTACGAGGCATGGATGCCCGCCTTCGCGGACGACGGCGCGACGCTGGTGCAGCTTGCACGCCGTGCCGCGCCCGGGCTCGCGATCGTGGCCAACGGCAGCCTGCATGAGCCATCGCGCGCGACCGGCCTGCTGGACGATGGCGCCACGCTGGTCGCGCTCGGTCGCGGCGCCCTTGCGAATCCGGACTGGCCGGTGCTGGTGCGCGAGGGTCAGCCGGTACGGCCATTCGATGCGGCCGTTCTCGCGCCGCTGGGCAACATCAAGGATGCCGAGCTGGCGCTGCGCGAAGCAGGCCGCCAGGCGGTGACGCCGGGCTGACGGTCGCAACCGCCACAGCCTCCACCTCGACCTTCAGCCCGAAATGCAGCGGGCCGGTGGGCACCACGGCCCTGGCCGGCCGCGCGTCGCCAGCCCATGCGGCGTAGATCGCGTTGAAGGCGGGCCAGTTGTCCATCGTGTCCACGTAGACGCGCACCTGTACCAGCGCCGCGATGCTGCTGCCGGCGGCAAGCAGTGCGGCCTCGACGTTGGCCAGCGCCTGTTGCACCTGTGCGGCGAACGACGCGTCGACCAGCTTGTGCCCGTCCGGTGCAATCGGCAACTGGCCGGAGATAAAGACCAGGCCGCCGGCGACCGTGGCATGGCTGTAGTGGCCGCCTGGTGCGGCGAGCGAAGCGGGACTGACTGTGCGTACCGCCCCGTGTTCATCGTTGTGCTTACCAGCCATGCAGACGGCTCCATTCGGTGGCCGCGCCATCCTCGGCAATGGCGTGGTAGGTGGGAAACTGCGCCCCGGTGGCGCAGGCGTGGTTGGGCAGGATGCGCAGCACCGTGCCGACGGGCAAGCGTGCAGCGATATCCGGATCAGCCGTGCCTTGGCGCGAGCTCCTGGTTGGCGCCGCTGAGAACGTAGCCGGGCATGACGGTGCCGTCGATGGCGCAGGCCTGGCCGTAGCCGAAGTCGTGCTTCTGCTTCTGCGTGCCACGGTCGCGGCTCATGGCCATCCAGCCGGCATCGACGATGGCCCAGCCCTTTTCCGGCTGGTGTCCGATCACGGTGGTCAGCACGCTCAGCGCCACCTCGTCTTCGGTGCAGACGCCGACATTGCGCATGACCAGGTCAAAGAACACATAGACCCCCGCGCGCACCTCGGTCACGCCCTCCAGGCTGGCTGCCGACAGCGCGGTCGGGGTCGAGCCCACGCTGACCTCCGCGCACGGCAGGCCCGCCTCGCGCAGCCGCGTGGCGGCGCGCACGCAGCCGGCACGCTCTTGCTCGGCCATGGCCGCAAGCGCCGCGAGCGTGTCCAGGTCATAGCTGGAGCCGGCGTGCGTCATCACCCCGCCCAGGCGCACATCGCCATCATGCAGGACGCGCGCCACGTCGATCAGCGCGGGGTCGTCGGGGAGGATGCCGGAGCGGTGGCCATCGGTATCGATTTCGATCCAGACCTCGAAGGCCTCGCGGTGTGCGTTGCAGAAGGCGACGATGGCGCGGGCGGACTCCACGCTGTCGGTCAGGATCTTGAGGTCGCAGCCGCGGCGGCGCAGCGCCAGCGCCTGGGGCAGCTTGCTCGCCACCGTGCCCACGCCGTAGAGGATGTCGGTGATGCCGGCGTCGAAGAAGTGCGCGGCTTCCTTCAGCGTGGAGACGGTGATGCCGCTCGCGCCCGCATCGATCTGCGCGCGCACAACCGGCGTGCATTTGCTGGTCTTGGCATGCGGACGGAAGCGCACGCCGAGCGCATCCATGCGCGCCTGCATGCGGTGGATATTGCGCAGCATGCGCGGGGTGTCGATCACTGCCGCAGGCGTTTCCAGGCTGCGCAGCGTGGCGGAGGAATCAGGATGTTGTCGTTGGTGAGGCGACACTGGGCCTGGCGCTGGCGACCCGCACCGCCAGGCGGCTGAGCCTGACGCCGGAGGGTGAGCGCTTCGCGCGCGAGGGTGCGTCCCTGCTGGCACAGCTCGACGCCTTGCCTGAATCGTTCCGGCGCGAGGACAGCCGGCTGACGGGCACGCTGCGCATTGCCGCGCCGTTCGGGTACGGGCCCCACCATGTGGCCCCGCTGCTGGCGCGCTTAGCCCAGTTGCATCCCGGCCTGCGCCTGCAGCTTGACCTACGCGAAACGCCCTGGCCCGACCGGCATGACTCGGACGCCGTCATCCATATCGGCGCCGTGCGCGACTCGTCCTGGATTGCGCGCACGCTTGCGTCCAATACGCGCTGGCTATGCGCCAGCCCTGCCTACCTGCGCCAGCGCGGCACGCCCGCCGTGCCGCGCGACTTGCTCGAGCATGCCTGTATCTGCATCCGCGAGAATGACGAGGACGTGACGCTTTGGCGCTTGCGCCGGGCTGGCACCCGGCGACGTGCATCAGCGCGCGAGAGCGTGCGCGTGGTGCCGGCCTACACCAGCAATGACGGCAGCGTGGCGCGGGCCTGGGCCGAACAGGGGCTGGGACCGGTGCTGCGCTCGGAATGGGACGCCGCCGACGCGGTGGCGCGCGGCGTGCTGGTGCGCGTGCTGGTAGACTGGGAATTCGACAGCGCACCGGTGACGCTGCTGGTTCCTTCGCGACGGGGACGCACGGCCCGCGTGCAGGCGCTGATGCAGTTCCTGGAAGAGGCACTGGGAAGCTGCAAGCAGGACCAGGTGCCAGCACGCCGGGCCCGTCCACCAGGCTGACGCCTTTTCCCGCTACCCCGCCGCATGATCCCTGCGCCAGTTGGCCGGCGCCATCCCGAACTGCGCCGAAAACCACCGTGTAAACGAACTGGCCGACCCATACCCCAGCAACTGCGACACCCGCAGCAGCGAATAGCGCGGATTCTCCACGTACCGTCGCGCCAGTTCGCGCCGCACGTCGTTCAGGATCTCCGTGAAGGTCTCACCCGCGTCGTCGAGCTGGCGCTGCATGGTGCGCAGGCTCAGGCCCAGGCCTTCCGCCACGGCTTCACAGGTGGCGCGGCCCATCGGCAGCATCAGGTAGATCGCGGCGCGCACTTCATGGCCGACGGACTGCGGGTTGGCGCGGGGCAGCGTGTCGATGAACTGCTGCGCGTAGCGTGCCATGACCGGGTCCGCCGTCGGGTTCGGCGCGTCGAGATCGGCGGCGCGGCAGATGATGCCATTGCTGTCCGCGTTGAATTCCAGCGGGCAACCGAACAGGCGGCGATGGATGCGCAGGTCGGCCGGCGCCGCATGCGTGAAGCTCACGCCGATCGGCTGCCAGCGCGGGCCCAGCAGCAGCGCGCACATGCGGAAGACGACACCGATGGCCAGCTCAGTGGCCTGCCGCGAAGGCGCGTCGCTGAGCACTTCCTGCCGGATGACCACCGCGCTGCCGGCATCCTCAAGCAACAGCGCCACCGAATCGTTGACCAGGTGCCGGTAGCGGATGGTGGTGGCCAGCGCGGCACGCAGCGTGGGCTGCTGGCTGATCAGCAGGCTCATCACGCCAAAGTCCGACAGCTGGCGCGACTCCGCCATGCGCAGCCCGAAGGTCGGGCAGGCCGACGCCTGCGCGGCGGCTTCCAGCAGCGCCACGCAGGCGCTGACCGGGACGCGCTGGTCGGGATCGTCCAGCCAGGCCCGCCGCAGCCGCGCCTGGCGCAGCAACGGCTGCGGGTCCAGGCCGAGGTCGCGCGAAACCTCGAGGAAGTTGGTCAGTGCGGCAGCACGTATCAGGGTTTCCAAGCCAGCGTTGCCTTGCGATGAGATGTCAATCGGGGGCGCGGTCTGCCCGCCGCAGCAGCGATCATAGGGCCGCATGGCATGAAATGCAAAGTCATCGGGAGTCAATGCAACGCCGGCCGGGGCAGCAATCCCTACAGTTCTCTGCATGTGCAGCGTGTTCCGCACCAACGAGACTCCAGGAGACAAGACAATGGCAAATGTTGTCCGCATATACGAGACCGGCGGCCCCGGAGTGCTGCGCTACGAACACATGGAAGCGGGCGAGCCGGGCCCGGGACAGGTCGGTCAACGTGCGGCTGTCGGCGCAGCGGATCCTGTACACGCTGAACGATTCCGGCGCCGAGGTGGTGCTGCTCCATCCGGACTTCCTGCCGGTGATGGAAGAGATCCG
This sequence comes from Cupriavidus sp. FW305-F7, assembly GCF_058782875.1. NCBI lineage: Bacteria > Pseudomonadati > Pseudomonadota > Betaproteobacteria > Burkholderiales > Burkholderiaceae > Cupriavidus > Cupriavidus sp. FW305-F7. The sequence continues at coordinate 4,273 of NZ_JBYSYC010000087.1, read as the reverse complement.
CTGCCAGCTGACCAGCGTGCGCAGCTTTGTCCTGCTGGCCGACGGCCAGCACGTTCCGCCGACATCACTGCCGTTCGGCGGCGAGTATGAGGCCCTGCTGAGCGCGGCCTCGTCCGACTTCGACTTCCCCGAATTCGACGAGAACACCCGCGCGGTCACCTTCTACACGACGGGCACCACCGGCGATCCCAAGGGCGTGTGCTACAGCCATCGCGACATCAGCCTCGGATGAGGCTGCCCTTTTGCGTTGCCGGGAACGGACTCAGGGTTGGATATTGAACGCCTTGACGATGCCGGCATTGCGCTCGAACTCCGCGCGCACTGATTCGCTCAGTTGCGGCAGGGGCTGCGCTGACAACGGCTCATAGCCGAGCGCCTCCATCCGGTCACGCACCTTGGCGGAAGCCGCGGCCTTGTAGGCAGCCGCGTGGATCTTCTCGGCCAGTTCGGGCGACAGCTTCGACGACGCAATCACGCCCACCCAGTTGCTGAAGTCCATGTCGGGGTAGCCCAATTCCGCAAAGGTCGGCACCTGCGGCAGCAGCGCCGAGCGGCTTTTCGACGCCACGGCATAGACCTGCACCTTGCCGGCACGAATCATCGGCAGCGAGGTCACCATGCCGTCGTACATCACCGCGATCTGATTGCCCATCACCTGCGTCAGCGCCGGCGCGGAACCGGCAAAGGGCACATGCTGCAAGTCGATCCCGGCCTTCTGGTTCATGATCATGCCGGCGTAGTGCGAAGCGGTGCCGGCGCTGTACGAGGCAAAGCTGAGCTTGCCCGGATTGGCCCGGGCGTAGCTGACCAGGCTCTTCAGGTCCTTGGCCGGCAGACCAGGCGCGCCAATCATCACCATGCGCGAACGCGCCACGGCGGCGATGGGCCTGACGTCTTTCAGCGGGTCGAACCCCTGCTTGAGCACATGCGGGATCTCGGTCAGCACATTGCTGGCGGTGACCATGATGGTCTGGCCATCGGCGGGCGCGGCCAGCATGGTGGTGATGGCAATGCCGCCGCCGGCGCCCGGCTTGTTGTCGACCACCACGGGGTGGCCAAGGTCCGCCGACAGCTGGTCTGCCAGCAGGCGGGCGAGCACGTCCATGGTGCCGCCCGCGGGGGCGGGCACCAGCATCCGGACCGGCTTGCTGGTCCAGGCCATGGCAGCGGGGGCCGCCAGCGCCAGGCCGGCAGCCACGGCGGCGATGCGCAGCAGGAATGTAGGGTGGGTGGGCATGTTGTCTCCCTTATGTAGTATGGATCTTCTGTCCAGCGTTGCCGGCATGGCGTCACCGTGTGGTGAGCGCGATGCCTGGCAGGTGTGGGGAAGCGGGAGACGCGCGGGCCAGCGCCCGGAGCATTGCCTCCAGCAAGGCACGCGGCGGCCTGGCGCCGGCGATCGGCGGCGCACCGTTGATCACGAAGCGCGGCACGCCCAGGCCGGGATTGGGTAGCGGCACCTCCTCGCCATGCAGCGGCGGCAGCCACGCCAGGTCTTGCGCAATGGCCGGCGCCGCCGCTTGCGGCATCGGCATGCACAGGCGATGCTGCCGCGTGCAGCACGCGCGGATCGCCGAGGTCCTCACCGCGCAGGAAGTACCCTTCAAACAACCAGTCGATCAGCGCGGATGCGGCCGCTTCGCCACCAGCCTGGCGCGCATACCGGATCAGGCGATGCGCAAGCACGGTGTTCGGCAGCACCTCGATGCGGTCGGGTTCCAGCGTGATGCCGGCCTCTCGCGCCGCGGCGCATACCTGCGCCTGCCGCAGCGCCACGGCTTCGGCGCTGCCAAGCCGCGCCAGTCTGAACTTGCGATTGGGGGATGCCGGCCGGCGGCAGCGTCGGAAACAGGGGACAGCTGCGCCATTCGACCGTGACCGCTACATCGGGCCGTTGCTGGGCCAGCTGCGCCAGCGCTGTTTCAAGATGGCGCTTGCCGATCATGCACCAGGGGCAGACCAGGTCGAACCCGACCTGGATGAAGAGGGAGGCGGGCTGGCTCATGACAGAGCGCCCGTAGCGGCACGCTGCCCGCGGCGGGCCGGCGCCGCCGCCAGCACTTGCGCGCGTTCGGCTTCGCTCATCTGCGCTCAGCGCCCGATTTCCAGCCGTGTCCTGGCGCAGCCCTGGCAATAGCGGTTGGCGAGGTCCATGCGGCAGATGTTGATGCAGGGATTGATGAGGGCGTCAGGGTGATGCATCACGAACTCCGGTAGTGCATGGCAAGGGCCGGCCGGTATGCCGGCCCCGCGGCCAGGGTCAGGCGGCTGCGCGCAGCGGCAGGTTCTTCTGCCCCGCCTTGCGGTTGGGCGCCATGCCATTGGCTTCCAGCGTGGCGTCAGCGCTGTCGTACCAGGTGCCGATGCGGTAGATCTCGCGGGCTTCCTTGCACGATGCGATCTCGCGGCCCAGTTCATGCGCCACGCGCACGCACTGCTCGATCTGCTGCACCGAGGTCATGCGGTTGCCGTACTGGTCGATGATGGTGTCTTCGATGCCGCAACGCGGGTGCAGGCCCATCGCCATCGCCATCATGTTGAACGGCAGCACGTTCTTCAGCAGCGACTCCGCGGTCAGCGTGCAGCCGTCCGGCGCGCGGTGCACGAAGTTGAAGAAGTTGAACGGGTTGGGGCCATCAAAGCCGCCGCCGATGCCGATCCAGGTCAGGTTCAGCGGGCCGGTGTAGACGCCGGCGCGCACCAGCCGTTCCAGCGTTTCCAGCGCGTGCATGCCGGTCAGCTGGAAATGCGGCTGGATGCCCGACGCCTGCAGCCGGCGCAGGTGCTCCTCAACCCAGCCCGGACCGGCCGGCACCGTCATCTCGCGATAGGCGGCCTGATAGGCCGGGTGTTCCAGCGAGGTGCCCTTCAGGTATTCCGGATAGAGCAACTCCATGATGTTCATCTGCGTGGTGTTGATCGCCACGGTCACCTGGTCGGGCTTGGGCTCCAGCTCTGCCAGCATGTGGCGGGTGTCGTCGGACAGCCACTTGGCCGCCTGGCCGTCGTCTTCCGGCGCAAACGAGATCGAGCCGCCGACCTGGATGATCATGTCCGGCACCGCGGCGCGCACGCCGGCGATCAGCTCGTTGAACTTAGACAGTCGCTTGGAGCCCTTGCCGTCGAGTTCGCGCACGTGCAGGTGCAGCACCGTGGCGCCGGCGTTGTAGCAGTCGACGGCTTTCTGGACCTGTTCTTCCATGGTGACGGGGATGTCCTCGGGAAAGTCCTGCGGCATCCACTCCGGGCCATACGGGGCCACGGTGATCACCACCTTGTCCATGTTCTCGGGGTGCAGGGAATCGTCAAGGAATTGCACGGATGGCTCCGGTTGGATAGTGGTTGGAGTATCGGCGAACGACTGCTCGCAATTTGACGATCCGGGACATTAGATTTACATTTCGGGACACCCAGGGAAAGCACGGAATCTGCCCCCATGTCCTACTATCTGCGCAGTGCCAGCCTGACCAATTACGTGGAAGTCGCGCGTTCGCTGGGGCTGGATCCATACCAGCAGCTGAGGGCGGCAAAGATCAACCGCTCGGTCCTGCTCGATCCCGATATCCGCATTCCCGCGGCGTCGGTGGGCGGCTTGCTGACTGAGCGCGTTTTCGCGGTGGTTCAGCGAGCGTATTGGATGCAGCGTGTCGGCGAGGCGTGCGCAGGCGGCGCAATAGAAAAGCCGCCGGCGCACAAGCGGCGCGGCGGCGAAGACGAGCATCGGGCGGGCCGCTAAGCCCGGAATCGCGGTAGGAATGCCCATTACTGAGCACCCCCCGCACAGATCCGTACGAGCCCGATTCGGGCATACGGCTCCTACCTCGGGTGTTTGACGTCAAAGCGCCGGTCGGGCCATGGATGAAGGATTCGAGGCTGTGGGAGCCAGGCATCCGCGATCCGCTCGACCCGCGTCCACGTCATGTGATCCTTTTGGCTGCGGCGCCGGAGCGCCCGCCGCCAGAGGTCAACAATGTGGTAACGGAAGGCGCCGAGTGCTCGCGAGTTCGTTGGTACTGCGTGGTACGCGAAGTATCCGCGCACCACCTGCCTGAGCCATTTTCCTTGCGCAGGAATCGGTTCGTGCATGCGCCGCCGCAGGTCCTCCTTGATCTGCCTGAGCTTCGCCCGCATGCGATCACCTCGGGTCTTCCTCTGCAACTGGAAGGCACCCCGACGCGATCGTCCGCAGATAAAGTTGAAACCCAGGAAGGCGAAGGTCTCCGGTCGGCCAAGACCTCGACGCTGGCGGTTGGCCGCTGCGTTGCGACCAAAC
>NZ_JBYSYC010000086.1:0-15001 GCF_058782875.1 Cupriavidus sp. FW305-F7 | reverse complement strand
CTGGCGAGCTGGAAGGACCGCAAGGGCCTGGCGGCCGCGCTCAAGCCGATTTACCAGGCTGCCACGGCCGACGCCGCCGCCGGCGCGCTGCAGGCGTTCGCCGCCAGCGATTGGGGCCGCAAATTCCCCACGGTGGCCGACATGTGGCGCCGCCAATGGGAACAGGTCATCCCGTTCTTCGTCTACCCGCCCGAAGTACGCAGGATCATCTACACGACCAACGCCATTGAAAGCATGCACATGCAGTTGCGCAAGATCGTATAAGGATGTCAAAAAGGTCGTACCGCGCTTCATCAAGCGTTCATGTGCAGGCAGGCCATAGCCCTTGGGCAACTCGCCAGGTCGGAAGTAGCGTTCCTGGTCAACAAGGATAAACAGGATGTTGTACGGTCCCGATGCCGGGCTCCCGGTGGCCTGGGCCGCGTCGCTTGCCCCGGCAGGGGCATCCTTGGCATCCGCGCCTGCGCCAAGACCCAATGCCATGGTGCCAACCCCGGCAGTCTGGAGGAAATCGCGCCGCGTCAATGTGCCGCCAGGCTTGTTGTCGTTGCTCATTGGCTTCTCCCTGCCTGTTTGCGCGGCCCATGGCGGGGTGGACGCTGCGCTGCTGCAGGCCCGCCCAGGCATGCGTAAGGCAGTCTAGCAAGCACGTTTTCTGCCGCCAAGGCTGGGTGCGGCGCCGGCAGGAGGCGATGGTTGGCAACCACACACATTCGCGGTTCAGGCAGTCGAACTACGTTTCGCAGATGATCGGAGTGCGGACAAGATTCCCCACACCCTGGGACTGCGCTTGCCGCTTCACAACATATCCTCGATGGGATCTCGTTGCGAGCGAATCTCCTCCGGACTGAGGACGATATAGCCCAGCGACTTCAGCAACTGCACCGCCTCCAGCTCCGCGTCCAGGTACACCGGCCGTTCCGGGCGGCGCGGGCGCGGCGCGGCCGGCAGCCATGCGGCGCTGGCCTGCGCGGCGGGCGCTGGCTGGCCGTCAGACCATCGCGCGGTCAGGATGCGGCAATGCTCCAGGTTGGGCTTCCAGGCAACGTCCACGGCGGCATTGAACCTGGCGGTGCAAAGCCGCAAGCGCTTCAGCGCCTTCAGCCAGTTGATGAAGGCATCGCGCTCCGGTGGCTGGTAGCCCTTCAGCAAGGTAGCCAGGCTGTCTTGCGCAGTGGCGCTGTCGGCTGCCTGGTCGTCTTCTAGCAGGGCAAGCTCAAGCGCCACGTGCTGGCGGCCGTCATGGTCATAGATCGCGCAGTCGGCGTCCAGCACGCCTTCGCGCAGCAGCTCGCACAGCAGTACCCAGGCCCTTGGATTCTTGTCGAGCCGGCCTTCGAGCGTCGGGTCGATCTGGCTGAGAATGTCCGGGATGGGGCGCGCCTCGTCTGACTGGATGGCCAGGGCGAATGCCATCGTGTTGTCGGACGGCCTGGCTCCGCTTGCCAGCATCTGCAATGACGCTTCCCAGAGTTCGCGGATCTCTGCCGCGGTATCCACAGCATGCATCCATGCATAGTCCTCCAGCGCCGCGCACAGCCTGCGCGCGGGCCTGGCCAGCTGGCCGGCCAGCGTCTTGATAAAACCCGTGCAATGCGCGCAGCGGCATTCCAGGCGGCCCGCATGCAGGAAACCGGCGTACAGCCGTTCCTGGTGTCCGCAGTGTGCGCATTCGATTGAGAAGCCGCCCTGCCGTGCCGGCCGCTGCGAGGCGAGCAGCCCGTCGACCTGATAGTGCGCCGGTCCGTCGCAGCACGGGCAGATCCATTGCAGCTTGTGCGCGCCGTCCCGAGGTCGCGCCGCCCGGTCGAACTGGCGCTCGATGGCGCTGCGCGGAATGCCCTGCGCGCGCCCGACCACGTCTGCGCTGTAGCGCCAATAGCAGTACGAGTGGGCGGCAGCGGCGATCTCCGGAGAGAGCCGCTGCAGATCCGGCATCAGGCGGGGGCTGTGCCGGATCTCGTCGGCCATGGCATCGATCTGCGCTGGCCCGCCCGGCATCACCGCCTCAAGGGCAGCGCGGCTCTGTTCCAGGAAATCGGGCACGTAGACCCGGCGGATGTAGTCCTCGTTCTCGAGCCAGAGCAAGTGGCCGGGGAGGGCTTCCAGTACATCAACCCCTTCCCTGACTTCCGACATGCCGGCGCAGGCGAGAAACGTGAACGGCTTACTAAACAGGAAGGCGTCTGTCATGTTGTCGTCAACGGAGTATCCCGCCCACGAGCTGGCAACATGCCTCGTGTGCGATGGGTCACCACCCCGTGACTCGGCCAAGCAAGCGCACGGAAAGCGCAATCCTGATGGCGCCTTCCGTTCCGGGGACTTCCCCCTTCTTGTTTTCAGATCCATGGGACCTGTGCGGATTTTGCATCTGCCGCATTGGACAGCATAGGCGAACCTGACGCCTCGTTACAGAGGAATTCCTTTTCTTGACGTCCTCGTCCTACGACCTGGGAGACCCGCCGGGGCACCACCGTTGCCATCCTGATTCATTCGCTCCAGGACCCGCCTGGCCTTGCCCTCGCAATCTTCGCCTTCCCTGGTGCCGTTGATCTCGTCGATCAGTGCGACGAGGCGGTGCTTGCTCTGCGCCAGACGCTGCTCCAGCAACTCGATCTCATCGACCTTGCGCCGCAGGGCTTGGAGGAGTTGGTCATGTGGCCACTTGTCCAGGTCTGGTGGCAGGATGGCTCGAATCTCTTCCAGGGAGAAGCCCGAGCCTTGCGCACACATGATGATCTCCAGCCTGGTCAACGTTTCCGGCGCGTATTCGCGATAGCCGTTGGCTTGCCGCTGCGCGGGCTCGAGCAGGCCGCTCGCTTCATAAAACCGGATGCGTGAGGCGGCAATGCCACTCAGTCGAGCCAGTTCTCCGATTTTCATCCGCATTCTCCAGAGGCCTTGACCTTAAAGTTGACTTTAAGCTTAAAGTCGGGCTCTGGTCAAATCAGGATGCCTCCCATGAAGCTGTTCACACCCCTTGCCCTGCCCAACGGCGCTGTGATTCCCAACCGTCTCGCCAAAGCGGCCATGGAAGAGAATATGGCGGATGCGGACCACGCCCCATCGGATGCGCTGCTGCGCTTGTACGACGCCTGGGCCAACGGCATGGCAGGCCTGATCCTGACCGGCAACGTCATGGTGGATCACCGTGCTATGACCGGGCCCAACGGTGTGGTCCTGGAAGACGACACCCGCCTGGACCGCTTCCGGCGTTGGGCCCGCACCGCACGGGCCGGCGGCGCCCATGTCTGGATGCAAATCAACCACCCCGGGCGCCAGATGCCTGCGGCACTCGGCCAGACCACCTTGGCGCCGTCGGCCGTTCCGCTGGACCTCGGGGCGCTGTCCAAGCAGTTTCCCGTGCCCAGGGAAATGACCGGCCGGGACATCGCCGACGTACAGCAGCGCTTTACACGATCCGCCCAACTGGCGGAACGAAGCGGCTTTACCGGGGTGCAGATTCATGCGGCCCATGGCTACCTGTTGAGCCAGTTCCTGTCACCGATCGCCAACAAGCGGCAGGACCAGTGGGGCGGCAGTATCGAGAACCGTGCGCGCCTGCTGCTCGGCATCGTCCGGTCCGTACGAAGCGCGGTATCGCCCCGGTTCGCGGTCTCGGTCAAGCTGAATTCGGCTGACTTCCAGCGCGGCGGCTTCAGCGCCGATGACGCGAGGCGGGTGGTCGAGATGCTCAACCCGCTCAACGTCGACCTGATCGAGCTGTCGGGCGGAAGCTATGAGGCGCCGGCAATGCAGGGGCAAGCCCGTGATGGCCGCACGCTGGCCCGGGAAGCCTACTTCCTGGAGTTTGCGCGCGACATCGCGTCCGTCGCGCGCATGCCCTTGATGGTCACCGGAGGCATCCGCCGCCGCGCCGTGGCCGAACAGGTGATCGACAGTGGCATCGCCATGGCGGGCATCGCCACAGCGCTGTCCATCGACCCGAACCTGCCGCGCAACTGGCATGCAGGAAAGAACAATGCGCCCGCGCTGCGATCGATCACCTGGAAGAACAAGACGCTGGGCTCCCTGGCCAATATGGCCGTCGTCAAGTTCCAGCTCAAACGGCTCAGTGAGGGACGTGTCACGGACCCACGCATCTCGCCCGTCAGGGCGCTAGTGTTGCAGCAGCTGTCCACTTCGTGCCAGACGCGGCGGTATCGCCGATGGACGACGCAGCGGGCCGGTGCCCGTTAGTGGTGGTTGTGCGGGGCCACCGGGAATCGCGTGCGCCAAGGCGGGCGGCGTGACGTCAACCGCCGGGCAGGCGATCGCGACACAATTAGTTCACAACGTGACAGAGTTTTCTATACTCCTTATTTTTCGACTCGAACAATAGGATGTGACGCCATGAAACTTGCAAATTTCGCCTTGGCTGCGGCCATATTGTTTTCGGCAGGCACGACGTTTGCCCAGGATGCTGTCAACGACGCGCAGATCGCCTCGATCGTGGTCACAGCAAATCAGGTCGATATCGACGCCGGGAAATTGGCAAAAAGGAAGGCATCTGGCAAGGACGTGAAGGCGTTCGCGCGACAGATGATCACGGATCACACCGGTGTCAACAAGTCGGCCACCGCCCTGGTAAAGAAGCTGAAGGTGAAGCCAGAGGGCAATCCGACCAGCACAAGCCTCAAGTCGGATGGCGACAAGAATCTCAGCAAGCTCAAAGGCCTCAAGGGTGCGGAGTTCGATAGCGCCTATATCGACAATGAGGTGACTTATCACCAGGCCGTGATCGACGCGATGGACAAGACGTTGATTCCCGGCGCCAAGAACGAAGAGCTGAAGGCGTTGCTGGTGAAGGTTCGTCCGGCCTTCGTGGCGCATCTTGAGCATGCCAAGCAAATCCAGGGTTCGCTGGGCAAGAAGTGACAGAGCGCGTGGATCGCACCGGGAGCCGGCATCGGCTTGCTGCCTGGATTCCGCTGCTTATGGTGGCGGGGAGTTGTGCCAGTTGGCCGGCGCTTGGCCGGCCGGCTACCCATACCGTGCTGATGGACGGTACTGCATACGTACCGCGGACACTCGCCGTACGGCGCGGTGACGTTGTGGTGTGGGTCAATAAGGACCCGTTTCCGCATACCGTGACCGCGTCGGGCGGCGGCTTTGATTCCAAGGCCATCGCCCCGGGTAAGTCGTGGACGTACACGGCAAGGAAGACCGGCGTGTTCCCGTACACCTGTACCTTGCATCCGACCATGACAGGCACGCTCAGCGTGGGGTCGAATGCAAAGGCCAGTGGCGAGTGACGCCAGCCGCGCGGATGCCCCGTCAGGTGATCGCGCCAAGCTGCCAGGGAACGAACTCGTTCTGGCCGTAACCGTGCAATTCGCTCTTTGAGCGCTGTCCCGACGCTGCCGCCAGCATGAGGCGGAAAATCTCTTCCCCAAGCGCGTCGATCGTCTGCGTGCCGTCGATCACGGTGCCGCAGTTGATGTCGATATCCTCCTGCTGGCGCTGCCACAAGGCGGTATTGGTGCCGAGCTTCAGGGACGGGGACGGTGCACAGCCATAGGCGGAGCCGCGCCCGGTGGTAAAGCAGATCAGGTTGGCGCCGCCGGCCACCTGTCCGGTCGCCGAGACCGGATCGTAGCCAGGGGTGTCCATGAAGACCAGGCCAGCCGCCTCCACCGGCTCTGCGTAGCGGTATACGTCGACCAGGTTGGTGGTGCCGCCCTTGGCCACGGCACCGAGCGATTTCTCCAGGATGGTGGTGAGTCCGCCCGCCTTGTTGCCGGCGGACGGGTTGTTGTCCAGGCTGGCGTTCATGCGCGCGCAGTAGGCTTCCCACCAGCGGATGCGGTCGAGCAGCTTGTGCCCGACTTCCGGCGAGACGGCACGGCGCGTCAGCAAATGCTCGGCGCCATAGATCTCCGGCGTCTCCGACAGGATGGCGGTACCCCCGTGCGCCACCAGCCGGTCGACGGCTGCGCCGAGCGCGGGATTGGCGCTGATGCCGGAATAGCCGTCGGAGCCGCCGCATTGCAGTCCGACCACCAGGTGGCTGGCATCGACGGGCTCGCGTCGCACCCGGTTGGCGTCGGGCAGCATCGCCTTGATCTGCTCGATGCCTGCCGCCACCGTACGGGCCGTGCCGCCGGTGGCCTGGATGGTCATGGTTTTCAGCGCGGCGCCGCGCGCCAGTCCCTCGTTGTCGAGCAGGCCGTCGATCTGGTTGGTTTCGCAGCCCAGCCCGACGATCAGCACGGCGGCAAAGTTGGGGTGGCGCGCATAGCCCGCCAACGTGCGTCGCAGCAGCGCCAGGCCTTCGCCTTCGCCATCCACCGCGCAGCCTTGCCCGTGCGTCAGCGCCACCACGCCATCCACGTTCGGGTAGTCTGCCAGCGCCTGCGGATTGAGCTCGCGCCGGAAATGCTCGGCGATGGCGCGTGCCGCGGTGGCAGAGCAATTGACGGAGGTAAGGATGCCGATGTAGTTGCGCGTGCCGACCCGCCCATCGGCGCGGACGATGCCCATGAACTGCGCGCGCTGCGGCGCCACGGCGGCAGGGCGCGTCGCGGTACCAAACGCGTAGTCGCGCTCGAACTCGCCGATGGCCAGGTTGTGGGTGTGGACGTGCTCGCCCGGTGCGACCGGACGCGTAGCGAAGCCGATGATCTGCCCGTAGCGCCGCACCGGCGCGCCGGCTTCAAGGGCGCGCACTGCCAGCTTGTGCCCTGCGGGCACCAGGCCGCGCACCACCAGGCCTGCGCCGAGGCGCGCGCCTGCCACCAGTTGCGCACGCGCGATGACGACATCGTCATCCGGATGCAGCCGTATGACGAGTTCGGCCGCGGTTGCTGCTTCCTGTTCCAGGACGACGCTCATGCTGCGGCCTCCAGATCGTGCGCGCCTTGCAGCGCGGCGCGTGTCGGCACGCCGTCGACCAGGCGCGGCAGCTGCCACGGGTTACGGTCGCGCAAGGCCGGTGGGAGCACGGAATCGGGATAGTTCTGGTAGCACACCGGGCGCAGGAAGCGCTCGATGGCAGCGCTGCCGACGGAGGTGCCGCGCGCATCGGTGGTAGCCGGGTAGGGGCCGCCGTGGACGATGGCGTCGCTGACTTCCACGCCGGTCGGGTAACCGTTGAAGAGCAAACGGCCGACCTTGCTTTCCAATAGCGCGATCAGCGCGGCGTGGTGATGGAGGTCACCGTCATCGGCCATCAGCGTGGCCGTAAGCTGGCCGCGCATCCGTTCGGCAAAGGCCAGGAAGTCATCTTCGGAATCCAGCGCGACGATCACCGTCGACGGGCCGAATACCTCCTCCTCCAGCGGACGATTTTCCGCAAACAGCACGCTGCGATCGGCCTTCAGCAGATGTCCGCCGATGCGGCCGTCCGCTTGCTTTGACACCAGGACTTCCACGCCGGGGACTTCGCGCAAGCCGGCCAGCCCGCGCTGGAAATTGTCCCGGATGCCGGCGCCCAGCATGGGCTGCGGCTCGGCCAGCGCCAGTGCCGTGCCGAGTTCGGCGACGAACGCATCGAATGCCGGCGAGCGGATGCCAAGCACCAACCCCGGGTTGGTGCAAAGCTGGCCGCAGCCGAAGGTCACCGAGGCTGCCAGTTCGCGCGCAATCTGCGCGCCGCGAGCGGACAGTGCCGAGGGCATCAGAAACACCGGGTTCACGCTCGACATCTCCGCAAACACCGGAATCGGATCCGGCCTCGATTGCGCCAGATCGAACAACGCCCGGCCCGCAGCCAGTGACCCGGTAAAGCCTACGGCCTTGATGTGCGGCGCCCGTACCAGTGCCGCGCCGGCGGCTGCGGTGCCGAACACCATGTTGAAGACGCCCGCCGGCGCACCGCTGCGCGCGATCGCGCGTTCGATTGCATTGGCCACGTATGCAGACGTGACCATGTGGCCCGGATGCGCCTTCACCACCACCGGGCAGCCCGCTGCCAGCGCCGAAGCCGTGTCGCCGCCGGCCACCGAGAATGCGAGTGGGAAATTGCCGGCGCCGAAGACCGCCACCGGACCCACGCCGACGCGGTACTGCCGCAGGTCGGGCCGCGGCAGCGGCTGGCGCGCAGGCTGCGCGCGGTCGATGCGGACATCGAGGAAGTCACCGCGCCATACCGTGGCCGCGAACATGCGCAGCTGATTGCTGGTGCGCTTGCGCTCGCCTTCCAGCCGCGCCGGCGGCAGGGCGGTCTCGCGGCTGGCCGCCGCGATGAACGCCTGGTCCAGCGCATCGATTTCATCGGCGATGGTTTCCAGCAGCGCGGCGCGTTCGGCCGGGCTGCTGGCGCGGAATGCGGGGAAGGCCTGGTGCGCGGCCAGCGCGGCTGCTGCAACTTCGGCTCCGGTGGCTTCGTGGAAGCTGACCGGGTATCGCTCGCCGGTCACGGCGTCAACGCTGTACAGCGGGGTGCCGGCGGCACGGCGTTCGCCGCCGATGTAGTGAAGTCCGAGGATGGTCATGTCAGGTGTTTGGATGCAGGGAATACGGGACGCGGTCAGGCCGCCTCGGAGGAGCCAAGCCGCAACGTCGAATCGCGGCGGGCCCGTGCGCCGATGCTCATCAGCAGCAGCACGCCGACCACGCCTGCGATGGCCAGGGCCAGCATGCCCGCTTGCTGGCTATGGAATGCGGATTCGACAGCGGTCTTCAGCGTCGGCGCGATAAAGCCACCGAGATTGCCCAGCGCCCCGATCAGGGCGATGCCGCTGGCCGCAGCGGTGCCACTCAGGTACGCGGTGGGCAGCGTCCAGAACAGCGGCTGGACCACGACAAAGCCGACGGTAGCCAGGCAGAACGCCATCAGCACGGGCACCAGTTCGTGCCCCAGCGTCGACAGTGCGATGCCGGTGGCCGCCATCGCGAGCATGGCCATGGCGAATTCCCGTTGCTTGCCCCTGGCGTCCGCGATGCCGGTGATCAGACGCAGGGAAACCAGCGCGCACAGCCACGGAATCGCGGTGAGCAGGCCGACCTTGGCACCAATCGCCGTGCCGGTCAGCTCGGAAATACGCGTCGGCAGGTAGAAGATGACGCCGTAGACGCTGACCTGGATGGCGAAGTAGATGGCGACGAAACGCAGCACTTGCCAGTTGCCCAGCGCGCTCAGTGCGGTTGCCGGGCCATGCGCGGTCTTCTGGTTGTCTTCCGCGGTGATAGCGGCTTCGAGCGCAGTCTTCTCGTCGGCGTTCAGCCACTTGGCATCGCGCGGCTTGCTGACTAGGTAGAAGAAGGCGATCACGCCCACCACCGACGCCGCCAGGCCTTCGATGATGAACATCCATTGCCAGTTGCGCAGGGCCAGCTGGCCACCCATCACATCGAGCAGCAGCCCCGAGACCGGCCCGCCCAGCACCAGTGCCACCGGCAAGCCGAAGTAGTAGACGCCGAGCGCCTTGCCGCGCTGGCTGGCCGGGAACCAGTAGGTCGAGTACAGGATCACGCCCGGCGAGAAGCCCGCTTCGGCGACGCCAAGGATAAAGCGCAGCACGTAGAACGAGGTCTCGTCATGCGCGAACATCATGGCCGCCGAGGCCAGCCCCCAGGTGACCATGATGCGGCTGAGCCAGACCCTGGCGCCGACCCGGTGCAGAATCAGGTTGCTGGGGATTTCGAAGACGGCATAGCCGATGAAGAAAATGCCGGCGCCAAGCGCATAGGCCGCGTTGCCGATATTGGAATCGACCATCAGGGCTTGCTTGACGAAGCCGACGTTGGAGCGGTCGAGCATTGACAGCGCGAACATCAGTGCAAGGAAAGGCGCGAGGCGCAGGCGGGCCTTGCTTACCGCGCTTGCGAGCGGATCGCGGTTGGCAGCTTGAGTCTGCATGGGTTTGTCTCCGGTACGAAGCCGCGCGTCGCGGCCTCATGTCATGGATTGCGGCATCCCCGTCTTTTGCTTGCGCGAGGGTTGCTGCGGTGTTCAGGGCGGGGCGCCGTGGCGCCCGTTCAGAAATCGCCGTTCAGAAAGTGGTGTGGCCACGTGCGGCCAGGTTGGCCATCAGGGCGCGTACGCCGAACGTCCACGGAGCGATACGGTCGCTGCGGCCCACGCGGTTGACCAGGCTGCCGAGCTGGCGGCTGGAGATGGTGACAAGATCACCACCCTTGTGGGTGAAGCCGCCGCCCGCGGTGTCGCGGTCTTCCACCGGCGCGAACAGCGTGCCGAGGAACAGCATGGCGCCATCGGGATACTGGTGGGTCGCCCCCATTGCCTGCTCGGCCAGCTCCAGCGGGTCGCGTGTGATCTGGTCCATCGAGCTGGTGCCGGACAACACGAAGCCGTCCAGGCCATCGACACGCAGAACCACCGTCGCCCGCCGCACGTCGTCGAGCGAGAAACTCTGGTCGAACAGGCGCAGGAATGGACCGATCGCGCAGGAGCCGTTATTGTCCTTGGCCTTGCCCAGCAGCAACGCACTGCGGCCCTCGAAGTCGCGCAGGTTGACGTCATTACCCAGCGTGGCGCCGAGCACATCACCGCGGCTGTTGATGGCCAGCACGATCTCGGGTTCCGGATTGTTCCATGCCGAGCCGGGATGCAGTCCGATTTCCGTACCGGTGCCAAGCGCCGAAAGCAGCGGTGCCTTGGTGAAGATCTCGGCGTCCGGGCCGATGCCCACCTCAAGGTATTGCGACCACATGCCATGCTCGATCAGCAAGGCCTTGAGTTCGCCCGCCTCGCGGGAACCCGGCCGGATCCGGGACAGGCGCTCGCCCACCAGCGCCTGGATCCGGTTGCGGACCTCGGCGGCGCCTTGCGGGTCGCCCTTGGTCTGCTCTTCGATGACACGCTCGACCAAGCTGCCGGCAAAGGTCACGCCTGCCGCCTTGATCACCTGCAGGTCGCATGGCGCCAGCAGGCGGGCCACGCCGTCGCTGCCGTGCGGATCGGCCGTGTTGGCCAGCAGGTCGTCCAGCTTGCCGATCCAGCGCCCGGGCGCATTGTGCACCACCGTGAGCGGGTCGTCCTGTTCGAGCAGGGTGCTCATGGTCGGGGCGACATCGGAAATGTCGAATACACCATCCGGCCGCAAGACCACGACAGCCGGGCCGGCCGGAACGCCGTCACCGGCCGGGATCCATGCGCGGCCGACCAGCGTCCCCGCCAGCCCGTCGGCAGGAAGCGTTTGCGTAGCGCTGAGCGTGAGCGGCAATGCCATCGATTGTCTCCACTGATGTAGTTGTCATGAGCGCCGCGACCACCGCAGCGTTGGGTGGAACTCTATGTGGCAGTCCGATAAACATCCAATCGATTATTGGGTAGAATCGATTCCGTTTAGTTATTGATTCAGCCGGGTTTACCCCCTTCATGGCCAGACAAACTGCTTCCGCCCCTTCCGCCGTGCTAGCCAAGCTGCGCTTCCGGCACCTGCAGCTGCTGGATGTGCTGGGACGCAGCCGCAACCTGCGCATCGCGGCCGAGCAGCTGCATATCACCCAGCCGGCTGCCACGAAGATACTGAGCGACATTGAAGACACTCTGCAGGCCAGGTTGTTCGATCGCTTGCCAAGGGATATGCGCCCGACCGAATTGGGCGAGTTCGCGCTGCGCTACGCATCGACGGCGCTGGCCGAACTCGGCAAGTTTGTGAGCGAACTGGAAGCGCTGCGGGCCGGCGGGCACGGCCACCTCACGGTTGGCGCGATTTCGGCGTCGGCCGCGCAGGTGGTGACCACGGCGATCCGCGAGATCCTGCAGCAGCGCCCGCGGCTGGTCGTCAAGCTGATCGAGCAGAGCAGTGACCAGCTCGCCGTCTGGCTGGAAGACCGGAAGCTGGACATCATGGTCGGGCGCCTGACCGAGCCACGGCACCAGGCGATCTTCGATTTCGAGGCACTGTCGCCAGAGCCGGTATGGGTCGTCTGCCGGCCGGGACATCCCTTGCTGGACAGGCCCAGGCTGGAAATTGCCGACATCGGCGCATGGCCGTGGATCCTTTACCCGCAGCTCACCGCCATCCGGCAACTGTTCGATGAAACCATTGCGGCAGCAGGCATCCAGGGCCTGGTCGGCATGGTGGAAACACCGTCAATCTTTTCCACGCTGGAACTGCTGCAGGCGACGGATATGCTTTCGCTGCAGCCGCGCGCCGTGGTCGAGCGCTTCGTCGCGGAACGCATGCTGTCACACGTGCCGGTGCCCATCCGGCGCGCCATGTCGAGCTACGGCATTGTCACCCGCAAGAATGAGCTGCCGTCGGAGGCCATGTTGCAGTTCATGGCGGCGCTACGGGCGGCGGCCCGGTGAGACGGCACGGGGATCGGAGATAGCAGGCGGGTCCGATGAGCTGGCCGGTTCGCCGTCCCCGGCAGATGGCTTGCGTTGATCCGGCGCCGCCGGTTTCCTTCCGGTCACCATGGACAGGATCAGGTTCTCCCTGTGCAGCCGGCTCATCAGAATCGCGGCGACAACATGCACGCTCACCAGCGCCAACAGCGCGTCGGCGAGGATGCCATGGAGCTCCTTGGGCCAGTCTTCGCCCCAGAACATATCCAGTCTCGACATCCAGCCGGTGGCGGCAAGTGAAAGGATGAGGATCCACAGCACGAGCATCATCAGCGCGCCAAGCGGATTATGGCCAAGGTGGCGGGGCGGACGCCCGGCAATGGCGGCCTTGACATAGGCAACCACGCCGCCGCGGCCGGGAAGCCATTCGCGGATATTCCCGGCACCGTTGCCCACCATGCCCCACTCTACGCGGACCAACACCAGGCACGCGACCGCGTAGCCAAGGTTGCGGTGCAGCGGCCCGCCGGAATCCTCATACAGGTCCCAGAGCACCAGTGCCGCCACGCCCCAGTGCGTGAAACGGACAATGGGATCCCAGATCTGGACAGACTGGCGCGAAGGCTTCATGGCGCGGCGGCAGGGAGGTGCGGTGTTACTTCTCGATTTCCGCCTTGACTATGTCCAGCGTCTTGGTATCGAAGTAGATCTCCGCCTTCTTTCCTTCCGTGGTCGTGCCGTAGATCTCGTAGCAATTCCCGTCGACCTTGAACTTCTTGATGTTGTAGCCCTGCGCTTCAATCTTGGCGCGGGCATCGCTCTCCTTCATCCAATCGCTCTTGGGGTGCGCGGGACATTTCGCGCTGGCCAGCGCGGAACCGGACACCAGGACCATTGCCATCAGCGCGCCAATTCTAAGCATGAGACGTCTCCGTATCGTGGGAGCAATCAGCATAGTGCACCCAATAATGATTCGCAATCAGCGACAGCACTACTTGGCGGGGCTTGAGGTTCTGCTGGCAATGGCCTGTGGCGTCTGGGTGATCAACAGCATGTCAATCGGAACCCGTGGCAGAATAGGTGGCATGTCGTACGCATACGCTCCTGCACTGCTGATTATTCGCGCCATCCGATCTTTCGGTGGGTAGCGCGCGTCTGGCCAGAGTGCAAAACCCGCCCGGTGGCGTAATGCCGTTCAGTTAAGATCCCTATTGAGGAAGCGAACGGCGTAGCGTGAAGGGCGGGATTTGACGACCCGGTCGCATGAGCGGCCGGGTCGTTTCACACTGGGCAGCGACTTTAGGCGCTCGCGTAGGCGCCGCAGGCAGGCGGGCAATTTGGCGTAGGCTGGCGTGACGGCTGCCCACATCATCTCGTGCTGGATGACATGGAAGGCGCGCACGAAGTTCATGTCGGTCGGCGCGAGCTTCGCTTCTCGGGCGGCGCAGGCCATCTCGCGACGAATCAGGTTGTAGGCGATCAAGGCGCCCCAGATTTCCTGGCATACCCCATCGACGGTTCGGCTGCGGAGCGTCAGTTCCATGCCGAGCATCGACTGCTTCAGTTCCCGGTAGCTCGTTTCGATCTGCCAGCGGCGTTCGTAACAGGCGACGATATCAGCAGGTTTGAAGCGTCGGCGATCGAACAGCGAAGTCAGCAGAATTCGGCTACGTCCGCGTGCATCGATGGTGCGGATCGCCCGCGCCTGCCAGAACTCCGGCAGCGCCGGACACTTCTTGCGTGCCTGCGGCGAAACACGCATGCGTACCGTGCCCTCCATACACGGGAACCAGCCGAATCGATCGTACTGGCACCACATCAGCCTGTTGCAGGTCTGACAAGCCAAGTCTAGCGCGTTGCAAAACTTTTCCGCAAGACTTTCAGTGATGGCTGGCGTATTGAAATTGCCGTCTCCCGATTCATCGCTGACCTGCGAGGCGGCTGAGAGTGGGGGAATGATCCGGCCACCGCTGCGGATTCAACTGTGTGAAGGGCGCCGGTTGTTTCTTCCCGACCCATTATAGGTAGTCCGTCCCGCTTTCATCGATACTTTGGGACTGGCAGCTTCGCTGCCAGTGAAGGGCGTACTCCCAGCGAGAGAACGCGAACACGAAGTGATACAGGCGGTGAGGGAATGGAACGCCGGAGATGGTGATGCCCAGCGCCTGCATATCGGTGAAGTCCGACAGTGCCCGGATCCCCGGTGCGTGTTCCTGTGGGAAGAAGACTTCCTTGGCTGGCCCGGACACAGCCCGCCACTTGCTGATGCGCCGTTCGAGCGTGCGGCGCATGCTGTCAGGGTATTGGTCGGGATGGTCGTCCTGAAGCTTGCGCAGAATGGTGATGGCTTGCAGGCGCGGCTCGCTAGCAAGCATCGGCACGACTTCGGTGTCCCAGACCTCGACGAATGGATCGGGCCGCGAGCGCCAGTAACGGCGGGGCTTCTGCGAAGGCAGTTGGCTATCACGTTCGATACGCCGGGCACTTCGCACACTGATGCCGGCCTTGGCAGCGGCAATCTCCTGGGTATGCTGTTTGCGTTTGGACATGTAGAGGCGAACCTGTTGGTCGGTAATACGGGTTCCAGACATGGACTGACCGCTTATTGATGCGATCAGCCATCGTAGAACCCGGCCAACTCGGCGCCGCCGGTGGCGGAAACTCTCCGGCGGCTACGCCGCCTCCGAGTTCCCGCCACCGGCCAAGATGATTGTCGCTACGCCGGCGCATTGACTCATCAGAATTGCAACTCGCGCTGACCTGTTGCCTCACGTAGTTTGCTACCCGTCGGATTGTCCG
>NZ_JBYSYC010000085.1:0-15268 GCF_058782875.1 Cupriavidus sp. FW305-F7 | reverse complement strand
TGAGATAATGCTGGCTCACCGGTCGAAATGACGATGAGCCTTTAACTGCCCTGCACACAAAAAAACTGACAGGCCCCGCTCGCGCCTTGCAAGCCCGTAACTTCAGTACACCAACGCTTTCCATCGCTGTCGTAGGCATCCGCCTGCCTGCGGCTAACTTCGCCGCGTCCCCCGCAAGACGACCTCGATACGCTCGTGCCCATCCCTCCCTGAGGCGAGTGAGGCACGCCTCGCCCCCTTTATGTGATAAATAATCTGCTTAGGCGTCCGTACAAGATGCATGCGGGGCTCCCAATCTTATCGACAGCGCCATTCATTAGCCCAGCCTATAGGCGCATGCGATCTGGGCCCCTTTATCCATAGTTGGTGGTTACCCTAATATTTGATCCAGGCCGAGACGCCCCTCTGCAGCGACTGCGCAGGCTGTGGATGGCGCCGAATCGGTATTCACTGGATGACCCCGCGGTTGCCGCGGAAAATATTGGGAACGATCATGAAATTCAACCACTTTGCTATGAGCCTGGCTGCTGCGATCGCTATTGGTTCCGCTCTTGTTTCCGGCCTGACTTACGCTGCTGGCTTTGATCTGCATCGCGACGGAGCCAAGAGCACGTTCAACCCTTACGCTGACGGCGCACGCGGTAAGTTCGATCCCTACGCCGATGGCGCCCGCGCCCGGTTCAACCCATATGCCGATGGCGCGCGCGGGAAGTTCAATACATACACCGACGGTCTTCGCGCTTCCAAATTTGATGCATTTACCGACGGCGCCCGCCACTAAGTTGCGGACGCCGGCCTTCCCTCGCAGCGATGCGGATGGAAGGATCAGTGCATCGCAAGCTCTACTCGACGCTGACTTTCGCGATCTCGATAACCCGCTTCCAGCGTTGCCTGTCGTCAGCCACCATCCTGGCGAACTCGCGATCATTCATGGTCAGGGTATCCACCGATTTAGCGTCCAGAGCCTGTTGCACTTCCGGACGCGCCACGGACCTGGCCCATGCATCAATCAGGCGACGCGCCAACGGCTCCGGCACACCGGCCGGGGCGGCCAGCCCCAGCCATCCGTTTGCCTCCATGCCATGGATGCTGGCCTCGGAGAAAGTCGGGACGTTGGGAAACAACTTCATGCGAGCTGTACCGGTGCATGCCAGCGGGCGAAGCTTGCCTGCCCGAATGAGATCTTCCGAACCGGTGACGGGTTGCAGGGTCAGATCGACATCACCAGCCAAAGTGGCAGTGATGGCAGGCGCCTGGCCGTTGTAGGGAACATGCAGGACTTTCAAGTCCTGCGTGCTTTTCAGGTATTCCATCAGAACATGTGAGGACGCACCGATTCCGCCGGACGCATAGGCCAGCTTGCCTGGCTCCTTGCGAATCCTATCGATCGCCTCACGGACGGTTCTCACATCGAATCGGGCAGTACTGACGAGCAGCGCAAAGGCTTGGGACCCAAGATAGCCCAGTGGCCTGAGGATGTTAGGCGTATCGAAGCCGGAACCGGGTCGGAGCAGCGAATTGAGGTTGAGTCCAGACCCGATCAAGCCTACGGTGTAGCCGTCAGCCTTCGCTCTTGCCAGTTGGCCATATGCGATGTTTCCACCGGCGCCAACCACGTTCTTCACTATGACCGGTTGGCCGAGTTCACGGCTCATCGGCTCAGTCAAGACCCGGGCAAGGACGTCGACCACTCCTCCGGGCGCAAACGGGACGATGATCTCAATCCGTTTGTTGGGAAGCCATTCGGCGCGCACTGCGGCGGCGGCGGCAAGACCCGCCGAGAGGATCAGCAGGGATCTGCGCGTAAGCAATGTCATGATATGAGCTCTTTGAGACTTGGGTAGAGGGGACGCTGAAGCCGCCGCCAGTCCGGGGGGACTAACGTGCGCGAACCAGGTTTTGCATGGTCGCAAGGTATGTGGACGGTAGCTCCATCAGCGCTGAACGTCGTTGCAGCCACAAGGCGTGGTCTTCGGCCGTATGGAAGATCTGGTTCTTTGGCAACACCGGCCAGTGAGGAACATGGAGCCAAAGGCGCAGCAAATGCCGCCGCTGCTGGATTTCCTTCGAATCTTCGTAGTCGGTGCGCCCATGCAGGACCAGCCGGTTGTTCAGGAACTGTATGTCGCCTTCAGCGAAGTTCATGTCGAGATAAAACTCCGGTGATTCGGCAATACGTTCGATGCAGGCAATGGCATCACGCTCTTGCGGCGTAAGCTCGGCATCGCCACGCGCAGCAGCGCTTTTCGCATAGCCTGGCAGGAAGTAGCATGCGAGCGGCGTCGCGGCGTCGCTGCTGCATGTGAACACCGGCACTCGTGCTTCGCTGAGCAGGCGCCCGGATCCAAACTTCCCGTCCAGATCCTTGCGGCGATAGAAGAAGCCGCGGTACAGGGTGCGAAGCACATCCGGATGCTTCGTAAGCAGTTCGTCGTGCAGGGCAACGGCGCTGACAATACGGCTGGCCCCGCCTGATACAGCCGAGCGCAGGCACATGAGGCCAATCACGTCGCACGAGTCGGTGTGCATACCCATGTGCCCTCCGGCGTGATACGCGCGCGGTACGTCCTCGACGTCCGAGACGTCCATGACATGCCCGAGCATCTCACCGTGATACGACTGGGGCATCGGCCGTCCCAGATAGGCGCCAATGCCGAAGAAGATCCGGGCCATGTCGTCCGTGGAGTACTGCGCGCGCGGCAGTCCGCGCAGCAATGCAAAGCCACGCCCCTGTTCGAGCTTGGCCCGGATGCCATCCAGGGTCTGCGCGGCAGCTCGCAGCGGAAAGGACACCCTTGTAATGTCAGGAAGGTCGACTTTCCCAAGAGACTTCAGATGTCGGAGAGCGAGGTCGATTTCCTGGATATCCTGATCATTGAGGACATGAAGTCCGTCTGATTTCCAATCCATGGTTTGTCCGTGCCAGGCTGCCGGCCCGCCAATCGGTTCGATCGCAGGAGTATTCGTTTCGTCCAGTGTGGTCATAGTAAGATTGCCATTCCTTGGCTGTCATCACAGAAGCATTTTTAGATTCGAAGCGTAGGTATGTCCAATACTATTGAGACGACTTGCTGATACCACTCACGCGATGGATTCCGCATGGATTTGAGACAGCTCCGGCAGTTCGTGGTGGTCGCAGAAGAGCTAAATTTCCGCCGAGCGGCGGAGCGCCTCCACATGACGCAGCCTCCCCTTAGCGCGTCCATCCAGCGGCTCGAAAGCAGCCTGGGTGTGTCATTGATTGAACGGTCCCGCACCATGGTCCGTCTCACCCCTGCCGGTACGGCCTTCCTTCACGAGGTACGACATCTCCTGGGGCAAGCGCAGTGCGCGGTGGAGGCGGCTAAGTCAGCCGTGGATGGCTCAGCCGATGTGCTGAGAATTGCGTCCGTCGAGAGTGCCGCGCTTGAGTTGCTGCCAACCGTGCTTCAACGGCTGCGCGTGCAGTTTCCGAACGCGAGACTGCTCGTTCAAACCGACTCGACCCGGAACGAAATTCTGGCTTTGCAAGCGGGTGTGCTGGATGTAGCGATCATCGTGCCATCGGCGCATGAGAGCGCTCAACTGGTCATTGCAGACCTGAAGCAGGAAAGATTTTGCGTAGCGGTATGCAAGACGCATCCGCTGAGTGCCCGCAAACGTGTCAGGCTATCGGAATTGGCCGAGGATCAGTTCCTGTCGCTCTATCCTTTCACGTCGAGTCCCGGGTACTCCGCTGCAGTGCTCAGGGCGTTTCAGGAGTCGAAGGTGTATCCGCGGGTGCTCCCCGGGGACTCGAAGACCTTTCTGGCCAACCTCGCCCTTGTTGGGGCGGGCGGATGCGTGGCACTGGTCCCGCGTCCGATGCGGCGCCTGCGTGTGACGAACGTTGTGTTCATCGACGTCGTCTGCGAAGCTGGCAAACCGCTTCTGTATCCCTTGGCTTTAGCGCGCACGGTGAAGAACGACCGGACGCTGGTTCGGGCTTTCTGGCAGGCTGCGATGTCGATTTCAGGACTGAGCGGCTCGGTTTGCCTGGAGTGACCGCACTGCGTGGAAATGTTCACAGCTCAGGACGCTTCCTGGGCTGTGACATCAATGCCAGGCATTGCGCTTTTTTTTTGAATTAGCTCAAGACAGGACTCGGGTAGCGCACCACGGTTTTGTTCATGCGGGCCGGCTGTGCCGATGCCTTTTTTAGCATTGCCGGCGTACGCCGTTGTGGCGACAGGTCAGTCAGCTTGAATGTGCAGATCCTTGATAATCCGGCCGAACCTCTCATAATCCGCAGCGTTCGCTTTGGCGAGCGTTTCGGGAGATCCCCCGATAGGTACTGCACCTAGTGTGCTCATGCGCGCGAGCACCTCGGGCATCTTCAGGATCTCGTTCATGTGTTCATTCAATGTCTTCACAACCGCAGGTGACATGCCTTTCGGTCCGAAGAGGCCGTACCACGTGTTCATCTCGACTTTGTACCCGGACTCCTGCAAGGTCGGAATGTTAGGGGCGAGAGGTGTACGCTCCCGATCCATAACGGCCAGGGGCACGAGCTTGCCACTCTCAAGATAAGGCTTCACCGTGCCGAGAGAAATGTAGGTCATCGGAATATGCCCACCGAGTACATCGTTGATCGCGGGGGCAACGCCCTTGTATGGAACGTGCTCGAGATGCACACCGGTTGCCTTGTTTACCACCTCACCGAGAATGTGGTGGATCGAGCCGGTTCCCGCGGTGGCAAAACTGACCGTTCGATTCTTGGCTGCCGAGACCACATCCTTGAAGCTCTTGAATCCGGAACCAGAACCCGCCACGAGAAAAAGTGGCACGCTCCCGACCTGCACGATCGGGGTGAAGCCGTTCAATGCATCGTACCCACTGTTCGGTCCGGTCTTGAGTACCAGTTGAGCAAAAGAAATACTCCCTGGCGTCAGGAGCAGCGTGTACCCGTCCGGGGCAGCTTTGGCCACATAGCTGCTACCGATGACCCCGGTCGCGCCAGGTCGATTCTCGACCACTACAGACTGTCCAAGTCTTGTTGACAACTTCTCGGCAAAGACGCGCGCCAGCATGTCCGTATCTCCGCCCGCCGGATAGGCGACCACGATCGAGATGGTTTTGCCCGGATAGCGTTGCGCAAAAGTGGAGCCGCTGAAACACGCGGTGGCTACAGAGGCAGCAAGCAGAAGTGCGCGGTGGATGCCAGTCATGATTTGGTCTTAAGTGGGTTGAACAGTAAGCGCCGCCGGAGGTTTTGAAGACATCAAAAACGGGGCATCTCAGCCCCGTCCCTGAGTCACTACGTGAACCGAGTATTAACTACATATCGTATCTATGTCAATACGATTTGTACCTATGCTCTTGGGTTCTCGCGCACGCACTGGAATGGCCCAGGAATGCACACGAATCGTGCCGGCTACAGCGCAGCATCCCTCCTAAAAATGCAAGAATGATCAATGTCCGGGTCTTCACCAAGATAGCTACGAAACGTATTGACATAGGTATGTACCGTAGCTAATGTCGGCGTTAGCGTCGGCAAGGCGCGGTGGCACACGCGAGACAGCCAGCGGCAGGTACCTATAGTTGCCACATGCTTCCGCCACTTTTTGCTCTAACCACTTGGAAGGCAAGTTCATGAACCGCATCCATCGTATGTTTGTACTTGCGGCGTCCGCTGTCGCCGCATGTTTCTCCAGCGTGGCCCAGGCCGAAACCTATCCCAGCAAGCCCATATCGATCGTGGTGCCGTTCTCCGCAGGTGCGGGTACCGATCTGATAGCTCGTGTCCTGGCGGAGAAGCTGTCAGTCCAGATCGGCCAGCCCGTGCTCGTCGAGAATCGTGTCGGCGCTGCCGGCGTCATCGGAACCAGCTATGTGGCAAAGGCGCCCGCTGCCGGGTACACACTTTTGTTCGCGCCGGGAAGCATTTCCTTTGCCAACCTGGTAGTGAAGGGTGGGGCGAGCTCCGGCTACGATCCGGTGCACGACTTTACCCCGATTGTCGCTGTGGGTAATACGCCGGTGTTCCTGGTGACCGGATCGAACAGCGGCTTCAAGACGTTCAAAGACGTGGTGGTGGCAGCCAAGAGCAAGAAGTTGGAGTACGGTAGCGCGGGACCAGGCTCCATACTCCACATCATCGGCGAGGTAGTGAACAAGGAAACCGGGTTGAATCTCGTCCACGTCCCCTACAAGGGCGTAGCACCGGCGGTTGCCGATGTGCTGGGAGGCCATATTCCGTTTGCTTACGGTTCGCTCAGCACGATCCGGCCTTATGTGGCCAGCGGGAAATTAGTGCCTTTGGCAGTCACCAGTCGAGGACGATCCCCACTGGCGCCCGACGTTCCGACACTTAACGAGATGGGCTACAAAGGCGTCGATCTAAACTCGTGGTATGGCCTCTTCGGGCCCAAGGGCATGCCCGTGGAAGTGGTAAAGAAGTTAAACATGCACTTAAATGAAATCCTCAAAATGCCCGACGTCATTGAGCGAATGGCTGCCCAGGGGGCGTCGCCGATCGGGGGGGCACCGGAGGTGCTTGGCAGGATGAATGCAACCGATACTGAGCGCTTCGGAAAGATCATCAAAGAAATGGCCATTACGACGGACTAGATACGGCGAGGGATATTGCTAGGCCACAATAGTTACGCCAATATTGCTGCTCCTCACCGGATATTGATGTCCTGGAGTTGCAATGCAGTCCGAGCGTGACGTGTTGGTCTTCAGAATGCCTGCCCAGCCTGTTTCTGCAGCCGGACGTGAATGGCGCTCAATAAAGCGCCGCGCCGGCCCCGTTCGGTGCCGCTATGTCCGGCTTATCGTCTGCCTTCTTGCCAGCGTGGCCACGGTAGCCGTGGCCGCCGCCGGCGACCAGCCTGAGGCGGCGAGCGGCGCAAACGTGTGTAGCTCAGTCTGGTTCCCACAAGGAATGCGACTGCAGATGGAAGCCGACGGCGATATGCCAATGTCACGCCGATCCACGCAGTTGGCCCCCTTGCCTACAGCGTCGGGATGCCAGGCGGACATCGAGATTCACTCCAAGACGGCATTAGCGGTGCTGATGGGCCCGCCTGTTATCACGGAGCAGCAACAGCGCGTGCTGCTGCGACCGGCCGCAAACGGTTCGCCGGCTGGTATCACGGGTAGTGCCACGGTCAACGCATGGGGACGTTACACGCGCCTGTATGGCACGACTACCATTGATGGCCTTGGCCTGCTGGACTACCAATACCGCGGGTTGGCACTG
Source organism: Cupriavidus sp. FW305-F7 (assembly GCF_058782875.1). Taxonomy (NCBI): domain Bacteria; kingdom Pseudomonadati; phylum Pseudomonadota; class Betaproteobacteria; order Burkholderiales; family Burkholderiaceae; genus Cupriavidus; species Cupriavidus sp. FW305-F7. The sequence continues at coordinate 8,046 of NZ_JBYSYC010000085.1, read as the reverse complement.
CACGAGGGCGACGTCCTTGGTGGTGGCTCGGTCGAAGCCAGCGTTTCTTTCACCATCTATGCCCGTGACTCGGCCACTGAAGTGGGCAAACTCGTTGCCCCACATGCGACCGTCGCGGTAGCCTCGCGCCGGGTCGGAAAGCGCCAGCTGATTCAGACAGCGCTAGGCCTTTCGGAATGCGTGCCGATCCAATATGTACGCGTGACGTCGATCGGTCCGATGATTATCGCAGGCGAGCAAGTCCTGTCCGAGCCTTCGCGCCTGCAGGTCACCGACTGGTACTGTCCGGGAACTGGTGTGGTGATGCGTCAGGACATCACCGAGGGCGACAAGACGCAGCGCATCGATACTACGGCTGCCGATCCGCTGGAGCAAACTTCGCAGGCCTCGCCCTGGCCGAGATGAGCGCGCCTGCCTTCGGCAATGTCTTGCCAACGCAGGTGATTGCGCCTCTAATAAGTCGGGGCACGGAGCTAGCCAGAGGGCCGAAATGCGCTGCGTAAGTTGCGGGTACGAGAACCCGGCGTTAGCCAGTTTCTGCGAGGAGTGCGGTGCCAGCCTCGTGCAGACGTGTCTGCGATGTGGCGGCGCCTCAGGCCCCGCAGCGAAATTCTGTGGCTCATGTGGCGCGCCCTTTACTGAGAGCCGCATCGACCTCGGCAGTACGCCCGTATCGCCGGTTCGCGGCCCGGTTCTTTACACCCCACCCCATCTCGCCGAGCGCATCCTCGCCGAGCAGGCAGCGATGGAGGCAAGAGGGCATCCGGCTGGCGAACGCAAGACCATCACTGCGCTGTTTGCAGACATGGCGGGTTCGACTGCGTTGATTCAGGACATGGACCCGGAGGACGCACGCGCGTTGATCGACCCAGTTGTGGCACTCATGATGGAGGCCGTACACCACTATGAAGGGTACGTCGCCAAGTCCCTGGGAGACGGTATTCTTGCGCTATTCGGTGCGCCAATTGCCCACGAAGACCATCCGCTGCGCGCATTGTATGCTGCACTGCGGATGCAGGAAACGATGCGTCGACATAGCGGTCAGGTTCGTCTGGAGCGCGCTATTTCACTGCAGATCCGGGTTGGTGTACACACGGGGGAAGTCGTGGTGCGCTCCATTCGAAGGGACGACTTGCGCACCGATTATGACCCGGTTGGACACACGATTCACATCGCGGCCCGGATGGAAGGCGTGGCCGCACCATCGTCCATTCTCGTCAGCGAATCGACTTACAAGCTGAGCGCGGGCTATTTCGAGTTCAAAAGTCTGGGGACCACGCAAGTAAAAGGCGTCCGCGAGTCGCTTGCAGTGTATGAGGTGCTCGGACTGGGACCTTTGCGCACGCGCTTGCAGGTGGCCGCGCATCGCGGTCTGGCAAGGTTTGTTGGCCGTCAAGCGGAAATGGAGTGCTTGCGCCAGGCGTTGGAGCGAGCCAAGGCGGGGCACGGACAGATCGTTGGGGTGGTGGGCGAGGCTGGCGTTGGAAAATCGCGTCTGTTCCACGAGTTCAAGGAATGCTCCAAGCAAAGCTGGATGGTTCTGGAAACCTTTTCGGTGTCACATGGCAAGGCCTTTCCGTATCTGCCCCTGATCGATCTACTGAGGAATTACTTTCAACTTGCGACGCAGGATGACGAGCGGCTGTGCCGTGAGAAGGTCACAGGCAGGATGCTGACCCTTGATCGCGCGCTGGACCAGTGTCTCCCATATTTGCTTTATCTACTGGGCATCAGCGAACCTGGCTCGCCGCTGTCCACCATGGATCCCGCCATTCGTCGCCAGCGCACCTTCGAGGCGATTGCGCAGCTGCTTGTGCGGCAGAGCGCTGACCGGCCTCTGCAATTGCTGTTCGAGGACCTGCAATGGCTGGACAGCGAGACTGAGGCGTTCCTGCATACGCTGGTCGAGCACATACCGGGCGCGAGCATCCTGATGCTCGTGAATTACCGACCGGAGTACTCGCTCGACTGGGGCCGCAGGCGCTACTACACTCAATTGCGGCTGGAGCCGCTTGGCCAGGCCGACGCGCAGGACCTTCTGACCGCGTTACTTGGAGATGACGCCTCGCTCGTTCCTTTGAAGTCGCTCATTCTGGCAAAGACGGAGGGTAATCCTTTCTTCATGGAGGAAGTCGTCCGGACGCTGGTCGAGGAGAACATCTTGCTCGGCCGGGCCGGAAGCTACCGCATCGAAAAGAGCCCTACGGCCCTTCATATTCCGACGACAGTGCAAGCAGTTCTGGCCGCCCGTATCGACCGGCTCCCCGCCGCGCAGAGGGAACTGCTGCAGACGCTGGCTATTATCGGCAAAGAGTTCTGCTTAAGCTTGGTCCAGCATGTCACCGCGCTCCCCGAAGACAAGCTGCGCGCGCTGCTGGCTGAGTTGGAGGCGGGAGATTACGTTCATGAGCGGCCAGCTTTCCCGGAGGTGGAGTATGCCTTCAAGCATGCACTTACCCAGGAGGTGGCCGCCAACACCCTGCTGGTGACACAGCGCAGTGAACTGCATGAACGCACGGCACATGCCATCGAAGCGTTGTTTCCCGCCAAGTTGAATGATCATTGCAGCGAGTTGGCGCACCATTACAGCCGCAGCGGCAATATCCGGAAGGCCGTCGAGTACCTCCAGTGCGCTGGCCAGCAGGCCTTGCGGCGTTCCGCACAGGCCGAAGCGATACGGCATTTCAGTGCCGCCCTTGAACTGCTCCGGTTACTGCCGGAAAGCCCCGAACGCTTGCGCGAGGAACTCATGCTGTTGCTGACTCTAGGGCCAGCCTGGATGGCGGTGCGCAGTTACGGTGCCCCCGAGGTGGAAGCGACCTACACGCGTGCGCTGGCCTTGTGCGAGCAGGGCGCGGACACACCGCAGTTCTTCTCGGCGCTGCTGGGGTTATGGTCGTTCTATCAATTGCGTGCGCAATACCGGGAAGCGGAAATCCTGGCAGAGCGCCTGCTACGCCTGGGCCAGGAGACACAGGAGCCCGAACAGCTGGCCGAGGCACACCGTGTTCTCGGCGCCACAGTGTTCCGTCTCGGCGAAATCGGCCAGGCTCGTACCCACGAGGAGCAGGCGCTGGCGCTGCACCATCCCGACGAGTTGCATTACGGTGGCCTTCTGCGTTACGCGCGGAATCCCGCAGTGCATACGCGTAGCGCTTTGAGCTGGATTCTGTGGTACCTGGGCTTTCCGGATCAGTCCAGCGTGCGCAGTCAGGAAGCTCTCGAGTTGGCCAGGAGTGCCGCGGACCCGCTGGCCCTTGCCCTGGCGCTGGCCTTTGCGGCCCAGCTCCATCAGTACCGGCGTGAGACGCATCGGACCCGGGAGCTTGCCCAAGCTGCTGTCACGCTTTCAGAAGAACGGGGGTATCCGCTGTACCAGGCCTGGGCAGTCATCCTGCAAGGCTGGACCCTGGCCGAGGAGGGTCGTCACGAGGAGGGCATCGCACGAATACGAGAAGGCCTCACCGCCCACGAAGCGACCGGGGCGGCGTTGGGGCGTCCGACGCTGCTGGCGTTGCTGGCTGACGCCTATGGAAAAGCGGGGCAAGCCGAGGCGGGACTCCTGGTGCTGAACGATGCGCTGGCGCTGGCAAGCAAGACCGGAGAGCAGTTCCATGAACCAACGCTGATTCGGCTCAAAGGGGAACTGATGCTGAGATTGGCGGCTGGGAAGAAGGTCTCGTCCTGTGCCCAGGAGGCGGAGGCATGTTTTCAAACGGCGATTTCCATTGCCCGCGCCCAGGGAACGAGGTCAGTGGAACTGCAGATTGCGCTGAGCCTGGCTCAACTCTGGCAAGGCCAGGGCAAGCTTGCCCCAGCGCGGGAGGTTCTGACGGGAATTCTCGGCAGCTTCACGGAAGGATTCGATACCGTCGACTGGTGTCAGGCAAATACGCTGCTGGCGGACCTGTCCTGATTCAGATGCTACGTCTGTGAGTTGCGGTCATCGGCTGGAGGTACGGATGACGCTCAAGGATGTGTGGCAGTGCCAGCCGCTTTGTCAGCGGCCGGCTGCGGCGCCCGTTGCGAGTTGCCTACGGCGCGCCGTGCATTGCCTTACTGGTTGTAGCCGTACACGCCGCGGCCGGTCTTGCGGCCCAGGTAGCCGGCGGCCACCATCTCACGCATCAGCATCGCCGGGCGGTACTTCGGATCGGCAAACTCCGTGTACAGCACTTCCATCACGGCCAGCATGGTGTCCAGGCCGATCATGTCAGCCAGCGCCAGCGGCCCGATCGGGTGGTTGCAGCCCAGTTTCATGCCTTCGTCGATCTCTTCCGGCGAGGCCAGGCCTTCGCCCAGCACGCAGAAGGCCTCGTTGATCATCGGGCACAGGATGCGGTTGACGACGAAGCCCGGGCTGTTCTTGACCGTGATCGGGTACTTGCCGAGCTGCTTCGACAGGGCCTCGACGGCGGCGTGGGTGGTGTCGCTGGTCTGCAGGCCGCGGATCAGTTCCACCAGCGCCATCACCGGCACCGGGTTGAAGAAGTGCATGCCGATAAAGCGGTCGGCGCGCGCGGTCACGGCGGCCAGCTTGGTGATCGAGATCGACGAGGTGTTGGACGCGATGATCACGCTCTCGCCGACGATACCGTCGATCTGCTTGAGGATCTTGACCTTCAGGTCGTAGTTCTCAGTGGCGGCCTCAATCACGATATCGGTGGCCTTGAGATCGTCATACGAGGTGCTGCCTTTGATGCGCGCCAGCGCGTTGGCCTTGTCGGCCTCGGTCAGCTTTTCCTTCTTGATCAGCCGGTCCAGGCTGCCCGCGACGGTGGCCAGGCCCTTCTGCACGGCGGCGTCGCTGATATCGACCATCACCACGTTGAGACCCACCACTGCGCAGGCCTGGACGATGCCATTACCCATGGTGCCGGCACCGACGATGCCGACGGTTCTGATTGCCATCTCTCTACTCCTCAATGTTGTTTGTGTATCCGAATACTGTGTGGGTTCCGGTCAGGCGAGGGTCGCCGCTTGCTTTGGCGGCAAGGTCACGGCCCGCCGCCGCAGCATCGGCTCAGGCGGCGTCCGCGGCGGCCCGCGAGCGTTGGGCGGCAAGCGCAATGCCGGCTTCAAGCTGCCCGAGGCCCTTGGAGAAGTTGCGCATGGTGCTATCGGCAACCTTCTCGAGTACCTCCTGCAGAAAGCTTGATCGCTGCGGCAAGCCTTGCTCTACGACATCACGCCCTTGCGCAGACAAGATGACATTGGTGATTCTGTTATCTTGCTCGGACGTTTCTCTTGTCACCCAACCAAGCTCCTGCAAGGCTTTCAACTGGCGTGTCAGCGCGCCGGGATCCATGTCGACCCGCTCGGCGAGCGTCTTCTGCCCGATCGGTGCCGCATGGATGTACAGCCCTTGAAGGACGCGCCAACGCGGCAGCGGATGCCCGATGCGCTGTTCGAAAGTCGCGGCATAGGCGCGGTAAGTACGCGCGAACTGCCGCAGCAGCGCCACGCTCTCTTGCTCCAGCTCCATTCGATTCTCCCGACTGGCTCAATCGGCGACAGCGGCCGTCGATTCCATGGTCCGAACGAGCTTCACGGGTGGGACGCGGGTCGCTCGCCAGATACCGGCCACTGCAAACACCACGACCACCATCAACGCAACATGAATAGCGTCCACAAGTGACACGCGAACGTGCTCGAGCAGCAAGGCGCCGTCGTGCCCGGCCTGATGCAGTTGGGTCAGCAAAGCTTCTTGCGCTGTCTTGTCGACCAGAATCTGAGGATTGGACATTCGTGGCAACCAGTTGCTTGCATCCGCCTCCGAGAGCACAGCACTGACACGGTTCATATAGCTACGGCTCACCAGCGTGCCGACAAGGGCGGTGCCGACCATGCCGCCCACCATGCGCAGAGACTGGAGCATCGCCGTGGCAATGCCCAGGTTCTCAGGCCCCGCAGTCTGCTGCGCAAACACGGTCAGGTTGGGCAAAATGAACCCCAGGCCAAAGCCGCCAACAAGCATGATTGCCATCAGCACATGATCAGACGTTCCGCGCGTGGATTGCGTCAGACCAAGGCAAGCCATTGCCAGCATTGCAAAACCAGCATGAAGCATGTAGTTGGGACGACGAATCCGCGTAATGAGGCGGCCGTTCACAATGCTGCCCATCGTCACGCATACCACCAGGGGAGTGATCAGCAGCCCCGCCTCCTTCGGCGAATGGCCGAATCCGCCCTGGAACAGCAGGGGCGTATACACCAGTAGGGAGAACATGACGAAGCCTGCTACGGTCGAAAGCAGAAACAGTGGGCCCAGATTCGGATTGCGGAACATGTCGAGCGGCAAGATCGGGTTCGCGGCGCGCCGCTCCCACCACAGCAGGCCTGCACAGGCAAGCACCGAGGTCGCGAGCAGAAACAGAGCCAGCAGTCCAAGGCCGCGATCGGGCAGAAGTTGGACGCACAGTTGCAGGCTGCCCAGGCCGAGCCCGATCAGTCCGGCGCCCAACCAGTCAATGCTAATCCCTTCGTCATGCGATTGAGGACGCAAGTGTGGCAAGTAGCGCCAGGAAAGGAACAGTCCGAGCAGACCAACTGGCAGGTTCACATAAAAGATGGCGCGCCAGCCGTACCACTCCGTAATCAGGCCGCCCAGGGAGGGCCCTACGGCGTTGGCAATACCGAACGCAGTGGTCATGATGACTTGCCAGCGCAGGCGCACATGGGCATCCGGGAACAATTCCGGAACACAGGCAAACGCAGTCCCGACCAGCATACCGCCCCCGACACCCTGAAAGCAGCGGGCAGCGACCAGGAAAGGCATGTTCGTTGCCATGCCGCATAACGCTGAGGCGACAATGATCACGACGATCGACGCCAGCACGAACGGTTTGCGTCCGTAATAGTCACCCAGCCGTCCAAAGATGGGCACGGTAATGACGGACGCCAGCAAATAGGCCGTCGCCACCCATGCGTAGTAGTGAAAACCCTTTAGCTCGGCCACGACCGTAGGGAGCGCGGTGCCCACCACAGTTTGATCCAGGGCCACCAGCGTGACGACGACGGCGAGACCCAGCACAGCGAGCAAGGACTCCCGAAAAGGCAGCACTTGGCCGGTCTTGAATGGGTGGTGTGGCTGATCGGGCATTTGTTTGTCGCGTCAATCATTGTACTGTCAATGAGTGTACTACATGCGACAGCAATTTCCCATATAAGATCAATTGTTCGTATTTGCGACCTGCGTGCGAATTCAGGATGCCGATCGGTCCTGGTGCGCGCCATCAGCAAGTCCGAGCACAGGTGTCGCCGGTGCTGGCGGCAATGTCACGCGCAGCCTTCGCGTCTGCGACGTGCATCAGTTGCGGCAGGCAGACGTGGTTCTTGGCGGCGATGACGTGCGCCAGAATCGAGAGGGCGATCTCAGGCGGCGTACGGCTTCCTATATAGATGCCTGCCGGGCCTTGCAGGCGGGCCAACTGCTGATCGCTCAGGTCGAACTCCCGCAGCCGTGCGCGACGCGCGTCATTGTTGCGCCGCGAACCCAGGGCACCGACATAGAAGGCGCGCGTGCGCAACGCTTCCATCAGTGCCAGGTCATCGAGCTTCGGATCATGCGTGACGGCGATCACTGCGCTGCGGTCGTCGAGCTGCATCTCTGTCACCGTGTCATCCGGCATGGTTCGCACCATGGTGACGCCCGGAATGTCCCAGGTTTCGGTGTACTCTTCGCGCGGATCGCAAACGGTAACCTGGAACCCCAGCCCAACGGCAATCTGGGCCAGGTACTTTGACAGCTGTCCGGCTCCTATTACGAGCATGCGGTAGCGCGGTCCATGAATGGTGAGCAGCGTCCGGCCGTCGAAGCTCAGGCCGTCCGTGGTTTGCGCAGCGCCGAGCCGGGCATGGCCGCTCGCCATATCAAGGGTTCGCGCCACGAGTTTTCCGCTTTCCACGGCCTCAAGCAGATCGCCGAGGCGACTCCTGGAGCTGAGGGGCTCCGTCACGAGTTCAATGGTGCCGCCGCAAGGCAGGCCAAAGCGATGGGCCTCTTCTGCGCTCACCCCATACTTGATGGCTTCCGGCTTCACGTTG
>NZ_JBYSYC010000084.1:0-15375 GCF_058782875.1 Cupriavidus sp. FW305-F7 | reverse complement strand
TTGTCATCTATCTTTTTTCCTCGTCGATTCCGGATTGTCCTCCTATCGACCTGTCCGAGGAAATTAGACCACCACACGCCGCCTCTTATGGCGCTGGCGTTCGAGAACATCGACGCGGGACGCAAGATTTTCCGCGGATGGCGCAAGAAGGTATCGCAGACCGACCGCGAGGGTTGGCTTGGAGTTACCGTGATTACCGGCATCCGTCGCGACCGTCCGCTGGACTACCGCGTTGCCATCGGGGTTGGCGAGCAGTACATGCGCGGCCGGATGTCAGGGAAGATGCGACTCATGACGATGGTGTATAGGATGCACGACATGACACCAGCGTCCAGTCGAAATTTGGAACTCCTGCTCGACTTATACTCGCGAACCGGTCGCGTCATCCTCCAACCTTGCCCATTTAACGCTGCGCAGCCAGGCATCTTGGTCGACGACGAGGACTTTAAGCTGGGGATTGAACTCACGCGCCTTACGGTCGTGCCCGCGTGGCAGGTCGACGCCAGCTCGCCGCTCATCGCGGCCATGCGTGGCATCGACGACCCATTCATCCCGGCTGACGTCACGGACCCCCCATTTGCCGAAATCCTGCGACACCTCGACGAGGTGAAGCGGCGCCGAACATCCTAGTCCAGCGAGCGACCATCACAGGAAGAAATGAATCAAGCGACTCGCAGTCAGCCGGCGTCAGGCCTGCCGTCTTTCCGGATTCGTCGACTTTCGGAGGCTGAGATTGAGACGGTCGTCATCAGGACTGGGGGAAAGCGCGCGCACGCTGATGCGGACAGGCGAAGCCTAAAGGGCGCCGATTTCGTCCTCGGCTCTAGCGTCATTGAGTTGAAAATTCTGGAAGACGAGGGCCTGGACAAGTCGGAGCGGCAACAGAAAGTCGCGAAGCTTTTCCGTGAGCGGTATCCCGCACGACCCACCGTTGTACTTGACCGAGGCTTGCTCGACGCACAGGGTCAGCGGAGCTACGACCGGATTTTCGAGGGACCGGTGAAGACTGCTGTCAGTTCCGCGCGGCAGCAACTCCAGCAGTCCCGTGTCGAGCACAACGCGACGAGCACTGTGCTTTGGGTCATTAACAATGGCTACTCGTCTTTGAGCCACAGCGCGCTGATGGAACTGGTTGCAAGGCGCGCCAGAAACGACTCCAGCGACATTGATGCCGTAGTTGTGTCCGGCGCCTACTTCTACAGCGACACGTTTGACAGCTTCTTCATCTGGCCCATCGACTGCGCCCCTATTAACCTGGATAGGCCCTTCCGGGATTATGAAGTGCTACGAGATGCATGGAATCAACTCGCCCTGGACCGCATGAATGCGCTGCTGCGCGAGCCCGCTGCGGCCGATGATTCCAAAGGACCGGTTGTCGACATTTCGTTTCGCTTGGAGGGGGTGACCTACGTGATGCCCACCCCGCCGATGGGAAGTGAATCTGGCTTCTTTATCAACGGAAGGCCCCGTAGCAACTCCACCGGCATCACATCCTCGCCGCCTGTTGCGACGGTATTTGCGGGCCTCAGCCGCCATGAGTGGACCGAGTTCAGCCGTTGTCACCCCCAGGCGGTTACATCTCTCGACTATGACGAATGGGCGAGGAAAGAAGCCCAGGCAAGGACTGAATGCGATTTGAAGCCATTCATCACGCCCCCCGTCACGCACGCTGGGTGGTGGGAATGGGCGCGACAGCAGCCAAAGGAGGGCAACGTATCGGTGCATCGGTATGCCACTGACTTATTCCAGACGGAAATTCTGAGCGTCATCAACGGTGCCCGCGAGCGAACTGGCGCCTCTGTCCTTCCGCGGCGGTACCTGCTGCTCATCACAGAGCAAATCGGTCAGGACCTTGCTTTCGACGTATCTCATCTTGCTGAGGTCTGCGCTATGCCGGATGGGAGCGACCATATCAACGAAGTATGGACCGATAAGCCCATATTCTTCGAGCAGGCTCTCACCGTCGCGGCAGCTGAAGCGATTGCCCGGGGTCTGGAGTGCATACTCTGGGAGAAGGACATGACCTACGCTTGGAGTTAGGCCACTGCAGAAAGCGCCCAGCTCTTGCGCTCTCCGAATTTCTTGAGCCTGAATAGGAGTGAGGGCTTCGAGAGGATTTCTTGCTTGTAAATTTGGATTGCGCGATGCCCACTTCCGCTAGACCCTCTAATACGTCAGTGCGCAGCTCTTATGGCCGGACGACGCCATACACTGGCTCGTCTGTTACAAATGACTCATAGTTGTTCGAACGCTTCAGTTTCGTCATCCTCCAGAGGTAAAAGTAGCCATCGGGGGGAGGCTCAGATTGGGCTTGTCGACTATCCGATGTTTGGACCAAGCCCGTCCCGCAGAGCCCACTTATGCCCGTGGGGTGAGCTGGAGACCATCCAGCGTTCCAATAGCTGGCCATTGCCATTGGTCCGTGTGCGGCCGAAATTCTCAATTCGCCGTCCCTTGGTTCGATTGTGAGTTGGCCATCGCGGCCGGTCATGACCGGGTAGTAGAGGCGGGAGGGGTAGAGGTCCTTTTGAAGATACCCGATTCGGCTGAATCCATACACCGCGGCCATTGGCGCGGCATTTGTTTCATGGTCCAGTACGTCTTTAAGTGCGAGCGCTGGCACAGATGTCTTTAATCCCCATATAGGAGCATTGCAAACGCCGTAGTCCCAGCGCTCCTGCCGGTCGTAGAAGTGGGCCCCTAATTTGCTGGCGTCTATGGCGGCCGCGCCCCACTGGCGCCAACGGACCACAGACAGCTCAACGATTTCATTGCTGCTTACATATGTTGGCGACACCAATGCGAGCAACACCGCGCCGGGTTGAGCCGCGGAGAGAGAATTGGACATGCTCCTAATAAAGCCTTCCACCGATACAGCATCTGCGGTGACTTGTTCACCGAGATTAGGCAACCACGAAGGGCGCGTGGGACGCAGAAACGCTAGCGTAGGGTCCAAGGGGAGTGCCTCGACTACCAAGGGCAATATGAAGCTCTCGGGGGCGCCCCAGAAGACCCGCGCGACGTCAAGGGTGCGCTGATAGGCCGTAATCATGCGTAGCACGGCTCTGGATGCGAAGCCGCCTGTAGCGCCGTCTCCAAGTGGACGTACGAAGTAACCCAAGTCGCCCTGGAGAGGAGCCCTTGGGTACGCCCCCTCTGTCCTCGACCACTCAAAGGCGGATTGGCGTACGAACGGAAGCCCCGTGTCTCGCTCCAGTTTCGTCAGACAGGTGAAGTAAATCCGAGGTATGTCGACACCCTGCATATCCAGAAATTTTCCGGGCACTTCAAATTCGTCGGGAACCACTTCTAGTGGAGGATTGGGCCCCTTACGCAATTCGAGTTTCATGTCCCTTAGCAGCAGCGCGGCTAGCAACGAGGGGGTGGACAACATTGACGTCAGGTCTGACGGCGGCTTGTAGCCATTCAGGGCCGCCATCCAGAAGATACAGATTAGCTCGACAGTTTCGGCTTCCAGGCGACAGCGGGCCAACTCCGCCAACAGTTGCTTCGATACCTCCTCTCGAGTCTCCGGGGAGAGCAGCAACGCCGCGAGCTCTTGCATGGCCCACCATCGCGTCGCGGCAATTGGCCAGCGAATGCGAGCAATGAGCAACTCAAGGTCCGCGCTCAAGGTGCATTCTCCTCAGTGCCGGCAAGCGTCCTTGCCCATTCTGGCTGCTCAAGGCGCAATGTTCTCGTGTCCTCTTGAACACTTAGGACCATGGCTTCAGCAAACTGAACCGCCTCAGCGGTCCGACCTTGAAGGCCCAAGAAGAAGACCATCACGTCGCTCGGAATGACGCGCTTCTGCCTTGGCTCGGAATACCGACTGAACGCTGACTTCAAGAAGAACTCGTCGCACCGATTGGGGTACTTCTGAACAACGAGCCTCAACCGAGCTTCGGTGACTTCCCGCCGTTCCATGTGCATTGGACCCAGCCAACCGCCCTTGACCAGTTGTGCCTGCACGATGTATGGGAAGGCTGCGGCCGCACCTTCCAGCTTCAGCTTCGCCGCAAATGCCAGGTCGAGCAGTTCGTCCAGGTCGTCGTCACGGCAGTTCTCCGATAACAACTTCGGCTCAAGCGCTGCGATTAACTCCGAGCCTTTCCCCTGAGCTTCCCAATAGACGTACCACTCGCGCAGGATGTCCCCGCGAACACCGTAGTACCCAGTCAGGTCCGACAGTAGTCGCGGTAGGTCGGCCACCGAGTAAGTCTTGACATCACCAGGGAATGGTTTCCAGTCTGTTGTTGAGTTACCTGGCCGTGATTCAAGGATTTGACCCACGTAGGCGCCGACGTGCTCTTCGGCCTGTACAAGCATGTGCGCTGCATTCGAGTTCCCTTCCGCTGCCGCCTCTTTCAATGAGTCCAGGGCATCTGCATGAAGCCCCGTTCGCATCACCGCGCTAAGCACTGGCGTGCTAGAGTCTGCCGACGTGACGAATGTCTTTAGGCTATTCTCCGCGTGATACCATTTGCCGGCCTCCGTATGCTCTCTGTGTTTCGCTGCAAGGGCGCATCGGTCCAACTTTGCAAGAAGTTCATCTGCTTGGGCCAAGACGTGCCTGGTGCCTTTGCCGTCGGTGTAATCCAAAACGTTGTGCACCTGTGGGGCGATGTTGGCCAGCAGCCTGCGAGTGTCATCAGGAGCGATGGGCTCCAGGTACTCCAGCGCGTCCATGACGTCAGAGAGCGCCGGGTCCTTCCGCTGCCCGTAACCGAGCACCAGTTCCCATGTTCTGCGGCACAGGTCTGCTGCGAGCGGGCTAAGGAGGTGCCGCAGGGCCATCTCGCAGAGCTCGAGGCAGGCCATCATACGTACGCCAGTTTCCTCATTGACGCTGGCGTCCAAAGACTCCAACTGCTTGCGGATGAAGAGGTCGGCTGCTCCGTCCGAAAGCACCTTGACGCCGCCGGATACGTACTGCGTCCGGAACTGATTCGCGTCGAACCAAGGCAGGTTCATGGCACGCTGCATTTCATCCGCATCGACAAGTGGACTCCGGCCAAATTTTGAACTCAGGAGGTGTATGTCGATTGCGATGGCGTGGAGGGAGCATCTAAAGTCCGAAGCTCCTTGGCCGCGCTGATAGTTGCGATAATTTGGGAAACTTATGCTATTGAACGCCTCATAGACGTATGAGAATGAGACAGGCTCTCGCGCCGTCCATTGCTTTGCTACATCTCGACCCAATCCGCCTAAATAGTTCAGATAATCCGATACGTTCTCCCGGTCCTTGAATTTCGGGGCCTTGAGCAGGGAGAAATCATCTTCCTTGGTGGTCAGCGCGAGGAGTGCTGCACCAAAGAGCCAGTCATGTGCGAGTCTGGCAAGAGATGCTTGTCTTTCCTCATGGCTGCCGTCCAGCCAGTCAATATCGAGTGACCGCGCCCAGACACCCATCTTTCTCCCAGTCATCGCTGCCAAGCAGCCGATAAGAACGCCACAGGACAACTGAGGAAGCTCGTGCCATGCCGAGAGGTCTGCTTCGGCCATCGCTGCTGCGCGAACTGCGGCATCGCACACCATTTGCTTCGCGTCTCCATCTGGAAGAGACGCAGCGATGTCGACCAGCGCCCGCAAGTTCAACTTCTCGACCTGTGCTTCCAGGAACTTGCTGACGATTGGTGGCCAGTATGTGCTAACAATCTCAACTGCCCCGCCCGTGGTAGTTCCGACCACTCCAAGTACGGAAAATGCCTTCGCCAAGTAGAGTATTCGGTAATGAGCGTCGGAGCCGCTGTTCCTGGCAAACCGGCACTCGCCGCGGTAGCTCCGCAATGCTTCATCGGCGCACTTAATCGCAGTCAATGAGCTGCCCCTTGACTTCAGTGCCAGACCGAGAGCAGCCACATCTTCCGTTGATGTTTCGTGACGCGACGCGATTGCCTCTTCAATTACGCTAGCGTCCGGAGCGAGCGTCCAAGTGCACGCCTTGAGGCGGGCTGCGTCTGCATCAGGAAGTTGGTATGAGAGACTGTTCAGCAACCTGGTTTTCAGGTGGCGAAGGCGGTAGGCGTCGGCATAGTGTGCGTGCTGGATTGCGTGTTCCTCGGCTTCGCTGAGAAGACCTTCAAAGAGCTCCTTTGGATAGCCCTCCTGTAGGCGCTCCAGCACCCAATCTCGCTGGAGTCCCCCGATAAGCTCCTCCGGCTGGCCTTGCTGGGCTCTAACTGCCCATAGCCAGTTGACGCGTAGAGCGTTGGGCGCAAATCGACTAAGCCAAGCCTCAACATGGGGCGTCAGCTCGGCGACACGCTTGTCGTACTCATCAGTCTGTTTGACGAAGACAACCAGGCTCTCATGAAACGGCTTGAGTCCGGCTGCGGAACTGTGCAAGAGGTGCTCGACCGCCGTAATTGCGGGAGGGGAAAAACCTGCGAGATTGGCGATGTCGGCAAAGGCAGGCTTCGGCCAGAAGAAAGGGAATCGGCAAATCAGTCTGAGGACATCTCTCTGACTTGCACTGAGCAGTTGCCAGAGCGAGCCGTAGTAGCTCTTTACGTCATGGCTGAGGTCACCGACCAGCTGCTCGACATTCCATTTGGACAGTGCGCGGTCCGAGCGGACGAGTTCTTCTGTCGCATAAATTACGTGCAGAGGGTGCCCATTTGTCCGGGCACGTACCTCAGCCGCCGCTGCTTGAAGCTCCTCTTCGGCCTGGTCGGCGTTGATGTCCATGCGCAGGCGCCCCTGAGAAAGTTCCTTGCGCAGGTAATGAAGCACAGCGTCGCCAGACATGGCCGGAAGCTCTCTCCACGTGCTTCGCGGGGCCTCCGTTAGCAGTCGGTTCGGCAGTTGGGCATCATCGACCGGTTGCGTTCCGACTACAACGACCAAGTTTTCCAAGGCAGGCAGTACCTGGTTGAAGACTTCGTCGAGGGGCCGTTTGTCGTGGCCTTGATTGCGCCATACATGGTCTAGGCCATCCAGGATGACAGCAAAGGGTTTTCCCTTTGCCTTGTAGTGGGCGGCGCATGCCGCCAAAGCGGCGGGTAAGGTTAGGTCGTGTACCGCGACCTCGTTGTGGAAGTTCCTTATCTGTGCCAGTAACGATTCCTGGACGACAAAGCTTGTGTGGCGGTCAAGCGTCCGGTCAGTGGCGGATAGGTAATAGTGATGGCGAACAAAGGGAATGCCCTTCTTCTGGAGAAGTTCGCATACCTTGCTTAGAAAGGTGCTCTTGCCTCGGCCAGGGGGGGCAGTCAGAACAATCGGTTGCCGCGGTGACGCTTCAATGGAGGCGATGAATGAGTGATAGAACGCGTTGTCAGGCACTCGATACCCAGAGGGAATGACAAAATTCTCTGGGAGGGGTTCCGGGGCAACAACTTTCAGGGTCACACTCAGGAGGTCGAGGGTAATCCAACCGTCAGGTGCTGGTTGATTCTTCTCGATAGACCAATGGACTGCCCTGTTCTTGAGAGTCTCTACACCCTCGGCCGTACCGTAGCGCCGAAGCCTACTCGTGACATGGCTTTCCATGCCGGTAAAACCCTTGTCACTGTGCAGGACCTCCAGCGCCTTGAAGAGCCGCTGGGCGTTACCGGCCCCGTCGAGTTCTTGCTCCACCTTCGTTCGAACATCATCCGGCGCGCGCGTGTAATCGATGAAATTGCCGCCAGCAAGGCAAGATTCCACCGCGAGGTCAGGCACCCGGTTGGTGAGCAGTCGAATGTCTCCGACCCGAGATGGTTCGATAGCCTCAAATGCATCGAACCACTTGCGCAGATTAGACCGAGACCTTCCACCTGCTTTGCCTGGTTTGTCGAGTAGCCAATCCCAGTCCAGGGCATGCTTGTCTGGAGAAGGTGTGAATTTCACCTGCCATAGGTCGACGCGTCGGTCGGGGCGTTCCGCAACCAGGTCGTCGAGGCCCTGAGGTGCGACGGCGTCCTCATCACACTCGAAACGAACGCGGGTGTAGCGCGTAGGGGAGTCAAGCCAATCACACAATAGGTTCACGCCCTGCATGGTTTGGTAGACGTACCCCGCTGCAGGAATGGCCGTGGTCTTGACTTCTGCACTCATTTGGAGGTGTGAAGGTACCAGAGGTAAGGCGGCGAGCGACGGTTCGCCCGGCTATCTATTGAGATGTGCTCCATTATGCCTTTTTGCGCGCGAATGACAAGAGTTTCCCCAGGAGCAGCCCACGGGCAAGAAGCTATTCGACCAAGCGGCGAGAGCAATGCACATTGTAGAGTTGGGTGCACGTTCGGTCCTTCGCATAAATAGGAGGCTTTGGTGCTCGCGGCCGCGCATCACAACGAGAGTAGCGCGTTGCGCGAATCATCCTCCTCTCGCCGAGCTATACGGGGAGTAATCGCTCGCGATAACGCTACGCAGTCCTCCTGCCTGCTAAGCAGAGAGGAAAGAAATGAAGGAAAAACACTTTAGCTTCAACTACTTGGGAAACCAACGTTATTTCGCCGTTACGGCAGATAACGTAATACAAGTCACTCAGTTCTGCGGCGTCGTTGCGGGCTCCAACCCACCGGAGCTACTCATGGCATTCCCTTACGCCGACCTCGTAACCAAACTGAAACAACACTTTTCTCTCGATTATGGTCCGAGTCCTTCCGCATTACAGCAATATCGCAACCACTTGAGTGCCTTGAATGGCTATCTAGCATTTTGCGGTAAGACTTTGGAGTCAAACGTCGGAGTGGAACTCTCGGGTCAGTTTGAGGTAAAGCTGCGCGGGTATCTTGAAGCCATCAACGTCGCACCGCGGACTCGTCGTGACCGCGCACTTCAGCTCAAAGCAATTCAAAGGCTTTTCCAACAAACGCTGTTCCCTGGCCGCCAGGTGGCTGTCAAACCAAGCAGCCTCGCTGCCGTCCTCCGCCAATGTATCGCGAATTCAGGTATTGCTCCTCCTAAATTGGCCAAACAGGCTGGTCTCGACCCCGATAAACTAGGTCGGTGGCTCAAAGGAGTGAATCCGCGCCCAGACGCGTTTCCCGGATTGAGGCGCCTTGAGGTTCAACTCGGGCTAGAGCGTGAGGCGCTCGTGAGCCTTGTCGAGAAGCCGACCGAAAAGGAGGCTTCGTCCGGTATTGTACCTTCTCATCGATTGCGCATGGCTCAGCGCCAGCAACATGGCCTGAAGCTTCCGGAATCTGAGTTGAGCGAATCCCTCTTGCAGGAGTGGCGAGGGCTCTTTGACTACAAGGTTGCCCATTTTCCAACGCTTGAACGCCAGCCACGAGGGCAGTGGCGCCTTATCCCGGCGACGATGTCCACGAGCGTTAGCAAACTGGCGCAGCGGGGTGCGATGGTTTGTCCCACTGCCGACATGTTTATTTCAAACATTCGTTCCTTCCTTGGCGTGGTCTCCAATCTAGGCCCCGAGCAGGGAGGCATCTCATGGAGCGAGACTCCCGTTCAGACGCTGGCGTTGTGCGCACATCCTCGCGCACTTGAGTGCTATCTCCAATGGATGAGTGACCAATCGGCCGGAATCCGCCACAACGGGCAGAAGGTATTTGCCCGTGCTATTGCTAGCTTGCTTCGCCCCCAGACCGGATATTTGTGGCAACAGGCAGAAGTTTTCCGCGAGCGATTGCCGATGCAGCTACAACCCCCAAGTCCAGAAGCATGGCAAGTGATGTGCTCAACAAGCCACAAAATGCTGCGCGACTATATCCGTACTGCGACAGGCGTCAGTCGCAATCCTGAGGAGCCAATTGCAGACCTTCTCGCCTTGCCGAGTCCTCTTAAACCGCTTCTCGAAGCCATTGACCGAATCGAGGCAGATGCGGCCGACTCTAGACCGGGAAGCATCACCGAAGCGCGACACAAGCGGAACGCGCTTGTGCTTGCTTTATTGCTATCCAATCCGATGCGTATTCGAACGCTGGCTTCACTGACATGGCTACCGAATGGAAACGGCACCGTTCGCGGCAATCCCACGCAAGGGTGGCGTATCCAGTTGCAGCCGTTGCATCTGAAGAATGGGAGCAGCCAGCAGTCGCGCAATTACAACGTCAAGGTTGCTGACTGGGTTAAGCCGTTGCTGGACGAGTACATTGGTGAGTACCGAGATACATTGTTAGCCGGCAAGAGTAGCCCCTACCTATTCGTCGGAGACAAAGAGGGAAAAATTTGGGAGGGACTTTCGGACACTGTTCTGCAGTTGACGAGGCGCTACATTCCCGGTTCGCCAGGGTTCGGGCCGCATGCGGTTCGACATTTGGTTGCGACCGACTGGTTGCGCAAGAACCCGGGAGATTTCTTGACCGTTGCGGAGCTGCTGAATGACACCCTGGCGACTGTCCTCGCGAACTACGCGCATCTGCGGCGAGATGATTCATTCGTCCGCTACGAGCAGCACATCGCTCAGTCGCGATAAGGGACTTTGCCCTGCCACTGCGCATGGTCCGGCGTGCTAAGCAGAAGGAGGCGGAGCGTTTCCGGTGAGCGCACTGCCGGTGCCATGTCGATTTAAGGGGGCGCATGATAAAGGCTATGCCGCAGCTGAGACGTGGGGGCCGCCGTCCCTTCATCGCACTATTGGTGCGGAGCGTCCAGAAGGTCCTGCCTTTGAAGTTGGAAGAGGGCAAAGTTGCAGGTATGGCTCAGTAGAAAAAATGCAGGCATAAATCTGCTCGCCTTAGGTATAGCGTTAAAACTAGATGATGGTGAGATACAACGCTCAGTTGGTGGGGAAGGCGCCGGGGCATTGCCGCCAGCGTCGGTCAGCTTCCTTGTCCGGCGTCCTTGTAACCGTACCGGCATTGTCCTAGGCAACTTCATGGGCCGGCTTACGCTTTCGTCTAGTTGGAGTCGTCGCTCCGGCGTCCTGCGGACCAAGTACGGAAAGGCCATGCCGCACCACTGCGTGCGCCGACTACTCGACTTCGTTGCTTCGAGGTCAAACGACTCCGGTTAAGAAGCCGGCCTGCTTGAGCGGTGGACTTGCGGCCAAGAGTGTGGACTTGCGGCTGCGGCGGTTCAGAAAACTGACTTCCGCGGGGGCAGTATTTCGGATTCCACGGAAGCTAACCCTGTTGAATCCCTTTTAGAACGCCTGCGGCATTAACCCGGCTCGCTGACGCTCACCATCTTCGAAGCGCTACTTCGGAAGGTTATTGTGCCCCGAGGTATGCGCCAAGGGCAGCCAAGGAGGCTGGCAAGGGCCAAAGCGAGGCGCCGGATTGAGTCGCAAATGGAATCCCCGTAGCCGCCGTCCCTTCTGGCTGCCCGCTTAGACAAGGACGTAGACGCCGACGCGATGCTCCTGGCCGCTCTCCATACGAACCGTTTGCCAGTGCGTTTCAATACGGAGGCCCTGCTGTACCAGGTCGAACTTGCGCGCGGGCGGGCAGTAAATGTCCAGAAACTTGCGGCATTCGTACGTCGACACTGACTGGAGCTCCTTCAGTGCGATTGCGAGGCGCTGGGCTTGTGTCGTGTGGTGATTGCTGCGGGACAGCTTAGCGATTTCAGCTAGTCGGCGGTCGCGCGAGGTCGGGTCCAGCGCGGTTGGCGAAGCGTCGTCGCTGCTGACTTCGTCGTAGGAAGGAAACAGTTCGAGGTTCATGAGGCGACCGCTCTTCAGGCGGTGGAGTTGTGACGCCTCAATCTTCCAACTACCGCCGCTACGCGTATAAGTCGGCACTTTCTTGAAGAACCTTGCTTTAGTTTCCGGACACCAAGTCGCGTGTTCCGCAGTTTTGGTGTCTTGACTCAGCCCTCCGGAAGCTGGTAGTCGAAGTCCGCCAGGACAGACTGAAGCCCGTAAACCAGACTGGCGCCCAACTCGCTGTCTTCCATTCCTTCCAGTGCGGCGAGTGCGTCGCCGATTCGCTGAGCGTCGGTTCGCGCGTCGTCTGCTACTGCGCCAACCCTACGCTGCGCGCGTGTCAGGGTGGCGGCCGCGACAGCAGCTGCTTCACCGCTGGCATTCGTTTGCCTTTTTGCCGATTCAGCAATCTGGCCTTGCCGCTCAGCGGTCAGTTCGTAGCGAACCGTGCGTACGTCTGTATCCGGCCAACGCAAAGCGACGATTTCCGTGATTGCCTCCATGTGGAAGCTATCGAAATGCTGGAAGAAGGCTTCCGCTACGGCCCAAATAAACTGTCTGCGCTCAGGGTTCCCTTTGCGGGTGCGAACAGGCACATCTTGAGGTGGGGAGAATTCACGTAGCTTGTCGAGGGAAGACCGAAACGCCGGCTGCGCGATAGTGCTGCTCAACGCCGCAACGCCTTCCACCTCGTCATCCAGCTTCTTTGCAGCCGCCCTAATCCTGCCCGCCTTTAGCCCCGACACGGGCAATGGCGCGGGCATAGATTCGTCAAGGTTAAGGAAGCAGCCGACAACCATTGCCACATAGCTAGCTTGGGCAACGTGGGCGGGGAGCCCGTGCTGGTTTTCTAGGTGGCGGCGGGCGCCTGGCTGCCGCATCAATGCTCGGCACCACGGGTCCTGCAGGCGGTCCTTGGGCTGCAGAGCCGCAACTCGCGTGACCTCAGCGAGAAGACGCGTTGTTTCGAGAAGCTGCTCCATCGAATTTGGGCAAGTGTGGGCAAGTCCGCATTATATCTGCGCATACCTGCGGAATCTGGTGGCACGTCGGCGTCCATACCCGGCTCTTTGCTGGCAAAACCCAGTCCAGAGCAGCAAATCACCTTCTTCACCCGAATGAGTGATGCCCTTACGGATACGCAAGCACCGCTGCTACGCCAGAACCCCACTGAAGAGGGCTTTGCGTAGACGGGAACAGAGCCTATTCGGGAGGGTTAGTGTTTTTTCAAATGGTAGAGGCTGGCGGTATTGAGGTGTGGCACCGACCAGCGCGATATTCGAGAGGGTAACGATGGAATTGCTTGTGGTTCTTTTGGTAGTGGGCATCGCATATTTGGTTTGGCGAGCCAAGGAGACTCGTCAAAAACTAGAGCAGGCGAAGAAAGCTCACAGCGACCTGGAGACTCGCTTCAACGTATCTGGTAGTAGCGGCTGACTCGGGAAGCGGAACCTCTTTCGAAGCGCGCCGGCTGCGTAGTCGACGCCATAGTAATCGATGCCGAGCACGCGAGCCCCAGCTGGCACAAGCGAGAGACCTGGCGGACAAGAGTAGCCTCAATTTCTCCGGACAATTGGCCCACAGCGTCCAGGTCAGCCTTACCCAGTACGATGGATACCACAAAATTCGCGTGCTGCTGCATCTGACCCCGACGCTTGCTGAGCAGCTAACGCCTCAATGAGTCAGCCTATCTCGCCTATGTTACATTTGGAAAAACAGCTGCCCGGAGCATTATTTGAGGAGCGATTTCAATCCCAGGGGTAAAGCATGGCGACTTACAAGCAATTGCTTGCACAAAAGGAAGCGCTCGAGGCACAGCTCGCAGAAGCGCGCTCAACTGAGGTTGCTGGCGTTATCGAGCGAATCCGCGCTCTGATGGAACAATATGGTCTGTCCGTGGATGACGTCGTCGGCAAGCGCCGTCGCGGCCGCCCTGCCGGAAGTGGTACGCCTAAGGCTGCGAAGGAGCCGCTCCCGCCGAAGTATCGCGACCCGAAGACCGGCAAAACTTGGTCGGGCCGCGGCCGGGCACCGGCTTGGCTCGGGAAGAATCCGAGTCGGTTCCTCATTGCAGATGAGTAAGCCGTCAATTGCTTGGGACGCCATGTCCAAAGCGTCACGTTAGGGTATGGTGGTTTCACCTAAACGAGTACATGCGTGGCGTCAGCCGCAGTCGCGAACCTAAAGCAAATCCTTCCTCGCCTTGATAATCAGCTGGGTCGTTAGAACATGCACAAAATTTTTCACTTCGAGAACGATGAGCTTGGCTACTTGAAATGGTTGAATGTCAACGAGCGGGACGGCTTTGTGCTGAACATTCGTCATCCTGCCCGAAACGACAAGTTGATGCTTCATCGGTCTTCCTGCGGCACCATTCGTGGGGAAGGGAATGCGCCCTACACAACAGGCTTGTATACCAAGCTGTGTTCAGGCAGTGGCGAGTTGATTGTAGCGTGGGCGAGGAAGAACCTGGAGGGTGTGACGGGCCATTGGAGGCTATGCGGAAAGTGCAAGCCGGAAGTCCCTTTACCTTCCAGGGACCACGCCGCAGAAATACAAGTGGCTTTGGTGCGGCAAGCCTCAAAGGCCTTGCGGGGAGATGCCTTACGTCGACTGAAGCGTCTCGCAAAGGCAAGCCCCCATCCAGAAGAACGCTTTGTTCTCACAAGAGTATTCGTCCGTAATCCTGATGTAATTGCCGAGCTACTCTACAGGGCGAGCGGCAAGTGCCAGGGCTGCAAAAGGCCGGCACCGTTTGAACGGAAGGCAAACGGTGACCCCTATCTAGAGGTTCATCACGTGAGACCTTTGGCCGAGGGGGGCGAAGATACAGTGGAAAACGCAATCGCCTTATGTCCGAACTGCCATCGCCATAGGCACTATGGGTAACAGCGAAGGGGCTGCGTGTCTGGTCGTAGAGGCCATCACATCCACACTTCGCTTCTCCAGCAGAGTTTCAGAGATGAGCCAAATGAGGTGCTTCCGTTGAACGCTGCCCAACGTAATGCCGTTGCGGCCGGTGATGAGGTGGGAAAATGACCGGAACCCCTCTGTACAGGCCCGGCGAAGCCATTCGGGATGCCGCAAAGCACGGCGAGTTGGTTGTGTTCGTTGGTGCGGGGGCGTCAATGCTCTGTGGTAGCCCTGATTGGCGAGGATTTGCGAACCAAGTGGTTGGCACGCTTGCGAGCGCGGGCGAGCTGAGCTTTCTCGAGGCCGAACAGTTGAGGGGGCTGGCAGACCCCCGGCGCACCTTGTCCATCGCAATGGCACTGGCGAAAGAGAAGGGGGTCAACATCGACTTCGATGGCATCTTGCACCCCTCAAAGCCGGCTCAGATTGGCGTGGAACTGTATGAGCTGCTTTCTAGCTTGCGGCCTGTTTTCGTTACCACCAACTATGACAAGTGGCTCGACGAGGAGGCGCAAGAAGAGTTGACCGTTGCCGCGCCAGTTGGAGAAGAGGCAGAGCCAGTCAAAGGTCCAGCCAGAAGACCGAAGTACTATCTTCGGGAACACCTTACTGCGGACCGCTTAGCAGAGCGAGGTGCCGTAATCCATCTTCATGGGACGTACACCAACCCGGATTCGATGGTCGTTTCGCTCAAGGACTATATTGAACACTATGCGGACGTCAAGGTTCAGAGCTTTCTCTCCGAGATGTTCAAGAACTACACCGTCTTGTTCGTGGGATACGGACTCGCTGAGTTGGAGGTCTTAGACCACATAATTCGGTCGAACGAATCGCTGAGGCACGGTAAGGCGGAGGTGTCAGGAATTCTGTGTGCTGAGGTCGGTTAAATAAATCTCAGCGTAGGGCGTTGGTGAAGCGGTCACCGA
>NZ_JBYSYC010000083.1:0-16013 GCF_058782875.1 Cupriavidus sp. FW305-F7 | reverse complement strand
CATCCGTATAGACAAACGGGTGGCCAGGTTTGGGTGACTGGGCTTTAGCCGGTGGCACGAGCAAGCTCTCTTCGACCCACATCGTCACGTCTCCTCGGGCTATCAGCCCCTT
Organism: Cupriavidus sp. FW305-F7; assembly: GCF_058782875.1. Taxonomy (NCBI): domain Bacteria; kingdom Pseudomonadati; phylum Pseudomonadota; class Betaproteobacteria; order Burkholderiales; family Burkholderiaceae; genus Cupriavidus; species Cupriavidus sp. FW305-F7. The sequence goes on along the minus strand of NZ_JBYSYC010000083.1, from coordinate 15,901 downwards.
GTTGTACTGCGCCCAGTTCTTGACGCGGTAGACCCCCTTGGGCTCGGCTTGCTGTCGGTTGTCCTTGCGCATCGTCCCGGAAAAAGTCCAAGACACTACGCCGCATCGTCAGAAGTTAACAGAGCCAGCGTTCCAGCCGTTGCGCGTAAACGTCAGCCCAACCCCCCCCGATTTATGCAACAACGCCTGCGCATAACATAAAGCAAAAGGTTCTTTTGGTTTATCAATCGCAGGCTGACATCATTCGACCTGGTTCCCCTCCGAAGCCGCGACCGCTAACCCAAAATCCCTCTGCTATATCTGAAGCTTCATATTGGGGAATCCCGGCCGCCAACCCTCCTGATCCCACGGCTATGCTCAGGCCACGCAGCCCGCAGTAGCCCGGCCTAATCCAATGTCGAGAACCAGCGCCCACAGGACGACTCCCCAGCCCGCGCGGCGCGGTGGTAAAGCCGCCCAGCGCCTTGAACCAAGGCATGCCGGTGTGCAAGGTTGATCCACCGGCGAGATAATCGGCAATTGACGTCCAGTTAGTTCGGCGAGGGTACCGCTCCTCCGATCAGCCGCCAATAGCTCGTCGGCATAAGACGCTCCAGCCAGGAAGAGATGACGGCGTCACGGCCCACCAGCACGCGTTCACGGTCGATTTCCACTGCCCGCACGATGATCTCGGCCGCCTTCTGCGGGGGCATGCGCAGCAGCTTCTCGAAATCGGCACGACCCTGCCGCACTTCCTCTTCGGGCAGGTTGTCGGGTGTGCGTGCATTACGAGCGATAGATGTGGCGACACCTCCCGGATGTACGAGCGTAATGCCTACTTTGGTCCTTGCCAGTTCGTGGCGCAATGCATTGGAGAACCCGCGCACCGCGAACTTGCTGGCGCAGTAGGCAGCATGGCCGGGGGGTGCGATCAGACCAAACAGGCTGGAAATATTGACGATGCGCGCCTGCTGGCGCTCTCGCAGCATGGGCAGAAAGGCGCGTGTCATCCTCACCACGCCCTCGAAGTTGACGGCCATCACCCAGTCGAAATCAGCTTCGCTGACCTCCTCAAAGTTGCCACCGAGTGCCACGCCTGCATTGTTGATGATCAAGTCGACATGGTCGTGCGCTTGCACCACCGCATGAGGCAAGGCAGCTACAGCGGAGCGGCTGGCGACGTCGAGCACATGCTGGCTGGTGCGTACACCCAACTTGCCGGCCATCCGCGCTGTCTCGCTTAAGCCGTGCTCATCGATATCGGCCATCGCCAAATGGCAACCTCGACGTGCCAGTGACAGCGCAAGCGCGCGCCCGATACCGCTACCTGCTCCCGTCAATACGGCAACGCGGTCGTTCAGTTTCATGGTCTCGATTCCTTCAGTTGGCGCGAAGTCACGCGGACCGCCCAGTTGTCTCGGTGACGCCGACGTGCCTGTCAAGAAAGGCCAACTGAACCGCAATACTGCTTGCGAAGGCCGGCTCATCGGGCAAATGCAGTTCAAAGTGGTTGCCTTCCACAAGATGGAATTCGCAGTTCGGTATGCGCCTAGACGCCTGTCGCGCCGCACTGGCCGGCGTAATCGTGTCGTTGGTCCCGGCCACGATCAACGTGGGCGCGGCAACCTTGTGCGCGTGCCGGATCGGGCTGTAGAGCGGCACCTCCAGGAAGATGCGCGACAGTACCTTGTTCTCCCATGCCGTTCCCGCAGGCAGCAGCCTTGCGTAACCATGCCAGGCGTTGTCGCCGGTCAGGGCAGCCGTATCGCCTGGACGGCCGAAGATCGGGCTGTAGTGCGGGCGCCGAATGGCGCCGCCGCACAGGTCGCGCATGGCCGCAAGCACCATGCGCAGGGAGAGCCCAACGGGGACCTGCCCCATACTGGCCAGCCCGCTGACATGCGGGACTTGGGCGATGACCGCTCGAACCCGATGGTCAGCAGCGGCAGTCTGGATGACGTGCCCGCCTGAGAACGACGTCCCCCACAACACCATGCGATCGGCATCAACCTCTGGCAGTGAGCACACATGCGCGATGGCGGCGGCCCAGTCCTGCAGATGGCGACGCGGGCTGACCCAGTGCCGTGGCTGTCCATCGCTGTCGCCGAAGTTTCGGTAATCAAAGAGATATGCGGCATAGCCTTCGGCCACGAACCGCTCGGCAAATGCAGGCAGGCCGGCGGCACGAATGGCGCCGAATCCGTGCGCCATGATGATGACGGGCGGGCGGGTGCCCTGGTTCGGCAGCATCAGTGTGGCTGCGCAACGCTCACCGTGGCTTTGGAAGGAAGAATCAATGCTGACCATGCAAGGCTCCAATGCGGAAGGCGGCTGAACTCACACAGCCGTTTCGTCCATGCTGGCTGCCACAAGGTCACGGCCTGGCCGGCTGCGAGTCACAGTTGCGGTGGTCGCGGCACGGACGAACTCCAGCGCTGCATCGCTGATTGGGTGCTTCGTCAACATCGCGCGGTCGGTCTCGAAATTGTGGAGAACGCGCCAGGGAAGCGTACGGCCCTGGCGGGGCACGGCGCTCCGGCCGCGTTGCACGTAACCAGACTGCAGGGAATCCATGACCGTTTCGTCCAGCATTTCCCCGGCAGGGGCGCGTGGCGTGACGACATCGTAGCCGTGGCGGTCCATGTGGTTGAGCAAGCGGCAGATGTAATTGGCCGCCAGGTCGACCTTCAAGGTCCAGGGTGCATTGGTATAGCCAAACAGGTTGGCCAGGTTCGGCACGTCCTGCATCAGCACGCTCTTGTAGGTCATGAGGCTGCTGGGGTGGCGCGGCTGCCCGTCTACCTGTACCTCCATGCCACCCAGTGACTGGAGCTGAAGCCCGGTGGCCGTGATGATGATGTCAGCGTCGAGGCTCTTGCCCGATTTCAGGCGGATGCCGGTTTCGGTAAAGGTCTCGATGTGGTCCGTCACCACCGAGGCCTTGCCTTCGCGGATGACCTTGAAGAGATCGCCGTCAGGCACGGCACACAACCGTTCGTCCCACGGGTTGTACCTGGGCGAAAAGTGCCGCATGTCGGCGCCGTGGCCGAGTTGTTGTTCAACATGCGACAGCAGCCACGAGCGGACGCGCTGCGGCCGCCGTTTTGCGGCCTTGTAGAGGAAGCGCTGCAAGCGGATATTGCGCCATCGTGCTAAGCCATAGACCCAGCGTGCCGGCAGCACCTTCTGAAGGACAGCGGAGATCTTGTCGTACCCCGGCACCGAGAAGACGTAGCTGGGCGAGCGCTGCAGCAGCGTGACGTGGGATGCCTTGCCGGCCATGGCCGGCACCAGCGTCACCGCCGTCGCGCCACTGCCGATCACGATGACACGTTTGCCGCGATAGTCGAGGCCTTCAGGCCAGTGTTGCGGATGGACGCAGATGCCCCGGTAACGCTCAAGGCCCGCAAAATCGGGCCGGTGCCCGTGGTCGTAGTTGTAGTAGCCGGTGCAGGGAATCAGGAACTTGCAAGTGAGGATACAGGTTTCGTGGCTCCCTTCGTTATGCGCGGTGACGGTCCAGCACCGATCCTCGCTCGACCACGATGCGCGCAGGATCTTGAGCCCGAACTGGATGTGTTTGTCGACGCCGTATTCGCGTGCAGTATCGACAATGTAGCGTCGGATCGACGGCCCGTCGGCGAGGACTTTCAACTCGTGCCAGGGACGGAATTTGTAGCCGAAGCTGAACATGTCCGAATCCGACCGGATGCCCGGATACCGGAACAAGTCCCATGTGCCGCCGATGACACTGCGCCGCTCCAGGATACCGATGCGCTTGTCCGGACATGCCTCAGCGAGGTGGCATGCCATACCGATACCCGATAGTCCGGCGCCGATGATCAATACGTCGTAATTGGCCTTCACGCAGCATCTCCTGATGTCTTGCCTTGTCGTCAGGAAACTGTAGCGCGTAGTGCCAAACAATTATTGACATTACGAGACAGTTAATTTACGTTACGAGCCATGGATACCTTGGTGAGAGCAAGTGGACTGCGTGGCTACTCAGCGCTAATGCGCGCCATGGGTTGCGACCCCGCGCCGTTGCTGCAGCGCTATCACATTGGCGAAGGGGCGCTCGATAGCAACGACGCCTTGATTTCCCTGCGTGCCGTGGTGCATCTTCTGGAGGCCAGCGCGGAACAGACCAGGGCCGGTGACTTCGGACTGCGCTTGTCCGGGCACCAGAGCATTGACGTTCTAGGGCCCTTGAGCATTGCGTTGCAGAATGCACCGACGATCCGCGCGGCAATGGATTTCGCGGAGCGCCATATGTTCGTGCATAGCCCGGGCCTGGTCTACACAATCCACGAGCACAGCGAGATTGCGAAGAATGCGGCCGAGGTTTCGATCGAGATCCGGCTCTCGCGGCAGCCGGTTCAGCGGCAAGCCATTGACCTGTGCCTGGCGGATATCCACAATTTCACCCGGCTACTCGCCGGCGACCGCTACTCGCTTAGCGCAGTGTCCATTCCTCACACGCCGATTGCATCGCTCGGCACATACGAGCGCTTCTTTGGCGCCAGGGTACTGGTGGAGCAGCCGAGGGCCAGTCTGCATCTCAGCCGCAGTACGCTTGCGGCCGACCTGCTGGGTGTCAACGCGACGCTGCGGCGGATCGCGGAGGATTACATCTTCCGCAATTTCGGCAGCGAGCAAGGCAGTGTTTCGGATCGTGTCCGGCAGGTGCTGCGCCAGACGCTGGGCACGTCGAGCCATAGCAAAGCCAGCGTGGCCAATCTGCTGGCCATACACCCGCGCACTATGCAACGCCGCCTTGCCGCTGAGGCAACCAGTTTCGAGGCCATAAGGGACGACGTGCGCAAGGAATTAGCGATGCGCTATCTGTCCGAAACCAATCTGCCTCTCGGCCAGATCACCATGCTTCTGGGCCTTCCCGCCCAATCTGCATTGTCGCGGGCTTGCCGTCAGTGGTATGGCGTTGCCCCTTCGACATTGCGCAAGCAGAAACGCGCCCCAGTTTGATGGGTGATTCGCTGCGCGGGTCGGCTATCGCAGGATGGGGGCATGCAAGGATAGCCGACTCGTGATTTCTACGGCCATGTGTGCAGGATGGCAGTAGAGTGAGTCGATAGAACATGCCTTTGGTCGTCCTCTACGACGTCCAGTGGATGTCGCGCGAACTCAAGGAACTGCAGGAACATGGACATCCCGTCGATGCCGACGCGCTCAAGGCCCTGTCGCCTCACCGGCGGGAGCGCATCAACCGGCTCGGGGACTACCTGCTGGACCTGCCGAGGCGTGCGCCGCCGCTCGACCCAACGATCGATTTTCTATTCAAATCATCGGCTTAGCAGAGATGTGGCGGATTTTCTGCTTTTCCCCGGCCAACCCTCTATCAGAGTGCGTCGGCCGACTAGATTGCGCAGACACCATCTGCGAGGTTTCCTCGCCAGCTGTAGCCGACGCGCTTCGTCGAGTGGTTTCGGCCCGCCAGAGACGCTCGGGCCGGTATGGCCCACATATACGAGTTTCAGTATAAAATTTGCATGTTGCTGTTTTATACTGAAACTCATGGATCCGTGGATCGAGTTGGATGAGGATGCGCTGCGACAGTATATCGACGCCAAGGCGGTGTTCGAAGCGTGGGAATCTGCGCGTGCCAAGGCCGCAGAGGTTCGCGGCGGCATGCTCTGGCGAACCACGAAGGGCCGCGAGTACCTGATTCGGACCGGCGTGGACAACAAACAGAAGAGCCTCGGGGTGCGTTCGGAAACGACCGAGGACATGTACTCGCGGTTCAACGCGCGTAAGGAAGCCGCCGAGGCCCGGCTCAAGACGCTCGCAGACGAGCTCGACCGGCACCGGCGGCTGAACCGAGCGATCCGCGTTGGCCGGGCTCCGGACATCCTCGTGGCTATTCTTCAGGTGATGACACGGCTCAATATCGACGAGCATTTCATCGTCATCGGGACTCACGCACTCTATGCGTATGAAGCCGCGGCCGGGGTTCGCCTGCAGGAACGCGCCCTCGCAACTCGCGACGTCGATCTTCTTTGGGATACGCGCAAGCGCCTTCAGTTTGCTTCCCGAATGAAGAGCCTGGATCTCTCCATGCTGGATGTTCTACGCAAGGTAGATAGCACATTCGAGATTCGGGACGATCAACTTTTCACGGCAGTGAACGCAAAGGGCTTCGAGGTGGACATCCTGCGTCGCGAGGCCGCCGATCTTGACCCTCATCCGCTCCAGCTGACCGATGACGAAGACGACCTCTGGGCAGTCCAGGCGCGACGCGCAAATGCCCTGTTGGGGGCGCCTTCATTCTCTGCGCCCATCGTTTCCGTGACCGGAAGGATGGCGCGGATGACGACAATCAGTCCAGCCGCGTTCGTCGACTTCAAGCGCTGGATGGCGTCGACCGCAGATCGCGATCCGCTCAAGATTTCTCGCGACAAACTGCAGGCATCGATCGTGGAAGCGCTGGCCAACCGCTTCCGGCTCGGTGTTTAGCAAGCCGCGCGTGGCCTGATGGGTTTGAACGGGCTGCACCGGCCACCGCGATTCTCATGGAGAGTGATCTACGGCTGCAGCCATCCGGATTGGTGCCCGTTTATGGCGACGCGGTCGCCCGCCGGCGTGCATGACGCGCTGGTCATCTTCGAGCCGGGTTGGCCAAAGCACAGGCCACTGACACGACCCAACAGCTAGGCCAATAGCGAATCAGCGGTCGCCACCTCCGCGGAGGGTACGCATACTGTTGCAGCCTACCCTTCAAGCTGGACTTGCAGTTCCCTCGCTGCATTCTTGTCCATCTCGGCCGCATGGGCCGCCGCCTGTTCGAGCAACGATGCATGTGTCTTGGGCACGACGAGCATCGTCAAACCCAGTCCTTCCATCACGCGCAGCGCGTGCTCCAGATTGACGCCCTTGCCGTTCTCCAGCTTGGACAACATGCCGACGGAAACCCCGCAATAATTGGCAGCCTGGTCAATGGGCATGCCTACCGCTGCCCGCGTTGCCCGTATCCGGTCACCAAGCTGGTCAATGCTTCGGATTGTCGCGCGTGATGGCGGAGTTGGATCAGGAAGCGGCCTCGGCATAGATGTGGAATAACTTTCACGAAAGTGAAATTATACAGAGGTGACACCATCACGTCGATGGCCCCTCCCTTTGAAAGCCGTCATTGCTTGTTGTAGGTCGTATTCTGGTGGTTAATTGCGTTTTTATTCACTGCGAAACAACGTACCTGTGGTGTCAAAGATCATCATTCGTGCGACCCGCGCTCATCATTCATGCGACTGTCACTGCCGAGGGGCATCCATCATGCGTCCGTGGTGCGCAACAACGTGCCGGTGGGGCGTTGCAGCACCGGGTGGATTGGAGCCTGCTCCTGCAAGCCGACTCCGGGAGGCCTTCGCCCGACATAGCATGTCCTGGTTGGCCATTGTCCGCGTGCCCGAGCAATGGCACTGCGGCTCGCTTTGCATAACGCTCTCAGCTTGCGCGCCTGCTGTCCGCGCGTTAATGGCGAGGTGCTCGCTGCAAAGGCAAAGCGGGTGAATAAATAGGGGAACAAAATCTTTTTCCGAAAACAGAAATCAAGCACCATGCGGGTCTCAGGACTTAATCCATTAGACGCCAGCGCAGGCCGGCTGCTCGCAGCCGGCCTTTTTTCGCTGACGGCCCCGTACCCGGTTCGCGCTGCGAGCGCGAGCCAAAGGCATCACGGTTTTGTCGCCGTAACGCTTGTCACGTCGTTGCTACTGGCCTGATAGGTAAGCGTGCCGGTGATATTGGTCACGGTAAAGGTTACGCTGTTCTTTCGCTTGGCGATCGTTCCGCTCGTGACCATGCACTGTCCGCCGGCACCCGTGGTGCAGGCCGAACTCCCGCTGTAGCCGCCGCTCCAGGTTCCGCTCACGGTTGCGTTCGGCACCAGGTTGTGACTGGCATCGTGCACCGTGACCGTGACGGTGGTGGTCCATCCCGTCTTGTTTGCGGTGCTGCTGGCGCTCAGGCCGCCCACATGCGCGACGGGCAGGCTCGCGATGCCGGTTCGAGGGCCGGTCGACAGGTCCAGGGCGAAGCTGCCGCCCTTGCCCAGGTTCACGCTGTCCTCGGACGGGGACACCTCGATGGTGTACGTCCCGGCCACGGTGGGCAGTGCGTGCATTGTTTCCTGACGGCCGATTCCACCGCATTCGACTCCGGCCATGCACAGGCTCTCGGACAGCACGACGCCATTGGGGTCCAGCAGCCTGGCGTCGAGATCGGGCTCCCACTGCGCAGCGAGGCAGCTGCCCAACAGCGGCAGGATGCATTTCGCCTGGCCGTTGATGGTGACCGTGGCACCGATGGGAACACCGAGGTCGGCCTGGGCGATGGAGAACGTATAGCTCCACAGACCATGATTCGCCACGCTGGCGGTGACCCTGCGATACGTCGGAAAGACGGTCGGCTGGTAGCTGCCCCCCTTGGCGCTGGCCACCAGCGCGTAGCCGTCGAGGAGCCCGGCGCCGATATCATTGTCCTTGCCGGCCGGGCCACGGTCCTGCGCCGTGGCTTCGAGCTTCTGCCGCAGGTCCGCTGGCGACAGGAGCGGATTCGCCTGTAGAGCCAGGGCGACGGTGCCGGAGACGAACGGCGTGGCCATGGAGGTGCCACTGTAGGTGACATAGGCGCTGACCGTGCCGGCCTTTGCAGCCGTGATGGTCAGTCCGGGTGCGCAGATGTCCGGCTTGACACGGTTGTCCAGCGTCGGTCCCCTGCTCGAAAACGGCGTCACGTAGATGCCGTCCGAATGGTTGGGCGCGCCGGCGGGAGCGGACCACTCCGCGCATGCTGCCACGGTGATGGCTTGCGCCGCGGCCCCGGGCGAGCCGACCGTGCCTGGCTCGTCGCCCGAATTGCCGGCCGCCACCACCACGACGGCACCGCTGCTCACCGCTGCATCGGCGGCCTGGCTCAGGGCGTCCTGTCCGTCTGACGGCGCGCCGGAGCCCAGGCTCATGGAAATGATCCTCACGCCCTGGGACATGCACCAGTCGATGCCAGCGATGACCTGGCTCTCGAGTCCGGAGCCGGACTGGTCGAGCACCTTGGCCGCGTAGATCGCTGCGCCGGGCGCCACGCCCTTGTAGGTGGCGGCGCCCGAACTGCCCGTGCCGTCGCCAAAGGCGATCGACGCGACGTGGGTGCCGTGGCCGTGGTCGTCATATGCGCTACCCCGTCCATTGATGGCATCAAAGAACGGGATCGGTCGCGCATCCAGCTGCTCGTGGTTCGGATCGACGCCCGTGTCGATGATGCAACCCTTGATGCCGGCGCCGTCCACCCCGAAGCTGGCGCGTGCCGCGTCGGTTCCGAAGTCGGCGCGGGCGGCGTTGAGCTTGGTCGAAACGGTGAAGTCCTCCTCGATCCGCCGCACGCCAGGCTGCTGCGCCAGCGCCCTCACCTGGGCGGTCGTCATGGTGGCGGAGAAACCGCGGATGATCCTGAATTCGCTATGCAGAGTGAAAGCACCGACTGCCTGCCGCGCCGTGGCCGCAGTGCCCGGACCGCTGAACGTGACGACGACCCGGACGAGGTCACCGGGCCGTGCCGCCGCGATCTGCGCCTGCAGGTCATCGGAGATCCGGTCGCCGTCACGGTCGACGAGGCGGACCGAACGCGCTGCCTCCGTGCCGGGTGCCGGCCGGTTTGAGTCGGGTAGCGGCGCGGCCGGAATGGACAAGGCGACAGCCGCCAGACAACCCAGTACAGCGAAATGGCGCATTTGGGATTCTCCCCCTTCTTGTTTGACGCAATTCGGGCAGCGTGGATGCCGACGGCGAAAGTCAACGTCCCCACCCAGCGTTTACAACGCGAAACTCGTTGCGGCTTGCGGAAGGGTCACGCCGATATTTCAACCCGATATTCCAGTCACTTGTCACGCCTCACCACCTGACCTTGCCCCGGGGCTTATTAAGAAGTTATCCCATGTTCTCGAAGCCTAGGTTGCGAAGTGGCAAATTTCAGGCGGACTGTGTGCGAAATGGCACTTTTTCCTTCGATCCGGCGTGTGTCAAGGTAGTTGTCGCGTCCGCCGCTATGCTGCTTGCCGGTACGTGGGCTCCGCGGTTCGCTCCGGGTTCAGGTAGACCACCTGCGCCAAGTCCCAATCCCGGATTCCCGCCGACCAACGCTGTGGATGGCGCGCACGTGCCGCCTGGTACAACGCCGTACGTTGCGCCAGCAGGCGCGGCGCTTGTCCGCGGTGTCACTGGATCGGCGTGACGTACTTCAGGCCGCTGTGGCGGTGCTCTTCGTTGTACCAGCGCACGAACCGATGCACCCAGTCGCGCGCTTGCTGCAAGGGTATCGAACGGCCGATCAGGCCACAGCGGACAGTACTTGGCCGTACGGAACAGCGCTTCGGCGTAGGCGTTGTCATTGCTCACGCGTGGGCGGCTGTGTGAAGACCGTAGGCACTCAAACTCTGTCGTCCATCGCAGCCCGACGATTTGAGGCAGAGGACGTACGGTGCGCCTGCCGGCTGGTCAAGCGGCCAGTCTCTCCAAGCCGGATCTCGGATACGATCGTCGACGAAGCCTGCAGCTGGAGCGCAGATCTCATCGTGATGGGCACGCACGGCCGGCGCGGCCATCGCAAGCCCCAGGATAAAGGAGGTTTCATGAGTGGGATGCGTGCCGCTGCGATGACTGCATCGGCTTTCACATCCAGGCTCTGGTCAAACTGGGGACCACGCGTGCCGAATCGGTGGGAGTGCTCAGAACGGCCGTGTATATGGGGGCGGACCATCAATGATGTACGCCACGCACGCGCTCGCGGCCTTTGAGGAGTTTTCGTCCTGAAGCAAATGTCGACCACATCCGTCGACCGACGAACATAGACACTGTGGCAGTTGAGAACTTCGGCGATACTGTCTGACCTATGGCGCCCGCCACAATCTAAGTTCTTGGGGAACGTTGGCGGTGCCACCATGGCGTTGCTATCGCCAGAAAGCGACACGCACAACCTGCTGATAACAAACGCCAGGCGGAAGTGGCCAGGCTGGGCGTAGAAGTGATGCCGTTCAGTCTCAAAGCCACGACCCACATTTTCACCAAGACAGTGGACGGCGGTACTCAGCGCGTCGTAGCAAGGGATGCATCGGATGCCGCGCAGGTTCGGTTGGTACGAGAACACCTACAGCTCATCCAGAAGCAGTTCCAGGCAGGCGATTTCTCAGGCCCTTCGCACATACACGGCGATGAGATGCAGGGCATTGTCCAACTCAAGGCAGCGAAGCCAGGCCAAATCTCCATTACATACATGGACATCGCAAGGGGCGGTGAGCTATCTTTTCGTACGACTGAGCCCAGCCTTGTGTCTGCCCTTCATGCTTGGTTCGATGCGCAACTCTCCGACCACGGCGAAGACGCGATAGAAGGCCACGCGCACCATCATAGCGGCCATTCCCACGACTGACGGGGCCAGAATACCTTCACCGTCGCTGGGCGAATTGCGCGGCGAAAATCAGGCAGATAGTCACACTACTGAACACTGCTCCACCATAGAACGTAAAGGCGGCCCCGAACCTGTCCCACAACCAACCAGCGAGCGTGCTAGCTACCAGGAGTGCCAGGCCACTTGCAAGGTTGAAGACCCCAAACGCCGTACCCCTGAGGTCTGCCGGCGCAGCATTCGCCACCATAGTCGCCAGAAGCCCCTGTGTCATTCCCATATGCAGGCCCCAGAGCATAACTCCGCAGAGCGCGACCGACCAGTGCGTGCCAATCGCAAGTACGACATCGGCTGCAATCAGCACAACCAGCCCCCACGCCAGAAGCTTTACATGGCTGTATTCATCTGCCAGTTTCCCAAATGGATAGGCCGAGACGGCATACACCACGTTCATCGCGACCAGGACCAGCGGAGTCAAAAAAAGGCGAAGGCCCGCTTGCTGAGCCCGCAACACCAAGAATGCTTCGCTGAACCGTGCCAACGTGAATACCGCACCGACGGCAACCACACTCCAGTAGGCAAGACTCAACCGCGCGAGATTCTTCCGTCGCATGGGGTTCACCCGCTTTGCGGATTCGTGCAACTCTGGCTCTTGCACCCCGAACATGAGCAACACGACCGACAGAATACCCGGGAAGACCGCAACCCAAAAGACGGCCCGGAAATCGTCCGCCCAGAGGTACATCAGGCCAATTGCAATCAAGGGCCCCAAGAACGCGCCTACTGTATCCAGTGACTGCCGAAGGCCAAAGGCGGCACCACGAAGATGACGTGGTGCAATATCGGCAACAAGCGCATCACGCGGTGCACCACGAATGCCTTTGCCAATGCGGTCGGCAATGCGCGCTCCAAATACAGTGCCGACTCCGGTGGCCGTTGCAAAGAGCGGTTTCGACAATGCTGCCAGCGCATAGCCAACTACGGCCAGGCCCTTACGCTTCCCCAAATAATCACTCAGGATGCCGGAAAAGACTTTCACAATCAGGGCGGTTGCCTCCGCCACACCTTCTATCAATCCGACCGCCAGTGCGCTGGCTCCCAGCGTGGTGACCATGAAGACGGGCAGCAGGCTATGGATGATTTCCGAAGACACATCCATCAACAGACTCACGAAGCCCAGCATCCAAATGCTGGTGGGAAGCTTGCGCAGCGCACTGGTGAGAGCAGTCATTGCCGCGGTTTCTGTTCATTGTTGATGCCCGTTGACGCTCGGCATCAGTTCTTCATTAGGCCTTCGGTGGGCGCTCAATACCCAGGCAGCCGTCCAGGCCCTAGAGCAAGTGGCTTCCAGACCAATATCACATCGACGGTCCATTGCCCCATCCCGATGGCGACCGAAGTCCTTCACCTCTGAAATAGTAGATGCCGTAAGCGCTCGACACCAACGCAGCTCAATATATTCAGCACGGCGAGCTCTGGACAGGTGATTCTGCCCCTTGGAGGCGTAATGCAGCCTCAAGCCCTTTCGGCGGGTGCTTACTTTTTCCGACCGGTCAACCTTGCGAAGGCGAGAAAAGCGAGGGGAGCCAGTACGAGGCCATAGCTGAGCCAAGTGCCGTACACACCCTCTGGGCCGAAAGGCTCGGTCACTTCATGCCAATATTCGTTGTCAACTAACGGTAGCGCACCAGCTTCCGAAAACTCGTGAATTGCGTAAATGGCCAACTGAATGCAGAACAGCACCATGAAGATGGCCGTAACCTGGAAGAACAGCGACAAATTGACCCTCCGCCCGTACTTGGTCCATGTCCATGCCAGTGCGCCGGCGCAAGTCACGCCGAGCGCACCGCCCAAGGCCAGGTAACCAGTTGCCGCACCGGCGGAAAGGGAGGCAATCATGGTCGCGGCCTCGATGCCTTCGCGCCCGACCATCAGCAGCATGAAGGCAAACACGGCCAGCCACGGCCCAACCGTCTTCTCATCGGGGACACTGGAGAGCCGGTTGCGAATCTCGCCGGCTATCGCCTTGCCATGCTTGAGCATGTGCCAGGTGCAGGAGACCACCAGGATACCGGCCAGCAGTGCCAGCCAAGCTTCGGCGACGGGACTCATCCCACCCATGCGGAACAGCACTAGACCGAGCACCGCAGAGATTAGTAAGGCGGCGAAAATGCCAGCCCTCGCCGCACTGACCAAGTGCTGGCGCCCTGCCTTATGAAGGAACGCGAGCGTAATGGCGGCAATGAGAAATGCCTCCACGCCCTCACGAAACGTCACCAGGAGCATTGAGAACATCACATCCTCGCACGTCCAATTATGCAAATACGAATGATAACTATTCTAGGACGCGTTTGCGAAATATGTCGAAAGGCGTGTGCGACATTGGGTAACAGATGGAATTGTCTGCAAGGCGCTGATGGAAGACGAAACCCAAAGCCTCCCCCCGCCGCATTGGCCAAGGTGACCGCACACACATAACGGGGGCGACACGGGATTCAGCGCTCGGGAACGCTTACCGTCCGCCGATTCTCAGCACAAGCGTCGCGGGGCCCTCCTTGCCGCGCGCCAGTTCAGATTGCGCCATTATCTTCTCCTTGCCGGCCACCATGGTCGGTAGGAAAAGTTCAGGAAATTATGCAAACCATTGCTATACGACTCAACTCGCGCGATCCCGCCCGAACACGGCGGTGTCGGCCGTCTAGATGGCGCTTCGCCTACTCTGCCGGTGTGAGCACCAAGTCATGGCGATTAATTGCATTGTTGCTGGATCCTAGAGCCTCGGACGCGGCCTGCGAATGCCCCGACTCATGAGTAATTGCGTTTTGACTGGCATTCAGGAGGCCTCAGCTTCGCTCTCCCTTCTGTATGCCTCTGTCCATCCTGACCTGGAAGCTGGCCCATCGCTTCGGCGATCGCCGGGAGCGCCGCAATCACGATGGCGCGCCGTCGAGCTGACGCCTGCCATGGTTGGAGACGACCAGGGCATCAGTGCCCAAATCGGCCCCAAGGCGTGCGCCATCGAGGACGTCTTTCGGGGTCAGCTTGCTGCCCCAGAGCGGCCCCTCCCTCGATAGTTCGCACTGACCTTGCCTTGATCCATATCAACCACAGCGCTCGGCAAGAGACGATGCTTGAGATGGAACACACGTGCTTCCATGTTCTCGCCCAACTACGATCCGTTGACCGGCCATCTGGCGGTCGACGTCTTTGCGCCGCTACTGTGCGAAGAATCGCCGCCGCGGTGCCGGGAGTTGCACCATGACCCAGCCTGACCCACCCATAAAACTCGTCCCTTGCGAAGTCTGCATGAAGGAAGTACCGAAGTCCGAGGCGATCGTCCCCGAGGCATGCGACTACGTCGCCTACTTCTGTGGTTTGGAATGCTATGCGCAGTGGCGCCGTCAGTTACGAGAGACAGTCGCGCAGGGGGAGACTGCACCGCCTCCCGTCGATCCGCCGGCGTGAGAAGGCTCAAGGCGACTTCCGGACGCTGACGTGAGCCCCATACTAGACCATGCGGAATAGTGGTGCCGGTTTGGCGATGCTGGCCCGATGCATTTGCTGTGACGCGAGGCGGCGTTCTCGAGCGCCGAGACGCGGTCGGGTGAGAGTTCCCCATTCAAAACCGCGACCCTGACCTGCACCATGCAGTGTTCCTCCGGAGCGTTAAAAGCCTTGGGGTCGTAACTCCGAGGCCAACGCGAATTGCTCAACGAACTCAACTGCTTCCCTTGACAACGAAGACCGCCAACCAGGTCGGCTCTCGCTATAACCGCTTGGAACTGGTGGATACTTCCCGATTCCGCGTGCCGCCGAGAGGCTCGCGGGCCACAGACGATACACAAAGCTCCTTGCTTTGAGCAGGCACCGCTGTCAATCCTGCTTGCCAGATCCAGTGCGGCTTTCGCGTTCGCAGGGGGAAGTCCCGAGGACAGCGCCAGCCTGACTGCGATGGCCGCCAAGCGTCCTTCTTCATAGGTAGGCATGCCGATCTGTGCTCCTTCGCGTCGCCGGGGTCATGGCCTGGCCGCGCACGCGGCCGCTGAGGGTCGGCGGCCCACTCCCAGTACTGGCGATTTGCGCGCGGGCGGAGCCCCTGATTGCAACTGACTTGTGTAAGCTCAAGTGACACCGGGCTAGAAATTCGCCGACATGGCCGGTGTGCCGTCGGGACCGTCCCAATATAGTGGCGTGCCGAAGCGCGGCGCAAAGACATCGACGGCACCGTAGTGGCCTTGAGCGTGACGCCGTTGTCACCATGCAGCACCGGCTTGGCCGCCATGGCGCGAATACCCTCGGCCAGCGCCGTGCGTTTGACCAGATGCGCCGCGTGGTCGGCGTCGTCGCGATCGTGGACCTCGAAGCCCACGATCTTGCGGTTGTAGACGTCCAGGATCAGGTACAGATAAAACCAGCGCCCGGCGACCTCGGCCGGCAGTAGAGTAAGAGACAGGGCGTAGTCGGACTATTTCCCTGCCTCTCCTCTCCGAACCGGACTTGCGCCTCTCAACGC